>NZ_JBGQQT010000009.1:0-100083 GCF_045528345.1 Desemzia sp. FAM 23989 | reverse complement strand
CTTGCATGTATTAGGCACGCCGCCAGCGTTCGTCCTGAGCCAGGATCAAACTCTCATAAAAGTTGCAGACCGAAGCCTGCTTATTTTAATGATGCTTGTAGCTCATTAATTGATTGCTAGCGAATAAATATTCACTAATTTGTTTGTTTTGGCACTTGCCAAAACTTTCTTACACGTTTGGTTCGTCTTACTTTGTTTAGTTTTCAAAGGTCAATTACTTTGTTTCACAACTTCTAAATAATATCATCATCTATCGAAACTGTCAACCTTTATTTCGTTTTCTTAAAAAACAACTTAATGAATAAAAATTCATTTTATAAAATTATCCGTTTCTTTAGGACTTAAATATCATACCATGTTGCAATTAACAATGTCAATATATATAATTAATTATTTTACATTGTTTATTTTGTTCTGCTCAGTAGTTCTAGCAGCAACGTTTTATATCATATCAAGTTTTTTAAATTCCGTCAATCCTAAATATTCATTTTACAACTATTTTTCATTCTAAACCAAATACCTCTATGTATATATTATTTAATCTCACTAATAAAAACCTAAAAAAAACAAGCCTCCCTCATTATAATTCTCGTAAATGACAGAGGTTGTTTTTAAAATGCATAGTATCAGTTTGACTTAATTTTTAATCCTTTTTTTCTTCTAACAAGTAAGAAAAATCTGTTTCATCTTTCTTTACAATCAGAAGTAAACCGTCACCTAGAGGCAATAGGCTAGATTCTATAGAAGGATGTTTCATGACTACATCCAAAAAGAGATTTAGTTTACGATGGATGGTACGAACTTTACGCGGAATGTTTTCCTTAGGTTCAAGTATTGTTCCCCCTTGAAGAACATCATCCACAATCAACATTCCCCCAACCTTCAGCAATCTCATACATTCTGGTAAAAAATCATAATACTTTGATTTGGCACTATCCATGAAAATAAGATCATACGGCCCTTCTAAAGTAGGAAGTATATCTGCTGCGTCTCCCTCCAACAATGTAACTTTATCGGTGATGCCTTGTGCTTCATAATTCACTTTAGCTTCTTGGAACATCTTTTCATAGCGATCAATAGTAGTTACTTGTCCCTTTTCTCCTACATGTTGAGCCATTAAACTAGACGAAAACCCAATCGCCGTTCCAATTTCTAAAATCTGCTTCGGTTTTAATTGTCCTAAAAGCAAATTTAAGAAAACAACTGTTTCATGCGGGATGATCGGGACTCTTCTTTCATGTGCGTCTTGTTCGATCTCACCTAATTTTCCCGCTAATGGTTTTTGTGCATTTCGTAAAAATTCTCGAACATCATTATTGATAACTGGTCGATCCATCATTTCATTCTGATTCATTATTTTTCCTACTTTCTTCAATTAATTGCATCATTTACTATTTGTCTGAAAAAATTATATCAAAAGAACTGTTTAGAAAACTGATAATGTGTTATTATCAAATTAAATAAAGGTTAAAGGAGAATAGCAAAATGCTCATTAAATCACTCTGTATCCCCAAAAAAAGTTTAACAACTGTTAATGAAGACGTCACACTTCAAGAAGCTATTGAGATCTTAGAAGAATCCGGCTATCGGTGCGTTCCTATCCTAGATGAGAGCGGTCAAATTTTCCGAGGCAATATTTATAAAATGCATATCTATCGTCACAAAGCCAACGGTGGAGACATGAATTTACCTGTAACTCATTTGTTAAAAAACGCTACTAAATACGTCCATTTGGATGACTCTTTCTTTAATATCTTCTTCTCGATCAAAGAACTGCCTTATATTTCTGTACTTGATTCTGATAATCATTTTTATGGTATTTTAACACATAGTTCTTTACTTTCCATGCTACAACAATCCTGGAGTATTGACAATGGAAGTTTTGTACTGACTATTGCTTCTGCTGGACAAAAAGGAGATTTGGCAAATATTTCAAAAATCATTAATAAATTTGCTTCTATCTCTAGTTGTATCACGTTAGATGTTGAACGTGAAGATTTGATTCGTCGTACGATCATTACTTTAGAACCTGGAGTAACTGAAGAGACCGTCAATCAAATTTCAACCGCTTTAGATAAAAAAGGATTCCGTGTCATTGAAAAAGAGAGTTTAAATAATTAATCTTTTGTTTTAATAGCCAATAGATTTTCTTTACTAGCAAAACATCCCTCAAAGACTGACCGGTCTTTAAGGGATGTTTTTTTAGTGGACTGTTGCGTATTTTTATTTGGTTTCTAATCGTTTAGAGAAATGGACTTTATCATCTAATACTTTCATTATCGGAGCACCCAAGCCCATAATAACCAATTCCCCAAAAGCAACTGAGGCATAATTCAACCAAAACGGCGCATTAAAAGCGAGTTTTAATTCCCAAGCAATAATTCCGGAAAAAAGGATAAACATTAAGGTATTGATAGCCATCTTAATCCATACATTTGTCGTTTTACGTGTCAGCAAAAGCATCGCACCCAACGAAATCAACGAATGCGCCGTTCCAAAGATGATGTCATACCACCCTAATGGTGAAAAAAGATTGGCGATAAAAACACCTGCTACGATTCCGATAATGTATTTACGGTTAAAAACCGCTAAATGGTTAAAAATTTCCGATATTCTGAACTGAACAGCTCCATACGCTATTGGAGCAATCACCGAAGTGACAGCTACATATAGTGCTGCGACAATGGCATTGATTACCATAGTTTTTACTTTCATCTATTTGTTCCTCCTAGTTTTTTTACGTGGGATGGTTGATGAACCACGCTGTTTTCAACTTTATTATCATAACATCCCCTTTTTCAAAAAACAATGTCTTCCACACTCATTTAAACCAAAAAAGAGCCTCTCTCGCAAATGAAATTCATTTGCAAGATCGACTCTTTAGAATAAGTAAATTTAAGTTAAGTACTGAATTTGCTTACTAAACCAAGACTAACTTCAATAGCTTCATTGATTTCTTTCATTGTCGCATAATCTAAATGAGTTACTTTTTCCCGTAGTCTTTGTTTGTCTATTGTACGTATTTGCTCTAGCAACACCACTGAATCACGTTCTATGCCATGCTTTTCAGCTGAGATTTCTACATGGGTCGGCATTTTTCCTTTTTGTATCTTAGCAGTTATTGCTGCAACAATAACAGTAGGACTATAATGATTTCCTACATTATTTTGCACCACAAGCACTGGCCTCATGCCGCCTTGTTCTGAACCTACAACTGGGGATAAATCAGCGTAATATATGTCCCCACGTTTAACCATAGGTACCTCCTCCTGCAATACCTGCTAGTATTGGGAAAGGACTTCTTTCTCGCATTCTTCAAACTCATTACAAATATCAAGATTGATTCCAGCCATTTCCGCATAACCATTGCGCAGGGTATCGATTATATTTAGTTTTTCTTTAACAAATTTTGTCATAAAACAGCTTACTAGTTCTTTTTCTTCAAGTTCCTCCAAAGCGCAATATTCTTGTACTTGTTCGTAAAGATCCGCTTCTAATTGTATTTCAACAACTTTAAACTCTTTATTGCTCATGAATTTGCCTCCTAAAGATTACCAAGTACCCAATAAGCTAAAAAACCAAGCTTTAGCTTATAGTAACATGTAATCTAAAACATTAAAATAGGTTTTTCGAGAATCCATTTAATGTTCAAAACTCATTCACAAACTATTATTCTTAATGGACATATCTTCTTTTTACTCTTGATGAAATACCACAAGCTATTTCATAATGGATCGTATCCATTTTATCCGCAATTTCTTGCAATGTAATTTCTTCTTGTCCGCTTTTCCCTACCAAAACAACTTCAGTTCCAATAGGAGTTTCTTCTGGCAGTCGAATCATACATTGATCCATACAGATCCTTCCTACAATCTCGCAACGATTACCATTCACTAATACTTCTTGACCTTGTAGACCGCGAAGCCAGCCGTCTGCATAACCGATAGGAAGCGTCCCAATCCACTCTCCTTCTTCAGCTTGGTAAGTAGCTCCATAGCTGATAAAATCTCCTTGATGCATTTGTTTAACATGAATCAATTCGCTTTTCAATTGTAAGACTGGTTTTAATTGATACGGGGGGGGAATAAGATTACCTGAAGGATTTAAACCATACATTGCGATTCCAAATCGAATCAATTTCGATGAGTTGCTTGGATGATATAAAGTCGTAGCACTATTTGCAGTATGAACTATTTCAGGTAGTTTATCAAATGATTTGATTAAAACATTAAACCGTTCTTGCTGTTGAATAAACAGCGTATTGTCTTCACTATCCGCTGTTGCAAAATGCGTAAACACTCCTTCTAAAAAGAAGTGTTCACTTTTATGTATTTGTAGCTCCGACTCTTTAACTTCTTCTTCAGTTCTAAAACCGATTCTTCCCATACCGGTATCTAATGCGATATGTACAGCAACTGAACCTATGATGTTTTTCTGACGCAAAACGGATTCAGCTTCTTCAATCCAATCCAAACGCCCAATCGTCACACTTAATTGATTTTCCACAATAAGATCCGCATACTGTGGATCTACTAAACCTAAAATCAAAATCGGCTCCGTAACACCTGCTTCTCTTAATTCAACGGCTTCATCCAATAATGCCACACAAAAACCATCTACCTTTGCCTCTTGAGCTGTTTTTGCAACTTCTACAGCCCCATGACCATAGCCGTCAGCTTTTACTACTGCATAAAGTAAAGAAGCATCAGTCAAACGTTTTTTTTCTTGCTCTATATTCCAACGAATGGCGTCTTTGTCTACAACGGCAACTGTATTTCGGTATTCTCCTGCAACCAAGCTACTCTTCCTTTCCTATTCATTTACTTTTCCAACACTACTTGTGCCGCAGCAATTGAATCTGTATGGGTAATACTCAAAAAGACATTCCCATCAAATGGGCTCTTTGTAACTACAGGTTTGCCAGATGCATCAGGTAAGATCTCAATATCCTTAAAGCCCAACTTCCCAATCCCAGTCCCCATTGCTTTTGAATAAGCTTCTTTTGCCGCATATCGTCCTGCTAAAAACTCCATCTGTCTTTTCCCTTTTAACAAGGAAAAAATGTTATGCTCCTCCTCTGTTAAAACTCGTGATGAAAATGTGTTCTTTCTATTATACGCATTTTCGATCCGGTTTATTTCTGCAATATCCAATCCTATCCCTATAATCATGTTTAACTCCTTTGAAGCAGTCATTCTTGTTTTCTCTTTAGTATACACCTCTAAAGAGGCATTTGAATAGCAATAACACTTCCTATTTATAGTATTTTATTATTTCTTAATAAATCCATTTTTACACTTCTATTGTTTTTCTGTCATCGTTAAAATGCAAAAAAGAGAACAGAAAATCTGCTCTCTTTTGCGTACGGATAGATTATTTTTGACGAATCGTGAAGTCACGTTTACCGTTTCCTGAACCACGACGGTCGCTTTTTTTCTTATCTGATGAAACTGATGAACCTTGGCGTTTGTCTGAGCTATAACGTTTTTCGCCACTGCGGCTGTTGCCACCACGACGATCGTTACGTTTTCCGCCACCACGACGGTCTCCGTAGTTTTTGCCTTTTGAACGACTACGGGCTGCACCGCCGCCACCTTTATGAGACTTGCTTGGCAATGGACGTTCTGGAGTGATTTTCACTGGAATTTCAGTGGAATCTTTAATCGTACTCTTCAAGAATGCTGCAGCTAAATCTTCAGCTGAGAATTCTTCCAATAGAGTATGAGCAGCTTTTTCGTACCGTTCCAAGTCATTTTTATCGATCAATTCTTGGATTTGATCCATTGCAGCTTTGATTTGTCCTTTGTATGCTTCAGCATCTGAAGGTGGACGCAATGGTGTCATTGCTTTACGAGTTAAGTTTTCGATCGTACGCAGGTAACCCATTTCATTTGGTGTAATGAAAGATACAGACATACCTTCTTTACCTGCACGACCAGTACGGCCGATACGGTGAACATAACTTTCAGGATCTTGAGGAATGTCAAAGTTGTAAACATGAGTTACACCTGAAACATCTAGTCCACGAGCTGCTACGTCAGTAGCTACTAAGATATCTACTCTTCCTGATTTGAAAGCTTTTAATACACTCATACGTTTTTGTTGAGAAAGGTCGCCGTGGATTCCTTCAGCACGGTATCCGCGCATTTCCAATCCTCTAGCGATTTCGTCCACGCGTCTTTTAGTACGACAGAAAATGATAGACAATTCTGGTGTCTGAACGTCGAACAAACGAGTCATGATATCGAATTTTTCGAAATCTTTACATTTCACGAAGTATTGATCGATCAATGCACTTGATAATGTTTTTGTTTTGATTTGAACGTGTTCAGGATCTTTCATGAACTTAACGCCAATACGTTTGATGGCAGATGGCATTGTTGCTGAGAACAATAATGTTTGGCGTGCAGCTGGAGTTTCTTGAATAATACTTTCGATATCTTCAATGAATCCCATGTTTAACATTTCATCTGCTTCATCAAGAACCAATGTTTCTACATTGTTTAATTTCAATACTTTACGTTTGATTAAATCCAATAAACGTCCTGGAGTTCCAACGACAATATGTTGTCCGTCTTTTAATCCACGGATTTGGCGACTAATGTCAGCTCCACCGTAAACAACTTGAACTTTGACTTTTTTATCGCGGCTCAAACGGAATAGTTCTTCTTGTGTTTGAATAGCTAATTCTCTTGTTGGTGCGATAACTAATCCTTGAACATTGTGGTTTTTGTTATCGATTTTTTGTAACATTGGTAAACCAAAAGCAGCTGTTTTACCAGTTCCTGTTTGAGCTTGTCCAATAACGTCTTTTCCTTCTAATGCCAATGGAATGGTTTGTCCTTGGATAGGTGTTGCTTCCTCGAATCCCATTCTTTCGATTGCTTTAAGCAAATCTGGTGCTAATCCTAATTCTGAAAATTTCAACTAATTTTCCTCCCGTATTTTTGAAAACCGAAAGAGAGTTTTTGCAAAAAAAAACAGGTTTTTCGTTGATCTTCATCAAGGACACCTGCTATGGTCAGTCTTTATAAAATCCTGGCAACTGAGCTCTGTTGTTACCAGCAGTTTCTTCTCATATCAAAGGCTTGTATTTACAAGCTACTTATTTTCTGCGTTTCTGAGCTACTTAAACCCTCAGTGTTTTCATTACTTTTATTTATTGCCGGTTCGCAACTTGTGTAATATTACCATGTAAATGCTTATTTGGCAACAAATTTAACCGGAGTATCCAATGAACACGTTTCCTTATTAAATGAAAGGGGTTCAATAGACACATCCGGTTCTTATTTTATTCTACTCTGCTTTCAGTGCTTCAACCACTGATAATAAATCAGTTCCAAAACTAGATTTGATCAAAATATAATCATCTAACGCTAATTTTTGTTTTACTTCTTCTATTAAAGGGTGTTTGTCTCCTGTAAAGTGATGGATATTTTCTTTGGCAAATCGTCCTTCACTCAGCAAAGCTTCTTGTAATACTTTCATTTCCGCTCCATATAAATAAACTTCATTGATTTTAGTTGGATCCAAAGCCTCTTTGACACTGACATGCAATTCTTCTGACAAATCGCCCAGTTCCAGCATGTCCCCTAAAACAACGTATTTTTTTCCATTGCTTTCTAATTGACTGAAATTTTCGATGACCAGTTTCATAGCTGTTGGGTTTGCATTATAAGAATCATTCAAAATCATACTTCCATTGATTCCTTTATCCCACTCCGTACGATTCTTAGTCAATTGAAACTTAGCCAAAGGCGTGTAACTTTCCTTAACTGGGATATCCAGTGCCATACCCGCTGTTAAAGCAGCTAGAGCATTATTGACATTGTAAGTACCCAAGACAGGAATTTTCACTTCAATAGATGAATCTACGTTTGTAACAAATGACGTCTCGCGCATTTGATTTTTCACTTGTAACGGATAAATATCATTTGACTCTTTGGTACCGAACGTTTTTCGTTGAATCCCTTTTAATTTTTTTACTCTTTCTTCCAATAATTCTTCTTCTCCCGGATAAATCAGTAAGCTGTTTTCTTTCATCCCTGACGTGATCTCCATCTTTGCATCTGCAATATTGGCGCGAGAACCTAGAAACTCGATGTGTGATTCTCCGATCATCGTAATGATGGCAATATCTGGTTCTGCAATTCGAGAGAGGACTTCGATTTCTCCTTTGTCGCTCATACCCATTTCTAAAATCACTACTTCTGTGTCAGCAGGCATGCTTAAAATTGTAATCGGAAGTCCTATTTGGTTATTAAAATTGCCTTGGGTCTTATAAACACAGTAACGGCTGGACATAACAGCATCGGTCATATCTTTCGTGGTCGTTTTCCCGTTGCTTCCTGTAATAGCGACCACTTTAGGACCCACTTTTTTCAAATAATAATGGGCTAATTCTTGTAACGCGATTAATGTATCTTCTACTAGAATTACCGGAAAATCTGCTGGTGCATCTTCCAAAGGAGCACTCCATAATGCAGCTTTTGCACCATTCTCGATTGCGCTTTGGATAAACTGATGTCCATCGCTCTCTCCAATCAATGGAACAAATAAAGAACCGGAAACCATTTTTCGAGTATCAAAGCCAACTGCTGTAATTTCCACATTATCCCATTTGCTTGTGTCGTTTAAACTCTTTAAAGCTTGGGCAGTTTCTTTTACTGATAAAGAAATCATTGTTATTCCTCCATAAAAAAAGAGGCTGGACTGAAAATGCATAGTCAAGCCCCTTTAGCCTATTATTTTTCTTTTACTTCATTGCATCATAATTTTTTTGTTGAAACCCTTGGCGTTCTTCAAACCGTTTCAAGGCTAATTGAATCAATTCTTCCACCAAGTCGCCGTAATGCAAACCTGTATTTTTCCACAATAATGGATACATACTATATGCAGTAAACCCAGGCATTGTATTGATCTCATTTACAAAGATCTCTCCATTATTGGTTAGGAAGAAGTCGCAACGACTTAATCCATTTCCATCAATCGCTTGGAACGCACGAACTGCGTACGACCTTAATTTAGCGGTCAGCTCTTCGGTTAAAGCAGCTGGTATTTGCATTTGCACTTCATTGCTGATGTATTTTGATTCATAATCATAAAAATCTACATCTTTCAGTAATTCTCCTGGGACAGATGTATGAATGTCATCATTACCCAATAAAGCTACCTCAACTTCTCGCGCTTCTTCGATACCCTGCTCGACTACCACTCTGCGATCATATTGGAAGGCCTGACGAACGGCTTCTTCCAGTTCTTCACGATTAGTGGCTTTATTGATTCCTACGCTGGATCCCATGTTTGCTGGTTTAACATACATCGGATAAATCAATGAACCTTCACAACGAATAAAGACTTGTTCCCGCTGGTTTTCCCAATCAAATTTAGTGATCGGTTCATAAGGTACCTGGGGCAGTCCCGCTTGATGGAATAAGTGTTTTGTAACAATCTTATCCATACCGGCAGCGCTGGCTAACACTCCAGCCCCAACATAAGGCATATTCAACACTTCAAATAAACCTTGTACAGTTCCATCCTCTCCATTCGGCCCGTGAAGAGCTGGGAAAATGACGGCATTTTCTTCTTGGATCTCGCTCGGTTTAATCAGTTGGCCGGTTGATGATACAAGATCATCTTTCGTAAATCCTTTTTGTTCTGATGGTTCCATACGCAACGCTTTCGCTGACGTAATTTCATCCGCTTGGTGTACAATCGGTCCTCGAATCCATTGGCCAGTTCGAGTAATGTAAATGGGTTCCACTTCATAATATTGATAATAAATTTCTTGAATGATAGAGTATGCAGTCAATATAGATATGTCATGCTCTGCACTTTTCCCACCATATAAAAGAAAAATTTTCATTATTGTTCCTCCACGTTTCGGACTTATCATTATAAATCAGTTATTAGCGATAATTCAGCTGTAATTGTATCATATTTCAATTTAGAATCCTAGGTTTCCTGGGCGTTAAATATTTGTGACACAATGCCCTTTTTATGCTGTCCGATACTTCTTTCAGCTAGTAGTCCTTACTTTTACAAACTTGGAGCCAAAGGTTGCAATTCCTTGATTGACCACTTTTGTTCTTGGTGATCATAAAGCACCAAAGACATTAACTCGCTTTCTTTCATTTGGGATTGCAAATTTCGAACTCGATCTTCTACTAAGTAAACCCCTATTTCTGAAACAGTGTCTCGAGAAGTTATTTTCGAAAAAGACAGCGCAGCACCTTCTCTCAACAGAGGTGTCAGTTCATGGGTCAGTTCAAGTGGAATGGTTTCGATTTTTTTCGGTTTTTTAAATAGAATCCGTTTTTCATTGACACACTCATTTACTCGATTCGTAATTTCCCGAGCAAAAAAATCATAAAATAAATTTAAATCACGACAGTAAATTTTTGTAAAGCCATCTGCTAAGGTAAGTACGATAAAGTTATTTTGCAGCTTGTAATAGAAAGGTGAGTGCAGCGAAGTATAAGCATGTGCAACATAAAGCAATTCAGAGATTTCTACAGGTGTTAATTCGTGTAATAAATCCAAGCTTTGAAAATCAATCCATTTGCCCAGTTTTTTAATGTATGTGTGGTAAGCTTCACTAGTTAAAAATTCTTCCACTTTTTGTGCTCCACGAATTACCCGAAAGCCCGTATGAGAATCGTATTCGCCGGTGTCTTTTGCAGCATTCAGCAACAATAAATTCTTCAGTGGTTGTTGTATAATGTCCTTATAACCTGAAAAGCTGACCCCTTTGTTCAAAACTGAATTAGAGACGCTGTCCAAGTGGACATAAATAAAATCGTTTTCCACAATACATTCTCCTCGTGTTATAGTCATCTTTATTGTACTACAAAATTCCTCTCATACTGTATCAATATGATGAAAATAACGTTACAATCTCGCTTAAGTCTGTCCGTCAATTTTATTTTTAAGTCAAAAAAAACTCTTCGAAAAAGTTTCGAAGAGTTTTGACCAATCATCACAATAAAGGATAGTTGATTTATTTTTCTTTGTTTGTATCTGCAAGACCATATTTCTTGTTGAAACGGTCCACACGTCCATCTGCTTGAGTAAATTTTTGACGTCCAGTGTAGAACGGGTGAGAATCAGAAGAAATTTCAACACGGATTAATGGATATGTGTTTCCATCTTCCCATTCAACTGTTTCATCTGAAGATTTAGTTGATCCTGATAAAAATTTGTACCCTGTAGTTGTATCCATAAATACAACTTGATTATATCCTGGATGGATTTCTTGTTTCATAGTTATATCTCTCCTTATGCCCTGGATCATTTGCTGAACCAGAGTTATTCGCTGTTTTTTTCACAACAATAGCATATTATCATGTTTAGCAGATGATTGCAATTAATTTTTCTGACCTTGATTAAGAGTCTTTTACTTTACTCCATCGCAATGCTATCGACGATTATTCCGATAGTTTTTAGGCTGGGCCAATGCTGAAGCCGAGAAAGTGTCAAAGAACTCATTATTTGTTTTCGCTTTTCTTAAAGCTCGAATAAATTGATCCGTAAACTCTAAAGATTCTCCCGTCATTGCATGACGTACTTTCCAAATCGACTCTACGCGACTTCCGCTAAGCAACAATTCTTCTTTTCGAGTTCCAGATTTTTTGATATCGATTGCCGGAAAAATACGTCTCTCCGCCAATTCTCTTGAAAGATGCAGTTCAGAGTTCCCAGTCCCTTTAAACTCTTCATAGATAATATCATCCATACGGCTTCCTGTATCGACTAAAGCGGTAGCCAATATCGTTAAACTTCCACCTTCTTCAATATTACGAGCAGCCCCAAAGAATTTTTTAGGTTTGTACAAAGCAGCTGGATCGATACCACCGCTTAATGTCCGTCCACTTGGAGGAATGACTAAATTATAAGCTCTTGCTAAACGAGTGATGCTGTCCATTAAAATCACTACGTCTCGCTTATCTTCCACCAACCGCATAGCTCTTTCAAGAACAAGTTCCGAAACACGGACATGATTTTGAGGCATTTGGTCAAAAGTAGAAGATACGACTTCACCTTTAACCGTACGTTCTAAGTCAGTCACTTCTTCTGGTCGTTCATCGATCAGCAATAAAATCAGTTCGACATCTGGATAATTCTCTGCAATTCCATTAGCAATGTCTTTCAGCAAGACTGTTTTACCAGCTTTTGGCGGTGCAACTATTAATCCACGCTGTCCAAAACCAACTGGAGAAACGACATCTATGATCCGAGTAGAAACCTTTGTTTGAGCTGTTTCTAAGACAATCTGTTTGTCTGGATAAAGAGGTGTCAGGGCTGGAAAATGTGACCGTTCTTTTGCATCTTCAGGATTCTTATCGTTTACTAAGTTAACGTGCATCAAACCATAATATCGTTCAGATGGTTTAGGAGGTCTAGCTTTACCTGAAACTTTGTCTCCATTTCTTAAACCAAAACGTTTGATCTGAGAGCCGGAAATATAAATATCTTCTTTACTAGGTGTGTAGTTGATTGGACGTAAAAACCCAAAATCTTGTTGGTCCATAATATCCAGTACACCTTCTACAATAAAGAAGCCTTGTTTCTCTTCCTGTGCACGAATAACTGCTAAAGAAAGCTCTTTTTTATTCATTTGGCTATAATAGGGAATTTTTAATGCTTTAGCATATTGGTAAATTTCCTTTAGTGTTTTGCTTTCTAATTCCTTCAATGTTAAGATCTCATCCATAAATTTGCCCCTCACTCCAGTCTTTTATTAAAATGAGTTGCGCATGGCAGACTCTCTATGACTTCATTTTTTCTTTTAGTTGGGAAAAAATGAAGTCTACAAAAGTCTAAGCGCCATGCGCCACGCTCTGCTCTCTATTTAAACGAGCTGCGAAGAGCAGCCTTCCTATGATTTCGTTTTAACTTGTTATTGGCAAAAAACGCCAATGACAAGTTAAAATCGAACTCTACGGAAGTCTAAACGCTCTTCTCTGCTCTCTATTAAATGAGCTGTGCAAACCAGTTCTTCTATGAGTTCGATTTTCAGTTTTTATTGGGAAAAGCACCCAATTAAAACTGAAAGTCGAACTCTACGAAGGCCTAAACGGTTTGTTCCGCTCTCTATTCTTCTATCATTTCAATATCTGCTCCGAGGTTGGTCAGTTTTTCTATGATATGATCATAACCTCTGAGGATATTTTCAACGCCAGTGATGGTCGTTGTTCCTTGAGCCATTAATCCGGCAGTAACTAAACATGCTCCTGCTCTTAAATCACTCGCTTCAACTTCCACACCAGTTAATTCGTTTGGACCCTCTAAGATAATAATATCACTTTCTACTCTCGCTTTGGCACCCATACGCACTAATTCCGGAATATGTTTAACTCGTTTAGGATAAATCGTATCTTTGATGATCGATTCTCCGCCTGCTTTAAGCAGTAAAGGAGTAAGAGGTTGTTGCAAATCTGTTGCAAATCCAGGGTAAGGTACAGCTTTGACAGAAACAGGTTTTAAGTCAGTCGCTTCTTTAACACGCACGCTGTCTTCTCCAATTTCCATCGGTACGCCCATTTCTTCCATTTTTGCTAATAGACCTTCAATGTGTTCTACGATAACGCTTTGTACAAGAACATCTTTCCCAACTGCTCCAGCCATGGCTAGGTAGGTACCTGCTTCAATACGATCTGGAATAATCGTATGACGACAGCCATGCATTTCTTCGACACCTTCGATACGAATTACATCCGTACCTGCTCCACGTACTTTAGCTCCCATATTATTCAATAAAGTAGCTACATCAATAATTTCAGGCTCTCTGGCTGCATTTTCAATAATGGTTTTGCCTTTTGCCTTAGCCGATGCCAACATTACATTAATGGTTGCTCCGATAGACACGACATCCATATAAATCCGCGTTCCAGTCAATCCTTCTTCTGAAGTTTTTAAATACATAGCTCCCATTTCATTGTCTACAGTAGCTCCTAAAGCTCTAAAACCTTTTAAATGTTGATCGATTGGACGAGGACCTAGGAAACAACCTCCAGGTAAACCAACAACACCTTTTCCAAACTTAGTTAATAAAGCACCCATAAAATAATAAGAAGCTCTTAAACTTTTTATTTTACCATTGGGCATCGGAATCGAAATCATTTCTGTGGGGTCTACCACTAATGTAGAACCATCAAAATTCGTTTTTACATTCATATCATTTAATATTTCAATCAATGAGTGCACATCTTGAATATCAGGCACACCTTCTAACGTTACCGGTGAGTCTGCAAGAATTGTAGCTGGGATCAATGCGACAGTACTGTTTTTAGCTCCACTAATGGTGATTTCTCCAGACAATTGTTTACCACCACGGATGACAATTTTTTTCATTTGTTTCATTACCTCACTTATAGTTATACGTTCGTTTTATTTTTTTGGATGATTAATCTAGTTCTATTCAATAAGGATCACACGATTTTCGTTTTCTTAGTAACTCTCTTGACAGCCTACTACCCTTACTCTATACATAAAAATTGGAAGACCACAATCAAAAAAAGATTCTTCGCTAAATCTCTTCTCACTCTGATAAATGATATTACTCTAACTACTTTTGTAGTTTTGTTGTTCCGTGCTATGAGAAATGAGATCAATGAAAATAAAATTGGTGACTAGCGAAGATTCAGCGAATCTGGCCACTTAGAAAAAAGGGCTCTTTGATACGCAGCTTTTGAGGATGTATGCTCTCCTGTTCAGTTTTATGGCAGTATAAAAAACTGTAAGACATTAGCACTATTCTACTACATCGCACCTTATCTGACAACTATTATAGACCAAACAAACGCTTCAAACGGAAAGTTGAAACAACTTTAACCAAGAAAATATTTTTGTCATATCCTGTCATCGCTGTGTTATATAGCGGCAGAGGTCAAAAGCAACGAAATAGTGTCTAAAAAATGATCATAGTCAGCTTTTTTTCAACAAAAAAACCTTCTCCCGAAGGAAAAGGCATTAATCATCTATTTAAAGTCATGCATTAAGCTTGGCCAGATGAACCAAATTCACGCATTTTTGCTTTTGTTGTTGCAGTAATATCTTCTTTACCTGGTCCAACAATTTTACGTGGGTCGTAAACTGTCGCATTGTTTGCGATAACTTCACGAGTTTTCTTAGCCCAAACTTGTTGTAATTCAGTATTAACGTTGATTTTAGTGTGGCCGTATTCAATAGCTTTTTTAATTTGGAATTCTGGAATTCCTGATCCACCGTGTAATACTAATGGAGCACCAGTTAATTCAGAGATTTCTTTCATTTCATCAAAACCTAGTACTGGTTCGCCATCGTAATCCCCATGTACAGAACCTAGTGCTGCTGCTAATGCATCAATACCAGCTTCTTCAACCATACGTTTGCATTCTTGAGCGTCTGCATATAAAACTCCGCCTGTAACGCCATCTTCAGTACCACCAACAGACCCAACTTCAGCTTCAACTGAAGCGCCTTTTGAATGAGCATATTCTACAACAGATTTTGTTGCTGCAATATTTTCTTCAATTGGGAATTTTGAGTTATCGATCATTACTGAAGAAAATCCAGCATCGATAGCTGCAGTACAGTTTGCTAAAGACGAACCATGGTCTAAGTGCAACGCTACTGGAACTGTGATTTCCATAGTTTCCATTAAAGCTTCCACCATAGCTGCTACTACTTTAAAACCGCCCATATATTTTGCTGCGCCTTCTGAAACCCCTAAAATTACCGGTGATTTTTCTTCTTGTGCAGCAGTCAATACAGCTTGAGTCCATTCTAAATTGTTGATGTTGAATTGACCAATTGCGTAGTGACCTTTCAACCCTTTTTGTAACATATCTGTCATGCTTACTAAACGAGTCATACTTTGTTGCCTCCTCAGAGATATCTTTGTGTGCTAATGAACTTAGCCGACGCTCCAATTGTACCAGACTCTAACTTATTTTTCCATGAAAATTGAAAAAAATAACGTGTTTTCATTATGTCTATTTAAAATAGACAATTAGTCTCACTACTTTTCTCTGCAAAAAAACTCTCTATTCCTTTTTGAATAGAGAGTTTTTTGTGCCATGGGTTAAAGATGGGACCTAACGAAGATTAGAAATCTTCTTCATCTTGTTCGTCATCTTCATCTTCAATCAATGTTAAATCGCCTTCTACACCATCCGGCAATTCATCTTCTTCGTCATCGTCTGCTCCTAAAGCTGACAAGTCTTCTTTGTATTCGCCAAGGTCTTCCTCATCTTCCTCATCAATCAAGACACCATGATCAGATACATCTACACGTCCACCATAAACAGTTCCTTTGTCGTCCTCTTCTTCATCTTCTTCAACGACTTCTTCTTCTTCTTCTTCGTATTCGTCAGAGTCTTCAGGATCATCTGCATTGTAATCAATTTCGTCACCATAAGCAGTTTTAGCTTTTTTACGACGGCGTGGTCTTTCGTCTTCGTTATCATTATCATGAGTTAATTCTTCATCAATAGAATCGATTGGATACCATGAACGTAATCCCCAGCGGTTATCTCCAAGGGAAATAAAACTACCATCAATATTTAAGTTTGTATAAAATTGCGGCATTTCTTTTTCAACTTTTTCATCTGTTAAATCTAAGTAATCGATAATTTCTTTCAACAAATCCGTGAAATCCATGACTTCACCTGTTTGTTCCAAAATAGCATGAGCAACTTCAATCATTGACAATTCACTTCTAATTTGTCCATCAAATTGTGTTAGTTCCATTAAAGTTCCGTCCTTTCAAGAGTCTACTCTCTATCTTACAATAGTTAAACAGTAAAAAGCAATTGTAAATTGTATTCTCCTAACTTTTCTTTTCCCATAAACAAATCGTATCCGATAAATACCTTCCCAGAGAAAGGATTGTCTGTGTAGCTGATCTGCAATTGTCGGGTCACCGTGTCTACATAAACTCCACCTTGTGGAGTACGATAAAGCGTCTCATAGCTTTTTCCTTGCTCGAATTTTAAGCGAGTGGTCATTTCGCCTTTACGCGTTAAAGTGACGATACCATTCGGTTCAATTTTAAATGTGACAGGAATTCGTCCTTGCTCCTCATAGTTTTCCTCATAACGTATATAATATGAGCCTCCCATTTGAACAACTTTTCCTTTTTCATCGAAGACAAATTTTTCTGTATCATTATTTTGAGTGATAGCTGTCTCAACGTGTATTTTTGCCGGCATTCCTTTTGTTAAATCCATTTTTTCACCTCTAGCAGTTTTCTATCTGTCTGGTTTTGACATCTTACTTCATCAAGTCTCTTCTATTTTAGCATAGAAATCTCTCTTACTTTACTAAATTCTCTTAACGAATGACTTTCCCTAAATAAATCCTTCCAAGTCTTTGCGTTTATTTCCCTATTTCTGATACTCATTTGGTATAATAATGGCAATTAGACTATTAACTAGTCATTTTATATAGATGGCTGATAAAGATTGGAGTACGTCAAACGCATGACTTCTTTAAAAACAACCGATTATATTGCTCAGCAATCGTTTCTTCAATACGATGCAGAAACAATGCCTTTTAAAAATCAAACCATTTCCCATTTCGCTTTAGCAGATGCTCTACTGATAGCTGCAGGAAAAAATCAGGAATCGATTATCCATTTTTGGCCGACTTCGAATTTGATTATTTTGGGAATGATGGACACTAAATTGCCCTTTTTCAGCAAAGCTTTAGCGGTTTTGAAAGATGCCGGAGCAGATTATATCGTCCGCAACTCCGGGGGATTAGCTGTGGTGGGCGACGAAGGGGTGCTCAATTTCTCCATTATTTTACCTGAACGCGATAACCAACGCATCCCGATTGATGAAGGCTATTCTATCATGCTATTGCTGGTTCATTTAGCCTTAAAACAATACGGAAAGACAATTGAAGCCTATGAAATTGAAGATTCTTATTGTCCCGGAGACTTCGATTTGAGTATCGGCGGCAAGAAATTTGCCGGCATCGCACAACGTCGAATAAAAAACGGGATTGCTGTTATGATTTATATCAGTGTAAATGGAAACCAGACTAAGCGAGCTGAATTGATCCGCGACTTTTATCAAGTTGGTTTACAAAATGAAACAGTGAAATGGCATTACCCCAACGTTGATCCGCAAGTCATGGCCACCTTGGAAGATCTCCTGGAGGTCACTATGACACTCAGCGATATGAAAGAACATATTTTAAAAGCTTTATCTGAAATGAATAGTACTGTTTCTAAAGGAAATTATTCAGATGAAATCATGGAAGACTACGAAACAGCTTTTAAAAAAATGATCCGCAGAAATGAACAAATGCTCCAAGATAAACTAGACAGGAGGCTGTTGGATGAACCTAATGTATGAGAGCGATCAATTATTACCAATGGAACAAGTTTTCAGGGATCCGGTTCATGATTATATCCATGTTCAACACCAAGTTATTCTAGATTTGATCAACACAAAAGAATTCCAGCGGTTGCGCCGTATCAAACAATTGGGGACGACCTCTTTCACTTTTCATGGCGGAGAACATTCTCGCTTTGGCCATTCCCTTGGAGTCTATGAGATCACGCGCCGCATTTGTGATAAATTCTTGCGTAATTATGCTATGAAAACCCCCGGAGATGGAGGTTGGGATGACAATGAACGATTGGTTGCATTGTGCGCGGCACTCTTACACGATATCGGACATGGACCTTATTCACATACTTTTGAAAGTATTTTTCATACCGATCATGAAGAATTGACGGTAGCAATCATTCTTTCCTCAGAAACTGAAGTCAATCAAGTATTGTCTCGTGTCAGTTTAGATTTTCCTGCAAAAGTAGCCAGCGTGATTGAAAAAACCTATCCTAACCCTCAGGTCGTGCAATTGATTTCCAGTCAGATCGACGCTGATCGCATGGACTACTTGATACGAGACGCTTATTTTACCGGAGTCAATTACGGCACTTTTGATTTGACCCGTATCTTGCGTGTAATACGACCTTACAAAGACGGGATTGCTTTTCAAATCCAAGGGATGCATGCAGTCGAAGATTACATCGTCAGCCGCTATCAAATGTACATGCAAGTTTATTTCCACCGTGTCTCTCGGGGGATGGAAGTTATTTTGGACCATTTACTGAAACGAGCTAAAACAGTCTACGAAAATCCAGAAGTTACCTTTAAACACAGTTTTTCTCTATTGGTACCCTTTTTTAAAGAAGAGTTCACTTTGAAAGACTATCTGGCTTTAGATGATGGTGTTTTAAATACGTACTTTACATTATGGCGTGACGATCAAGACCCTATTTTAAGTGATCTGGCATCGCGCTTTTTAGACCGGAAACCTTTTAAATCAGTCACTTTTTCAAAAGAAACCGATACAGATATTCTGGATAAGCTGAGTGAGTTGATTCAAAAAGCTGGTTACGACACAGAATACTACACAGCTGTCAACAATAGTTACGATTTGCCATATGACTTTTACCGTCCCGAAACAGACAATGAAATTACTCAAATCGAATTGATCTATCCTGATGGAAGTTTTATCGAATTGTCTAAAGCCAGTGCACTGGTCACTTCCATCGCTGGAAAAGAATACGGCGACGAGCGTTTTTATGTCCCGAAAGAGTTTCTAAAACCGGACAAATCAATGGAAATCACGTTGTTTGAAGAATTGTATGCAGGCTTTTCGCGCTACATTAAAAATGGAGCTGTTTACCATCCAACCGACAATAATTAAAAAAGGAGTTTTGTTTTGTGAAAATCTCATTAATTGCCCTAGATTTAGATGGTACCTTATTACTGCCTGATAGAACCGTATCACCAAAAGTAGCTGAGACGCTAGCTATTGCCCAATCAAAAGGCATCAAGCTCGTTCTCTGCTCTGGAAGACCATTGCCCGGCGTATTACCGCTACTGGAAGAATTGGATCTGCAAAACGAAGGCGACCACGTCATTACCTATAATGGCGCTTTAGTTCAGCAGTCAAATGATGGTAAAATCCTTGCTCACCATACAATGGACTATGAAAATTTTCTTGAAGTAGATGGACTTGGTCGAGAGTTGGGTATTCATTGTCACGCAGTAAACGACACTGGAGTGTATACGACCAATAAAGATATCAGTTACTACTCTGTAAGAGAATCTTTCTTAACCACTGTTCCGCTTCGTTATCGTTCAGCTGAAGAAATGGATCCATCGTTATTGATCAGTAAAATCATGTTTGTGGATCCCAAAGAAATTTTAGAAGAAGCTATTTCTAAAATTCCGTCAGCATTCGCTGAAAAATATACTTTACTGAGAAGTGAAGACTTTTTCTTAGAAGTATTGAATAAATCCGCCAGCAAAGGACAAGCACTCAGGGATTTGGCAGCTATTCTGAATATTCCCAGAGAAGAAATCATGGCGATTGGCGACAATGGAAATGATTTGGACATGTTGGAATTTGCTGGAATGGGAGTGGCTATGGGTAACGCTTCTCTGGCGGCTAAAGAAGCCAGCGATTACGTCACAGACAGCAACGCTCATGATGGTGTAGCAACTGCTATTGAAAAATTTGCATTCTAAAAAATTGATTGACTAAAGAGGAGCTCTAATAAAAATGCCGATAAAATTAATTGCCATTGATATCGATGGAACGTTATTGACACCTGAAAGAGTGATCAGTAAACGCGTAAAAGAAACTTTACTAAAAGCTAAAGAAGCTGGAATCAAAATTGTATTGAGCACTGGGCGCCCCTTACCAGGAGTGACAGATTACTTAACAGAATTAGATCTAAGAAACAACGGCGACTATGCCATCACGTATAATGGTGCATTAGTCCAGGATACACATACAGGAGAAGTCATTTCTCATCATACTTTAGATATTGACGATTTTTATCGTGTAGAAGAAATGAGTCGAAAAGCCGGTGTGCATTACCATACGACTACCCAAGATGCTATGTATACTTCTAATAAAGATATCAGTGCTTATACTGTACGTGAAGCTATGTTAGTTCAAATGCCTTTAAAATATCGTGCTGTGGAAGAAATGGATAAACAGATTTCAATCAGTAAAATGATGATGATTGATGAACCAGCTGTTTTGGATGAAGGAATCAAACAATTGTCTGAGGATTTTGTTGATCGCTATACTGTTTTGCGAAGCGAACCTTTTTATTTAGAAATCCTCCATCCTTCT
Source organism: Desemzia sp. FAM 23989 (assembly GCF_045528345.1). Classification (NCBI taxonomy): domain Bacteria; kingdom Bacillati; phylum Bacillota; class Bacilli; order Lactobacillales; family Carnobacteriaceae; genus Desemzia; species Desemzia sp. FAM 23989. Next base: position 78,933 of record NZ_JBGQQT010000009.1, on the reverse strand, counting down.
GCCAGTAAAGGACAAGCTTTAAAAAGCCTTATCGATATATTAGGTTTCACTCAAGATGAAGTAATGGCCATAGGCGATAATGAAAATGACTTAGACATGATCGAATTTGCAGGTCTTGGAGTAGCTATGGGAAATGCGGTCCCTAAAGTAAAAGAAAATGCCACTTATGTAACCGACACGAACGCAAATGATGGCGTAGCAACTGTCATTGAAAAATTTGCTTTGATGCCCTGATCTCTCAATAGCAAAAATCGTTTTATTCGCATTCTGATCTGTACTTTGTATAATGAAAGATGTAAGAATAAATAAGTGAGAGGAGATTTTATCAAATGACTGAATCAGAAGTAAAATATTCCACTACTGCGATTAATACTGGAGGTCGTGTCGGAGAAAGTCACGTACCCGACGGATCTTTTTCTGTAAAAGTATCTACTCCAAAAGAAATGGGCGGTCCAGGGCAAGGTAGTAACCCAGAACAACTATTTGCATTAGGTTACAGCGCTTGCTACCACTCAGCTTTAGATCACTATAAACGTGAAGAAAAAATTTCCAATAAATCAAAAGTTACTTTAACAATCAATTTGTTAAGCGATCCAACTGACGGAGGATTTAAATTAGCTGCCGTTATCGAAGTAGCTGTTGAAGGCTTGGAAGATGCAAAAGTGCAAGAATTAGCAGAAAAAGCTCACAACTATTGCCCTTACTCAAAAGCAACTGCAGGCAACATTGACGTTACCGTAAAAACAAAAGAATACGTTGAAGAAGATTAACGATCAAATAAAAAAAACTGTTGAGATTTTAAGTCTCAACAGCTTTTTTTGTTGTTTCAAATGAGAAAAAAGTTACTGCTGAGAAAATTGCTCAACAGCCCAACGATGACTCCCTCTTTTTAATAAAGATATGGCTTCAGGAATCGTTGTCCATTCCAATGTATTGAAATCTTCCAACGGATCACTAGCCCTCTTCCAAGAAGTTGCCACGTAAAAGTGTGCAGGATTATGATAATATCGTTTTCGATGAGATGAGTAATAGTACTCATCTGCTTCCCCTAAGTATTCTCCTACTTCGATTTCAAACCCCAGTTCTTCCATTGCCTCACGCTTAAGTGTTTCAACGTGTGTTTCATTTAGTTCTCTTTCTCCCCCTGGCAATAGATAAGAACCATTCGGAGGTGAAACCAGTAAGATTTTATCGTATGTTGAATTCAAAACAATCAAGTGAATACCGACTCTTAACGTATACGTTATTCCATCAATCTTTTCTCCAAATTGCTTGATTGTCATCTCATCCATCCGCCTCTTTCTCTCATTTAATACTCATCATTTTAACCATTTCCTCAGTTTTAGTCAATACCTTGTTCATTTTTCCTGCTATTCTTTTTCTTTATATCTTAATTCCAAGGGTTGACTCAAATCTTTTAAATAAATTTTCTGATTTTTCTCTAGGCTTAATTCCTTCTCAGATTCCACAGAAACCATTTCACCTGTCACTTCACTAAATTCCGCTATTCCGCCCAATTCAAATACACGCGGCTCTGTCGTATCACCAAATACATACAAGTAACCACTCAATGGTAATTCAGGTATAACATAAGTACCAGCTTCTAAATGTTCCCCCACTTCCCACACACCGTTGGTCAGCAAAACATCCATTTTTGACAAAGAGAGAGCTGTTTCTTCTTCCAAAAATCGACTTTCACTGGCTCCTATTTCAACAGAAATATCTTCCCCCATCAAAACTAGTTTATTGCCTTCATACAAATCCATTTCTAAAAAAGACGTCTCAAAAGGAGTCAATAATTCTTCAAATACTAAATTCCCAGTTTCATCCGTCACTCGTAATGTTGCGTTAGTCATTAGATGCGGTTCCATAAGCTCACTTACATAACGGAATTGATAGCGTCCTTCAGGGAAGTCTTCTCCAATCGTATATTCACCTGAATCAATCCCAACGAATTTCTTTTCAGTCAGCGGGAAGGAAGGTCTCAGCAATTCTTCGCTAAATGGTTCTAGAATAAAAAGTTCTTTTCCTGCCCCAATGACTTCTTTATGGTCATTGTAAGCAGTAATGGCAGCCACATCTTTTTCAACAGCATTCCCATCATATTTTTCTGGAATCAGTCCTGTCCAACTGGCACAGCCAGAAAGCAGCAAACAGCCTCCTATAAGGAAAGCCTTCAATAGACTAGCTTCCTTAAGGTGTTCTCTCATTTGGTTCCCTCCTCGCTTCTACTTCAGAATCTCCATAGAGGTGAGTGTAATATTCCGAAGTTCCTAAAGAACCCACTTCTAGTCCTGCTGTTTTCACACTTCGCAAGAGTTGGAACAATTCTAGTTCTTGTTGCTGGGTATACTGAGCTAAAGGAATGCAAATTTTAGAATGATTTAAGCGAATGGTTCCTTCAGGAAGTCCCCACTTCTCCATCAGTTCAGCTTGCTGCTCTGCATTCAGGGATATTTTATAATAATCCGGAGCTGCTGCATGTCGATCGTAAACAAAATGAATCCCGCCTTTTTTCAAGAATAAAATCCGATCAGCGTATTCATCTAGATTGTCCAATAAATGCGACGACACAAAGATGATTTTCCCTTCTCTTTTCAATTCTTGTAAAATTTTGGAGACTAAATCCACATTTTCCGGATCCAAACCATTCATCACTTCGTCCATTAACATAATCGGCGTATCTGCAGCAATCATCATCGCAAAACACAACCGTTGTCTCATCCCCAAAGAATAGGTGTCTACTTTTCTACCCACATATCCTTTCATCTGCAATCGATCGATAATCGCATCTACATCGCTTTTGTCTTTTTTCCAAATATTAGCATACATTTGGATGTGTTCTTTTCCAGAAAAGTTCTCATGCAAGTCAGCTTGGTCAGGAAAGAAAGTAACTTTTTTATGCAATTCCAAAACATCTTTTGCAGTGTCTGTATATTCTTTTTCATCAATCAATATATGACCTGCACGTATAGGAATAAAACGCATGATGGCATTGAACAAAGAAGTTTTCCCAGTTCCATTAGGAGCTACCAATCCTATGATCTGTCCATTTTCTAAAGTCAATTCTACATCATCCAATATTACTCGGTCCCCATAAGCAACCGTCAAGCCTTTGATTTCTAAGCTCATGATACCTTCCTCCTCTTCAATCCCATGGTTTTAGTCGGAATAAAGTTAAATACGACTGTAAATACTCCTTCTAGTATGAGTAGATAAACCAGCAACAGAAGCAGCATTTTCCAACTAGTGACCGAAGCTAAGCCAAATTTTTCTGCACTTGATCCTCTTATGACGGGCACAATTTGCAAATAAAGAGAGGGCTGCCATGAACTAAAGGGCTCGACTAGTTGCCAGATGGAAGGGATGAAATAAACACTCACTACTAAACCAATGGTTAAGTAGACATTCCGAATGATCCAGCTTAGACCAGTAGCCAGTAACAAGACCACATAACTAAGAAGCATTCCAAATCCAATCAACAACAGGATGTATTGCCAGGTAGCTAGGTATTCCATCCCTTCTCTGTTATAGATGGCTATGGGGTACCATAAGCTTCCAGCTGTTTCGCGCAATAAGCTGATTGTGTAACTGATGCCCATGCCAAGGATCGTTACCGACCACATCAATAGCCACAACTGCATGCTGCGTTGATGCCATTGTTTTTTCCAAGAAATCGGAATCCCTTGTGTCACACTCCAATTCTTTTTCTGATCTTGTGTAAACCGATCAGCTGCTAATAGGCCGGCGAATAAAAACAACACGATTCCTACAATGAGCTCAGCTTGTTGGTAAAACACTTGGCTGGCAGAATACGGATTCCACTCAATGTCCAATTGATGATGATCTAAATAATGATAAAAAGCTAGTTCTTGCTGAAGAGTTTCACGGTCAGGCAAGATGCTTGTCAAAATCGTATAGGAATCAAAATCAGTCATTTCCCATAAGCGCTGTTGATTTTCTGCAATGGTTCGTCCGTTATCTAAGTAATTGTCTACCACCGATGCCATCGCTTCTACCGTGTTGCCTTCTTTTTCGGATAGAATATAGCGTTGCATTCCATAAAGCCTTTGTTGTTGCGCTAAAAGATTGTACGCTTCTTCTCCTAATGCTCCTTCAAAGTGTGATTCTGGAATAATGTGAAACAGTTGTTGCGTGATGCTATATTGTTCCCTTACTTGATCTAGTGGCAAATCTAAATTTTGTTGGCGGTAAAATAACGAAAAAGAACTAAAAAATAGAAAGAACGCTATTAAAACGATTCGTGTTTTCCAGTCCCTTAATAATTTTCGCCAATGCCATTTCGCTAAACCCATCTTTTTCCCTCCTTTATCTCACAAATCGCTGACGATGAATAAATTTGGTCGCCAATATTAATAAGCTTTCAATAACGAGTACCGTCCCTACCATCACTAAAAGACCTCTATCCATCGTAATCGTTGATGTATTCAATAAGAAGTTCTTCTCTCCACTAACTACTTTCCCAAAATCAATATAGGTTTGTGGGAAAAAACTTAAATCAATGCCTAAGATATCTCGCATCCGTCGACTGTAATACAACTTCTCAAAAACAACCGCAAATACGCCAAGAGTAAGCACCACCACATCATTTTTGAATAACAAGCTGAACAGTACCGATAATCGAACCATTACATAAATGAACAAGACTAAAAAAGGAAACACTTTTATCAAAAAGGTTCCAATCTCCATCAAGCCAAACACAGCATCATTGGTCGTGTAATCCGAACTATATGTATACAAAGGTACTTTTAGATCTAAACTTCCGAACCCAAATAAAATCCCATTGACTAAAAAGAACCATACAAAGACTACTGCAAAAAATAAACACACAAAGCAAAATGCAGCCATAGATTGTACCCATAGATATTTTCTCCAATTGTAAGGAATGCCTGCTTTTTGAGTTCGAGCTTCTCTTTCTCCTGTGGTCACATCACTAACTAAGAAAACAGTTAGAATGAGAATAATCAGCGGTCCCCAGTTAAGAAAGAATAAATGAATTTGCTGCCATGCTGTTTTTTCCTGGACCAAATGAAACGTAATAGCTGGTATTTCTTCTAAATAACTATTTAACCGAAGCCGTTTATTACTTTGGTCGTAATGCAAATCCTTCATAGGTTCTTCCGAATTTTTTAAGTAATCATCCATTATTTCTTTGCTCAAATCTTCTGGCAGATAATTTAACTGAATATATTGACGAACATTCCCTGTATCTACAGCTATTTTAAAAGCCCTTTGTTGTTCGAATTTGTTTTTGGCTTCTCCATATGTGGATAAGCCAGTGTAGTTATTGGCCTCTGTACTCCCTGCTTCAAATTGAGCTTTCATCAATCCTTGATTTCCCAACAAATCAATTTCCAATCGTTCCATGTCTACGGTATCCATTGGTTCTGTATTCGGTAAAATGAGTCCTGAATAAATCAGTACTCCTAAAAAAGCGATAATCCACACTAAACGGTTCTTTTTGTTCCTTACCATTCTTTTAAACGTTTTGACAAAAACTACCTTCGCTATCATCAACTCACCCTTTTAAGTAGACCTCTTTAATGAACTTACGTTATATTATTATAGCATAGTGTGAAAAAGATGATAGTTTTATCATGTAAAAACTATTGGATATTAGACTGACTCTTTGCTTAAATAGTGTCTAGGTTTATTTTGAAGGAGGGTTGGATGCACAAAAAAACAGACTCATTTCTATAAAAGAATCGAGTCTGTTTCTGTATTTTCTATTTAGTCTTTCAACTGCATGGCTTTGCGAATCGTAGGGTTATTTACAACAAAATAAATTACCGCTACACGTACCGGAGCAAGAATGGCATTTTGGATCAAACGTGCTGGTAAAATCGCTAAAGCTGCTTCTTCCGTTAAAATATATACCCATAATGTATTTAACCCTAAATTGACGAAGATTGTAATCACCAGTACGGCTAAACTAATCCGCCATAGCGATTTAGCCTTATTGTGCAGAAAAACACCATAGATAAAGCCGCCTAGAAATGCCGATAGAGTGAAGCCTGGGAAAAATGGTCCAGAACCACCGAATAAAAAGATACCGGCGATATCGGTCAATGCTCCAGCTATCCCTGCTGCCATTGGTCCAAACAACATCCCGATCATTGCAGTAGGCAAAAAGCCAAATCCGATGCGTACAATCGGTGTTTGAATGGAAACAAAGCGTGTCAAAATAATGTCTAGCGCCATCAGCAAAGCAATCTTTGAGATGGTTCTAGCATCAAACTTCATTTTTTTCATATTGAAGATCCCCTTTACGAGCTCCCCACATATCTATTATGCAGCGAATGCGAAAATAAAACCGCAAATCGACAGGGTCAATTTTTCGTCCGAGAGGCAACATCCCATCCTCTCAGCACTTAACGCTTTATTTCCTACTCTGTTTTTTTGAAGACAGTTGTCTATCTTCCATAGGCAACTATACACTGTTTCCTCACTTTCTACAACGGATTTCTCGGCAAATGCATTCGGAGTTTCTAATGTTATTTAGAAAAAACTGGTTTACTAGTCAAGCAAAGATTTGTTTCGCGCTCACTTGATGAATAAAATGGATTTATTCTGCAAGCAAGCTCTTATTTTGTCTTGATTTGATGAGCAAACTCACTTTACTAGTCAAGTGATCTCCCATTCGTTCTTCACTTGAAGAATAAACGCCTCTCCTTCCTCCTAAATCACCCTTTAAGATTTTTTTAACCGGAAATTTTTTTTGGAACGTGAAGTTTCTATTTATTTTTTTCATTATTTTATCATTTTCCTGTTGACTTCCTCATAAATGACCGGTATATTAATAAACAAGTTCACACATACAAAAACACGATGAAAAGAAGAGTAAGTTTGGCAACTCTCATTAGAGAGCTTATGGTTGGTGAAAATAAGCAGACGCGCCTGACAGAAGATGGTCTTTGAGTGGAATAAGCGACTATCCAAGAGATATAGCTTATTACGGGAAGCACCTGTTACAGTGCCCCAGTATGAAAAGATGCATTTGTCTTTTGTACTGATAGAGGTAAACTTAGCAATAAGTTTATAAATTAAGGTGGTAACACGAAGCGACTATAGCTATCGTCCTTAACAACGGTCATTGAATGACTGTTGTTAAGGACGATTTTTTTTACAATTAAATAACTCTTTCTACTAACGCATTGACGAGAAAAGTACTTCTTTAAAAAGCAACAACAGAGAGCCTGAATTGCTGAGAACAGGTTTGCTAGACATCGAAGGAAAATGGCCTCTGAGCGGGATACCGAATGCTGAAAAGCACAAGGCTATCATGGGCGCACCCATTACAGTGCTAGAGTCTCTGAGCAATTTGTTCAGGTACTTGATGAGGAGATTTCTGTGAGGGAATCTTGAAAAAAGGTGGTAACACGAACAAAAAAGCGTTCGTCCTTTTCTATAAACAATTATAGAAAAGGACGAGCGCTTTTTTTATTAGAGAACGAAGAAAAGCGTTTAGCTTATAGACGCGAAAGCTGCCATGCGCAGCTCGTTTCTTATAGAGAGCGGGGCCAGCCGTTTTGACTTCCGTAGAGTTCATTTTCTGCTTTTAGTTGGTGGTTTTTACCAACAAAAAGCAGAAATGAAATCATAGGAAGTCAGGCTTGCGCAGCTCGTTTCAAAAACAGAGAGCAGTAAAAAGCATTTAGCTCTTGTACCAGTTGAGAAAAAATTTGAGGAGGACATTAAATGATTACATTAAAAGATATTGGAGTTACTTTTGGAAGTGCAAATGCACCAATTAAAGCTGTTGAAGAGGTTTCGCTTTCAGTAGATAAAGGAGATGTTTATGGAATTGTCGGATACAGTGGTGCCGGAAAAAGCACGTTGGTTCGAACAATCAACTTATTGCAATGCCCTACTAGCGGAAAAGTAATCGTTGCTGGAAAAGATCTTTTGGCACTAAATCCTAGCGGGTTGCGGGCTGCGCGGAAAAAGATTGGAATGATCTTCCAACACTTTAATCTGATGGATTCGCGCACCGTAGCTGGCAATATTGCTTATCCCCTACGTAAGTCAGGGCTTAGCAAATCAGCTATTCAACAAAAGGTAGCCGATTTACTTGATTTAGTAGGACTTTCAGACAAAATCGACGCTTTTCCTTCTCAACTTTCCGGTGGGCAAAAGCAACGAGTAGCTATAGCAAGAGCATTAGCGAATGATCCAGATGTGCTGCTTTGTGATGAAGCCACAAGTGCTTTAGATCCTAAGACTACCCTTTCTATTTTAAGCTTGTTGAAAGAATTGAATGAGCGCTTGTCATTAACTATCGTCATCATTACTCATGAAATGCAAGTGGTCAAAGAAATCTGCAACAAAGTAGCTGTAATGGAAAATGGGCATGTTGTTGAAGACGGGGATTTGGTTTCTATTTTCACTCAGCCAAAAGAGCAAATCACAAAAGAATTTATCAATACCGCTACTCATGTGGACCAAGCATTTGAAAAAATATTGAACCACCCTACTCTATTGAACTTGCAAGGAGACGATACCTTAGCCAACATTTCTTATGTCGGTTCCAATACCAGCGAACCTTTAATCGCTACTTTATCCAGTCGGTTCCATGTCTCTACCAATATTCTCTTTGGGAATGTGGAGATATTGCAAGAAACGCCGGTAGGAAATTTATTGGTCGTTCTGTCTGGAGAACCCGCTCAAAAACAAAAAGCCTTGTCTTATCTAGCCAGTAAAGACGTTGCTGTGGAGATTCTGACAAGTCAGTCTGAAAAAGTCATTCAATTCAAACTAAAACAAAAAATTGGTTAAGGGGGAAATGAATCATGTCTCAATTCTTAAATACGTATTTTCCAAATGTGATTGAAATTCAAGATGAAGTGATTGAAAGTTTTATCCAAACAATTTATATGGTCTTATTGACTGCTGCTATTGCGGGAGTTTTAGGAATCTTCCTAGGGATTATTCTAGTGGTTACAGGACCTAAAGGAATCCTCGTAAATAAGCGTATCTATAATTTTTTAGATCAAGTTATTAATATTTTTCGTTCCGTCCCCTTCATTATTATGATGACATTGATCGTGCCTTTCACACGATTGGTTGTAGGAACTTCCATCGGGACTTCTGCTGCTATTATTCCTTTAATCGTAGGGACAACACCATTTTTTGCTCGACAAATACAAAATGCTTTACTAGAAGTTGACCCTGGTGTAATTGAAGCCGCTGAAGCGATGGGCTCGAGTCCTCTTGAAATTATTTTTAGAGTGTATTTGAAAGAAGGGTTAACGCCCATCATTCGTGTTTCCTCTTTAACGATTATTAATTTAGTGGGGTTAACAGCAATGGCAGGAGCTATTGGTGGTGGTGGCTTAGGAAACTTGGCTATCGCGCGAGGATACAATCGATTCCAAACGGATGTCACTCTTGTAGCTACTTTACTAATTCTGTTGATCGTTTTTATCAGTCAGGCGCTTGGAAATTATTTGGTCAAAAAAACCAGTCATTAATCAAACTAAAACACATTAAAAGGAGAAATTATCATGAAAAACAGCAAAAAATTATTATCGAGTATCGTATTAGGTTTTGGAGCTTTGGTCTTAGCAGCTTGTGGAAATACAGCTGCAGGAGATGAAGACCAAACAGTTACATTGGGTGTTATCGGAGAAGATCAAGATGTGTGGGATTTTGTAGCAGATAAGTTAGAAGAAGACGGTATTACGTTAGAATTAGTAAAATTCACTGACTACGCACAACCCAATAACGCATTGGATGAAGGCGAAGTAGACTTGAACTCTTTCCAACATCAAATCTTCTTAGATTCTTACAACGAGGACAGTGGCACTGATTTAACGGCTATTGGAAATACCGTGATCGCTCCACTTGGTATTTATTCTCAAAACCTTACTTCTATTGAAGAAATAAAAGAAAATGATATTGTGGCTATTCCGAATGACGTTACAAATGGCGGTCGTGCATTATTGCTATTGCAAACAACTGGTCTGATAACAGTCGATCCTGCAGCTGAAACAACACCTACAGTGAACGATATTACAGATAACCCTTTAAACCTTGAGATCCAAGAACTAGATGCTGCTCAAACAGCCCGCTCTCTTCCGGACGTAGCTGTTTCCATCATTAACAGCGGTATGGCAGTTGATGCAGGTTTCGTCCCTGTAGAAGACGCTATCTTCCTAGAACCAGTCGATGACAACTCTGAACCCTACATCAACATCATCGTAGCACGTGCCGAAGATACAGAAAACGAATTGTACCAAAAAGTCGTAGAAGCTTATCAAGCAGAAGACACTAAAGAAATAATCGCAGAATCCTCAAAAGGCTCCTCAGTACCAGCTTGGGACTAAAACAGAGAGCGAAGAAAAGCGTTTTGCCTATCGACTATAAGAAAATCCCAACAGGCAGGTGTTTTTTACCTGACAGTTGGGATTAGCTTATAGTCGCATAGGCAGCTTTTCGCAACTCGTTTAAAACAGAGAGCGGAGCAAGGCGTTTAGACTCTCGTAGAGTTCACCTTTCCCTTTTAATTGGGTGCTTTTCCCAACTAAAAGGGAAAGTGAAATCGTAGAGAGTCTGCCTTGCGCAGCTCGTTTCAGATCAGAAACCAAAAAAACAGCAACACCAACATTCTAAGGAGGAAATCATTCATGACGACAACACTCACACAAACAACAATCAAAGAAGAAATTTTACAAGGTGCCGATGAGGTGATTGCTTTAAGACGTTTTTTCCACCAACATCCTGAACCGAGCTTAAAAGAATTTGAAACAATCAAACGTATTAAAGAAGAACTCGACAAATTAGGTATACCCCATGAGTCTGTCGGTGAAACTGGAGCTATTGGAACGATCACTGGTGGTAAAGGCCCAGGTAAAACCATACTTTTGCGGGCGGACATTGATGCATTGGAGTTAGATGATGCTAAAGACAAACCTTATAAATCATTAAAACCAGGTTTACATCATGCATGCGGTCATGATGGTCACGCCTCTGCTCTACTCGGTGCCGCCAAAATTCTTAAAAATCATGAAGCAGACTTCAAAGGAACAATCAAACTAGCTTTTCAGCAAGCTGAAGAAATCGGTGCTGGTGCTCGTCAATTTGTCAAAGGCGGTTTTGTAGACGGTGTGGATCAAGTATTTGGCATCCATGTTTCTTCGGGCACTCCTATTGGAAAAATCGACATTACTTCTGGTGCTTCTAATGCATCATGTGATATTTTTAAAATCAAAGTGCATGGAAAAAGCAGTCATGTAGGCAAACCACATTTAGGAAAAGATGCTTTACTAGCTGCAGCTGCTATCACAGTTGAATTGCAAAGTATCGTCGCACGCGAAGTAGACCCATTGGATCAAGCAGTTGTTGCTGTCGGTGTGTTAAACGCAGGCACGCGGTACAATATTGTCGCCAATGAAGCCAGTTTAGAAGGAACCGTTCGCACATTTAGCCACGAAACACGCCAGTTTGTCTTGGAGGCTGTGGAACGTGTAGCTCGTGAGGTAGCCAAAGCTCATCGGACGACGATTGAATTTGAAAACTACGATGCTGCCGCTCCTCTTATCAACGACCCAATTGCAGCTAAACGCGCTGAACGAGTAGCTGCTGGCATTGTTGGTGTTGAAAATATCATTACTGATTCACCAAAAAGTATGGGCGCTGACGATTTTGCCGATTATTTAGCAGTCGCTCAAGGCGTGTATGCTTTTGTGGGAACACGTAACCCAGATGATCCAGATACTTGGTATGGTCACCACCACGAAAATTTCGATATCGATGAACGCGGTTTGGCTATCGCAACGGAACTGCATGTGAATTACGCACTCGACTTTTTAACTGAATAATAGACAGTTTTGTCATTCGATTCTTATAAAAAAACTCAGAAAAAATTCTGAGTTTTTTTATTTGGATATATTCCTTAGATACTCTTGCTTTCATGTGATTTTTCAAAAGACAAGCACATTTTCTGTTAGAAATAAAGACTTAAAAACATATTTTGTTTGATATATAATAAACTAAGTATTACAATATATAGCGTATAAACTATTTTCGAAACACTATATATTGTGTTTTTTTGTGCGAATATTGACTAAAGATTGGAGTGTTGGTTATGGCAATGAATATATCATCGAACGCAACTTTAAATATCAAACAATTAAATGGGGACATCAAAGGATTTCCTCAAGTCCACCCTATCACTGAAGAGATGAGTCTAACTTTTGAGGGGGTCTCTCGTTTAGTGATGCTCGACCGCTATTCGTTTAAAGACACCTCAAAAATGACTCTCTCTACGGGAGATTTAGTGGTCTTAACCATTAAAGAAGATCCAAAATATCCTGCTCGCGGCACTGGATTCATCACCGAACTGAATCATCAAAAAAATCAAGTGACGGTTCTTGTCGAAGAAGAATATAGAAGTAATCTAGAAGATGCTCATGAACGCGAAACAGGTGAAATCGTTCGTAGTATCGACACCATTGAAAAGCCATTAGAAATCTATTACGAACAAATCGCAAAACGAAACGCCAGCGGATTATCAGAGGTTGAAGCTGGTTCTCAACAAGCTGCTGCTTTCGAAGACTTTTACGCAGAATTGAAATCGTTGAATTTTGTTCCAGCCGGTCGTGTCTTGTATGGTGCAGGTTCTCAAACAGAAGTTACTTACTTTAACTGTTACGTGATGCCTTTTGTAGAAGACTCTCGTGAAGGGATTTCTGATCACCGGAAACAAGTCATGGAAATTATGAGTCGTGGTGGCGGTGTGGGAACAAATGGTTCGACTTTACGTCCTCGCAATACATTAGCACGTGGAGTAAACGGGAAATCTTCTGGTTCCATCTCTTGGTTAGACGACATTGCTAAATTGACCCATTTAGTAGAACAAGGTGGCAGCCGTCGAGGTGCTCAAATGATCATGCTGGCTGACTGGCATCCAGATGTGCTTGAGTTTATTATTTCCAAAATGCAAAACCCTCGTATTCTTCGTTTCTTAATTGAGCAAACAGAAGACGAGCAAATCAAACAGCTGGCTCAAGAAAAATTGAACTTTACTCCTTTCAGTGAAAAAGAAAAAGCGTTGTATCAAGGAGTCCTTAATTACAAAAACATGCCTGGAACTGGTGGATTTGACGTTTCTATTATCAAAGAAGCAGAAGATAAATTGCACACAGGTGGTACTTACTCTGTTCACAATCCAGATTTCTTAACAGGTGCCAATATTTCGCTGTGCTTAACAGATGATTTTATGCAGGCTGTCGAAAACGACGAAGAATATCAATTGAAATTCCCTGATGTTGAAAATTACAGCCCTGAAGAAATGGACTATTACAATGCTCATTGGGCAGACTGCGGTGATGTTCGTGAGTGGGAAGCTCAAGGCCATGGCATACGTGTCTATCGTTCTATTCGTGCACGCGAATTATGGAAATTGATCAACATTTGTGCGACTTATTCTGCAGAACCTGGTGTTTTCTTTATCGACAATGCCAACCAAAAAACCAATGCTACTGCATACGGCCAAAAAGTGGTGGCTACAAATCCTTGTGGCGAACAACCTTTAGCTCCTTTTTCAGTTTGCAACTTAGCAGCCGTTAATTTGGCACAAATGGTCAATAAAGATACGCAATCTGTAGACTTTAACAAATTGACTCAAACCGTTAAAACGGGCGTTAGAATGCAAGACAACGTTATTGATGCGACTCCTTACTTCTTAGAAGAAAACGAAAAACAAGCTCTTGGCGAACGCCGAGTTGGTCTTGGTGTTATGGGATTAGCCGATTTATTGATTTATGCTGGTGAGACTTATGGTTCTGAATCTGGCAATCAATTAGTCGACGAAGTCTTCCAAACGATTGCAGTTTCCGCGTATGAAGCTTCCATTGAACTAGCTAAAGAACGCGGCAGTTTCCCATTCTTAATCGGAGCTACTGATGAAGAAACAGCTCAATTGAGAGAAAACTTTATCAACACTGGCTACATGAAAGAAATGCCGGAGCACATTCGTGAAGGCGTCTTGAAACATGGTATTCGTAATTCTCATTTATTGACGGTTGCGCCAACAGGTTCTACAGGAACGATGGTCGGTGTCTCTACTGGATTAGAACCGTACTTCTCTTTCTCTTACTATAGAAGTGGACGTTTAGGCAAGTTTATTGAAGTCAAAGCGGATATCGTTCAAGAATATTTGGACAAGCATCCTGAAGCAAATGCAGATGCTCTTCCTGAATTCTTTGTTTCAGCCATGGAATTAGCTCCTGAAGCTCACGTAGATGTGCAAACAACAATCCAACGATGGGTAGACAGCTCTATCTCTAAAACGGTAAATGCGCCACGTGGTTACAGCGTAGAACAAGTTCAAGGAATTTATGAACGTCTTTACAACGGAGGTGCTAAAGGCGGTACAGTTTACGTTGACGGCAGCCGCGATACTCAAGTATTGACTCTTAAAGCGGAAGAAAATAATTGGGAAGAGGACGCATCTATAGGAGCTCCTCAAGAAACTACAGTGGAAACCAAAACATTTACGAATGTTGAAGAAAGTACTGTTGGTAACGAAATTGGAGATACTTGTCCTATTTGCCGCCAAGGTACGGTTGAAGATATTGGTGGATGCAACACATGTACCAACTGTAATGCTCAATTGAAATGTGGTTTGTAATATCAAATTGAAAAATCCCCATGGACAATTGTTCCATGGGGATTTTTCATTTGATTAAATATCGATTAAATCTCGTTCTCTTTTTTTAGCAATTTCTCTCCAATTCAAGAAACCAGCATCCAACCCACGCAACAACATTTCAGCTGTCCCAAGGTTTGTTGCTAAAGGAATCTCATAGACATCACTCAAACGCAACAAAGCAGAAATATCCGGTTCATGCGGTTGTGAAGTCAAGGGATCACGTATAAAAATCACCATATCCATTTTGTTATCTGAGATGAAAGCACCAATCTGTTGATCTCCACCTAATGGGCCTGATTTAAAACGATGAATAGGCAATCCTGTGGCTTCAATGATCCTTTCACCGGTCGTTCCAGTAGCATAAAGAGTATGATTTTTTAAGATTTCTTGGTAAGCGATACTCAATTTCACAATGTCGTCTTTCTTTTTATCATGGGCAATCAAAGCAATATTTAATTTAATCAAATCACTCACTCCATTCCAATATCTTTTCTTCCTTATCATACCATTTAGCATTCTACATTTGAAACTAAGTTCTATGTTGTGAGAATTTTTTTGTAAAAGCCCTATTACTTGATGCTCTTTTCTAATTTCGTTACACTTAATTTAGAATCAAAAAAACAACAGTGAAGGAGATTATTATGGGAAAAAAAGTAGCAACAGTCATTACCAAATTATTCGAAGATGTTGAGTTTACTTCTCCAAATGAAGCATTAACTGAAGCTGGCCACGAAGTAGTTACAATTGGATTTGAAGCTGGTGAAACAGTTGACGGTAAAAAAGGTGAAGCTTCTGTTACTATCGACAAAGGAATTGACGATGTGAAACCAGAAGATTTTGATGCTTTATATATTCCAGGCGGTTTTTCTCCAGATCAGCTTCGTAAAGATGATCGCTTCCTTGCATTTGTCAAAGCTTTTGCAAACGATCAAAAACCTATTTTTTCTATCTGTCATGGACCTCAATTGTTGATCAATGCTGAAGTAGTAAAAGGTAAGAAATTGACTTCCGTTAAACAAGTAGCGATCGATTTAAAAAATGCTGGAGCTGACTTTATTGATGCAGAAGTTGTGACAGATGATAGTGGTATGATTTCCAGTCGTACACCAGATGATTTGCCCGCTTTCAACAAAGCGATTGTAGCTGCATTAGATTAAATCGCTTACTAAATAAGTAATTTTTCATTAAACTACCCTAAAAACTTCACCTATTTTTCATGAAAAGTTTTTGGGAAATTGTTATACTATTTTTAGTCGTTTAAGTAAACCTAAAAATTTTCAGACTCTTTTCTCCCCCTAATGAAAAGAGACTTATCCCTAAAAGTAGAAACCTCCCCTGGTTTCTACTTTTTTATTGTCTAAATATCTTTGTAAAAAATAATTTCAGAGTGAACTTCTTGACCGGATTCCATATGCTTTATCTGCTTTTTCGCTAAAAAAATAATGCATAAGCTTCTCAGCTCACACACTATTTACAATGTAAATTTACTTTATTTTTTATGGTTTATGGTGTCTTTCTGGTATTTTTAATTGGCCTTTATACAGCATAATCGCCAGCGCAATAATAGCTGCTCCGATAAACGCGATAAAACTTCCTAACACCAAACCTGCAAATCGATAAATGACCAAGTCATTTACAAAAGCTCCACTCGACAAGCTAGCTAACAACAAAGATAGCGGATTGGTAAAGAAATTAGCAAGTCCGTAATTCCGAACCATACAATATTCTACAAAAATATTTAGAACAGTGATAATAATGATGGTCGAAAGCACACTCAAATCTAGAGAAAATAAGATAATCCCTAATAGTAATCCGATAATTCCTCCAATGATTCTTTGAACGTTCCGATGGAAAATAATGATCAATTCTCTTCCTTGCAGAACTGCTGCACAAGAAATCGTGACCCAATAAGGGTTTCCTAATCCTAAAGACATCCCGATATAAGTCGCAAAAAAGATAATCCCTGCATGATGGATAGAAGAAAGCAATAATTTTGAATCATTTTTAAGTGCATAATCAAGCTTTTCTCTAAAAGGAATGGATTTGTACGGCTCAATGTCCCCAATTAATCTGCGATGCATTATTCCTACTGCAGAAGCGACAAGAACAGCTGCTATCACTCCAAATACAACATATGAGGTAGCGTTTAAGATTCCTATAAAGTCTAATGACGTTCCTGTTGCCATAGAACTAACCATAATGACAAAAAAAGCTCCTGGTTTCGGTGCATTTAATATCCTAAAAATAATAAAACCAAATAAACTGATGACACTAATGGTTATAGGAATCGTCCACGGTACAAAAGTCGATACAGCTCCCAAAAAGAATCCTAGTATGATACAAATTCCTACTTTAGAAATTCGCCTCATTAAAAATTTTGTTGGAATCGGTAAGTAATACAAAAAGGCAAATGCACCTAGTGCCCCAAAAGTTCCAATTTGCATGTTGCCTGAGAAATAGCCAATAAAAAGCATCAATCCTGTTGTAATTCCAGCTCCAAAAACTCTTAGGAGGGAATCATCCGTTTCCTTGATCAATAAGAGATCTTTGACGGTTATTTCTATTTTGCTCATTCGTCAATCACCCACTCTATTCATTTAATTGTTCCTGTATTTATCGAGCAAAACTTCAGTAACTCTTCTATTATACACCTTTTTTGCTGTTTGTTTATTCTTTATGACAAACCTATCCAGATACAATTAGAAAAAAATGTACAGTTTAGGCATAATTTCTTCACAATTGTTGAGTATTATTAACTCATACCAATAACAACCAACTTTTTATATTTTCATTTTTACCTTATACTCCTCCAAAGTATCAGGTACTACTCCTTTTAACCACTTGCTCATGCAGCAAGTGGTTTTTTTGTTTTCTCCAGAGATTTCTGAAAAAAACATCATTGTATTTAAAAAAGAGATTCTTCTACTTATTTGAAAGAATAATAGCCATAATACGCCTCAAAGCCTTCCTATTTCATTTGTATGCTTGCAGTGGCGACTTGTTTTGAATTATCTTTAGTTATATAAATAAATGGATTCAAGGAGGAAAAAGCATGTTTTTGAGCGAGGATTTATTAGAGGAGATTCACAATCGTGCACCAAAATACGATCAAGAAAATAGTTTTCCCTATGAAGATTACGAAGCCTTAAAGGCAGCGGGATATTACAAAGCCTTTGTGCCTAAAGAATATGGCGGCCATGGATTGACGCTGAAAGAAATCGCACAGGAGCAAACTCGTCTTGCAAAAGCAGCTCCTGCGACAGCTTTAGGTATTAATATGCATCAAATCATTGTGGGCGTTGGAAAATATATGATCAGCCATGGTAATAAGCGAGGCGAACAACTTTTAAAAGATGCAGTTGATGGGCACTTGCTCTCTTTTGCTATTTCAGAGCCTGCTAATGATCGTGTTCTTTTTGGATCTATTTGCCAAGCGAAGCCTGAAGATGATGGCGGTTACCGTTTTTATGGACCAAAAGTGTTTATTTCGATGTCTGGAGAAGCTACTCGTATGGTGACTTATGGAATGGATGATAACAACGGCGATCCGCAATCTGTGTTTGCTTATATCGAGAACAATCCTGAAACGGTCCAAGTTAAACCAGAATGGGATACACTTGGTATGCGAGGTACCCAATCCTACAACTTAATGTTGGAGGGCGCTTATGCGGCTGAAAAAAATATTTTGACAAAAGTAGCTCCAGGACCAAGTTTTGATCCCGTCGTATTTGGTATTTTTGCCCACTTTGAAATCTTACTAGCTGCAACATATCACGGAATTGGAAAACGCGCTTTAGAATTAGGAATTGAACGTGTGAAAAAGCGCAAATCAATTGCTCAAGGGACGACTTACGACCAAGACAAAAATATCCGTTGGCGTATCGCGGAAGCTGCTTTATTATTAGACTCTATTCCGCCTCAAATCAATACCCTTGCCGATGATGTGGAAAACGATGTGGACCATGGAAAATATTGGATGCCGCGGCTGTCCGCGATTAAAAACTATTCTGTGGAAGCTTCGTTTAAAACAGTGGAAGAAATGGTACGCGCTTCTGGAGGCGGTTCTTACTCCAACAGTAGCGAATTGTCTCGTTTACTGCGGGATGTCTATGCTGGGTTGTTCCAACCTTCTGACCAAGAATCGCTCCATGATTCATGGGCAAACCTTTTGCTAGGGCCCATTGAAAGATAAATTTAATGGATTGGGACTGCAAAAACTGATTTCGCTAAAAGAAAAAAGTTCTATCACAGATTCTTCATATTTGAAAGCTATACTCTATTTATACCAAATAAACAAGCAACCCCTTGTTTACTCTTTACTCCTCCAAAGTAGAGACAGCCCTTTTCTGTGATTCAACGTATGCTAAAGCAGTTGAACACAAACACTCCCATTTGCTTCGTTAGGCAAATGGGAGTGCTTTTTTGTGTCATCGATTTTTTTGTGTTTTTTATTGCTGCTAAGGGATAGGAGTCACAACTGTTTTTAAAGGCCCACTCTATTCTGAATCTTTCTCTTTCGGCTCTTTTTTGTCGCTTCTTTTAGCCATTATTTTTTTCTTTTCTTGATAGCGACTCGGTTGTCGGTTTTTAGATGCTCTTTCAGCCTCTCTTTTCTTCCACCAATTCGTACGGCGCACTCCCAATACTAACAAAACAATAACCGCCAGTATAATCAAATAAGGCAATGCATAAATCAACCAGATAGCTGTATCTTGAAGCCAGTAATAGAATGTGTACGCTGAATCCACAATGGCTTCTTTTGCCCGCTCCCAAAATGGCATAGTTGAACCTGGTTGGCTGGAGATTCTAGATCGTTCCAAAAGCGTTAGATACAAAGTAGAATACTCCACAAGTTCATCGATGTTATCATTTTGAGACTGCAATATTTATCTCTCTGCAACGGTTTCGGATAAATTATTTTCAATCGCTAAAATGTCTTCTATCACTGTAGCTTGATCTAATAATTCCAGCAACCGGTCTTCTTTGCGTTGCAATACTTCAATTCTCATCTGCGTATCCTGATACTGTTTAGTCGCATCTTCGTTTCCAATTTGTTCACTGACCTTAGTTCCGAGGTTTCCTTCTAAATCAGCTAAAAGATCATCCACTGCTTCAACTGGGATACGAATAGAGAACGTTCCTTGACGAAGTTTGGCTTCTGTCCTATTGCTGTTGCCATTGTAGCTATTTGTCGTTTCATTTGATGTCTCGATATAAGCCTGATGTTTTTCTATAATTTCTTTTAACTGAGTGACAGAGTTTTGATACTCGATAGTCTCGTAAGTCATGTCTATCGTGGTGATAACTTTTTCTCCGATCAATAAATTAGCGCTATTCTCTTCTTGGGATGTGGTATCTTGCGCTTCATTCATCTGGGTAATGCCTTTATCCTCCGCAGCATTTTCTGAATCACTTACTCCATTTGAAGAACAGCCAACCAATAAGCATAATAGGGCTAAAGTCCATAATCCGGCTTTCTTCTTCATCCAACCCCTCCTCAATGCTTCTTTAATAGCTTTAGTATACCTTTTCTAAAAGCTGAACTAAAATATAATCCTTTTGAAAAACGTAGGAAGGGAGCGGGTCAAAATGCGTTCGGTTTTATAGTAGACGTTTGAACTATTGTCCCAAAACTTCTATAAATTCCACGATTATTTTTTTAATTGACGAATCTGTTGGAGCAATGTAGAATATTCTTCTTCCAATTGATCTTTAGGCTCTTTTTCCGGCAATAGAGATAACTTTGAAATCACTGCATTCAGTCGATTTTCCAATACAAGCAATTCTTCTTCACTAGCAACATTCTTTTTTTCCGGCTTTTCTTGTTGGCTAAAGGTCTCATCATCTGTATCAACTTCTTTTGCAAGAACTTTTCGGTCTTTAATTTGCCAAATGTGAGTCGCAACATTGTTGACGAATTGCTCATCATGAGAAACAAATAAAATAGTTCCTTCATATCCCTTTAAGGCTTCTTCAATAGCTTCCATAGAAGCAATGTCTAAATAATTCGTTGGCTCATCCAATATCAATACATTCGCATCACTCGCCAATAAAAGTGCTAAAGAAACTTTGTTTTTCTCTCCGCCGCTTAAAACTGAAATGGGCTTAAATACTGCATTGCCTTTAAATAATAGTCTTGCCAACAACATACGGACAAATGATTCTTCTTTCGTACTTTTTTTCATCACGTTTTCTAAAATCGTTTCAGATTCATCTAATAGATCCAATGACTGGCTGAAATAGCCGAAATGAATATTTTTTGCCAAATGAATCCCTTTTTCTGCTTGGAGCATCATTTTGATTAAAGATGTTTTCCCAGATCCATTTGGTCCAATTAAAGCAGTTCTTGAATGGTTCAATAACTGAAATTCTGCGTTATCAAACAACACTCGTGAACCAAATTTTTTCTGGATTTTTGTACCCGAAATCAAAATAGAATTGTGAATCTCTCTTCCTTTGTCCAATTGGATTTTAACTGGCGAAAGATCAACGGGTTTTTCTTTCACTTCCAAATGTTCCATTCGTTTCTCATAATTCCCCACGGCTTTGTCCAAGGTTTTACGGGAATCTTGTCCGCCCATTTTATGCAACCTCGCTTCAGAAGGACCCATCCGTTTAGGTGCTTTTCGTAAGTTTTCTGATTTTTGATGAGTACTTATCATGGCTTTCTTTAAGCGTTTCTTTTCTTTTGTATAGGCCTCGTATTCTTGCTGGGCAAAATCTTTTTCTTGTTCTTTTTGAGCTTGATAGGACTCATAATTTCCTGTGTAAAAATGTACCTTGCCTTCTTCTATCTCTACGATCCGGTTGCACACGCGATTCAAGAAAGCTCGATCATGGGA
This sequence comes from Desemzia sp. FAM 23989, assembly GCF_045528345.1. Taxonomy (NCBI): domain Bacteria; kingdom Bacillati; phylum Bacillota; class Bacilli; order Lactobacillales; family Carnobacteriaceae; genus Desemzia; species Desemzia sp. FAM 23989. The sequence goes on along the minus strand of NZ_JBGQQT010000009.1, from coordinate 57,417 downwards.
AACTACTAAGACAGCTCCCGAAAAATGCTTCAGTTGTTTTTCCAAATAGTGGCGGGCATCCGTATCTAGGTGACTAGTGGGTTCATCCGCAAATAAAATCCCTGACTGAATTGACAATGCTCGATTGATTTGTTGTTTCGTCTGTTCTCCACCGCTTAACGTATCCAATGGTTCATGATCCGGCAACTGCTCGATAAAGCCTGCCATGCCATTGAGTTGGACAAAACCAGTGTCGGGCTCTTCTTTTTGAGCCAAAATATTCAGCAACGTCGTTTTCCCGGACCCATTCCTTCCAACGATACCGATTCGATCGCCTTCATAGATGTGCCATTCTGGTATCGTAAATAGTGTCTTTTCTCCAATAGATTTTTCAATTTGTTTTACTTCTAAAAGCACAAAAAAACCTCCTTCAATTCTGAAGAAGATTGCCTGCACATAACTAAATAAGCCTATTTATAGTATAGGTATAGCCATTATGTCCCATTCAATCTACGTTCAGTCCTGTTATTTTGTCCATATCAAATAAGCTGAAAACATCAACTTTTCTTCTATAGAACAACACATTCTTTTCTGAATTAAGATTGAATAATACGCATCGGCTTACACCTGTACCTTTCTTAGATTTCTCTACGCCTTTATTCTAGCAATTTATTCGTCTTGATACAAGCATTTGTATTGCACCTCATTTGTTCTTTATGCGTCATTTTAAAATGTGTTTCCTTTCATTTTAAAGGCTTTCATCTTAATCCTCTTCTTGCTGTGGTGGTTTTTCTTTCGTTAAACTGATACAATAATCACTAAAATGATGAAACATTAAGGTGGGACATACTTGAATACATTAGCCAGAAAAAAAGTTGCTAACAGCAAACGTATTATCATTAAAGTGGGTACGAGCACTTTAATGTACCCGAATGGGAGCGTCAATTTACAACGTATTGAGCGGTTGGCATTTGTACTGACCGATTTGCAAAACAGAGGAAAAGATATTATTTTAGTTTCATCTGGTGCAATTGGTGTAGGCATGGATCTGCTTAACTTGTCCACACGCCCTGCAACGATACCGGAACAACAAGCGGTCGCTGCTATCGGCCAAAGCCAACTCATGAATCTATACAGCAAATTTTTCCTTAGCTACGGTCAGATCATCGGGCAGATTTTAATGACCCGCGATATTGTAGACTTTCCCGAAAGCCGAATAAATGCTTCAAACACATTTGAACAATTACTCAAAACTGGCGTCATCCCAATTGTGAACGAAAACGACTCAGTTTCAGTAGAAGAATTGGATCATTTGACTAAGTTTGGCGACAACGACCAATTATCTGCGATTGTTGCTGAAATTACAAACGCTGATTTATTGATCATGCTGACGGATGTAGCTGGATTCTATGATAAAAATCCGAATACACATCAAGATGCTGTTTTATTCTCTGAAATTTCTGACATTACGGACGCTCATTACCAGCAATCCGGTGGCCAAGGTTCTCGATTTGGAACGGGTGGAATGATCACGAAATTAAAAGCTGCAGACCACATGCTGAATCTTCATGCACAAATGGTCTTAACGAACGGAAAAGTACCGGATACGATTTTTGATATCGTGGTCGGAAAAGAAGTCGGAACGTTGTTTACTCCTAAAGATTAACCAGAAAGGAAGTTTACTATGGAAACTTTAAATCAGTTAGGCCTAAACGCCAAAAAAGCTTCGCGCAAATTAGCTCAAGCTTCTGCTCAAGAAAAAAACCAAGCTCTACTCATTATGAGTCAATTAATAGTGGAACACCAAAAGGATATTCTAACAGCGAATCAACAAGATTTAGCTGCCGCTGAAAGCAACGGAATTAAAGGAACGATGTTGGACCGTCTGACATTGAATGAAGAACGCGTCATCGCTATGGCAGAAGGTATCAAACAAGTAGCTGGGTTGCCCGATCCAATCGGAACTGTCCATTCTATGCGTACACTGGACAACGGCTTAACTATCGGCCGTCAAAGCGTTCCTTTAGGCGTTATTGGAATCATTTATGAATCTCGTCCAAATGTCACGACAGATGCTGGTGTGTTGTGCTTTAAATCCGGAAATGCCGTTATTTTGCGTGGTGGAAAAGAAGCGATTCACACGAATAAAGCGATTATTACTATCTTACAAAAAGCTTTGAGTCAAACGGATTTCCCTCAGCAATCGATTCAATTGGTAGAAGATACTTCTAGAGCATCCTCTACAGGATTGATGACATTGACCGAGTATTTAGATGTTTTGATTCCTCGAGGCGGAGCTGGTTTGATTAAAGCAGTTGTGGAAAATGCTACAGTCCCAGTCATTGAAACAGGTGTCGGCAATTGCCACGTGTACATTGATAAAGATGCGCAACTTGAAATGGCTAAAGACATTATCGTCAATGCCAAATGCTCGCGTCCGTCCGTATGCAACGCTGCTGAAACATTGTTGATCCATGAAGATGTGGCTGCTGCTTTCTTACCTGAAATTGAAACAGCCTTGTCTGAATACAATGTTGAATTGCGTGCAGACGAAAAAGCGGGTACTATTTTGTCCAAATCGATTCCTGCCACTGAAGAAGATTGGGAAACAGAATTTTTGGATTACATTTTAGCTGTTAAAGTGGTTTCAGATCTGGAAGAAGCAGTTGAACACATTGATCGTTACAGCACGGGGCATTCTGAAGCTATCGTGACAGACGATTATGCATCTAGTCAGCAATTCCTTCATGAAGTCGATTCAGCTGCTGTTTATATCAATGCTTCTACTCGCTTTACAGATGGATTTGAATTTGGATTTGGAGCGGAAATTGGCATCAGTACTCAAAAAATTCACGCTCGTGGACCAATGGGATTGCCAGAATTAACTTCTTACAAAACCATTGTCTATGGGAATGGTCAAATACGATGAGTGAAAAAGTAAAGATTGCTGTTGTGGGTGGCGGAATTGTCGGCTCCACAACAGCTTTTTACCTCAGCCAACATTCTCAATACGAGGTGGCTCTTTTTGATAGTGGAATTGGTCAAGCTACTTCAGCTGCAGCCGGGATTATTTGTCCATGGTTGTCGCAACGTCGAAACAAGCAGTGGTACCAATTAGCCGCTAGTGGTGCGGCCTTTTACCCTCAATTGATGCAAGACTTAGGCGAAGATCCCGCTCGTTCGGACATTTACCGTCAAGTCGGAACTTTAGTGTTCAAAAAAACGCCTAAACTCTTAGCTAAATTAGAAAAAATTGCTTTAAAACGACGCGAGGATGCCCCTACTATTGGAAAATTAGCGATCTTGTCTCCTGAAGAAATCAAAGAAAAAACGCCGCTTCTTGAAACAACAGAATCTGCCTTATTTGCTTCTGGCGGTGCTAAAGTTGACGGTGCCTTATTGACTGGCAAATTAAAAGAAAAAGCTCAGAAAAATGGTGCTTCAGTCTATAATGATGAGGTACAACTAACTATCGAGCTTGGGGAAAAACAACCTTATCGCTTAAAGACTGAAACTAATCAGTACTCATTTGATAAAGTCGTTTTGGCAGTCGGTGCTTGGTTACCGGGATTGCTTGAGCCACTGGGATATGCAGTGGATATTCGTCCTCAAAAAGGCCAATTGGTCGAATTGCATTTGGATGCAAAGACAGACGATTGGCCGGTGGTTATGCCGGATGGGGAAAAAGACATCATTCCATTTGCCAACGGAAAAGTGATTGTCGGTGCGACTCATGAAAATGATCAAGGTTATGATTTAGAGCCGACTAAACAACAATTGCGTGTGATGCTGGACGAAGCCATTGAAATGGCTCCTCAGCTAGCTGTTGCAGATATCAAAGGGATTCGTGTGGGTACGCGTGCTTATACTTCCGACTTTGCGCCATTTTTCGGAGAAGTTCCCGACGCCCCTGGGCTATATGCCGCAAGCGGACTAGGTTCGTCAGGACTGACCAGTGGCCCGATGATTGCGAAAATTTTGGTACAGCTCATTAATGGAGAGGTTACAGATTTGCCTGTAGGAGATTATCCGATAGAAAACTACATTAAAAGATGACAGAATTAGTTATCCACTAGACACCCTAATTAGCGTTCCTCGATGTATCCCGAGCGCTAGATAGGGTGTTTTTTAGTGGAAATATAAGCTAGAGGGGTTCTAGCTTATATTCTGCCGGGATTTTCGAGAACTATTGTGAGCTAGTGAAGCTATAGTTCACAATCTAACCGATTTTTTGAAGCCTATTGTTCACTAGGCAGACTCTAGCTCACAATCTAACCAAATTCTTGAAGCCTATTGTTCACTAGGCAGCCCAGTACACGAGCTGCTAAGAGAAAAGTAGTAAAAAGCTTTTTTTATACCCCCTTACACAACCGGGCAAGAAAAAAAGTGCCTGCCAAAAATCACAGGTACTCTTTTCAATTGTCACTATATCCTCTATTCTTTTCCGTTCACGACTTTAAAATTATCATTCACCCTCGCATCAATCACAGGGTTCTTTTTGATATACTCCCCAATCAGTTCGCTCATGTCCGTCGTTACTTCACGCACGATTTTCGAAGCATCAAACATCATATAATCCCCGCCACCAACCGCGCGGTATTGATTGGTGACTACTTCCAACGGCTCATCATCAGGAATGGCTTTGCCATCTTTGGTCAACTCTACAATGCGCGAGCCAATGGGTTTACTGACATCAATAATGTACTCCACACCTTCATACATATCGTAATTGTAATGTTGCGGTTTCGGATCCATAAAATCAGGATTCACGCCGATCGTACCATCCCTTTCCAAAGTAAAATAGCCTGCAGATTGCTCCAACGCCTCTCTCAACTCAGCTCCGGTAATGTTTAACACTGCCAATGTATTAGGATAAATGTAATTGGTCACGATATCGCGCGTGGTAATCGTGTTGTCAAATCCAGTACCTTGATTATTAAACAAAGCTGTCCCAGAAATGCTTGCTCCGGTAGCGTCCATTTGCACTTTTTGAATCAGTTCAATATACGAGTGTTCTTTGACTCGGACTTGGTGCGGGTCGATGATGTTCATGTCGCCTTTCACCACTCCGACTGTCTGGTCCAGCCAGTCTTCCACTTCTTTGTGCAGCGGTTCAAATTGTTGTTTCAATTCGGCATCGCACTCAGCTTCTGCTACTGAAATCAAACTCGGTATCATTGATACAACCTCATATCCATCAGCTTTTGGCTCCAATTGCATAACAACTTTCCCCACATAACTGCCTTTGTCACTCGGCTGAATAACCGCAACTCCGTTCACCATTTCTGCGATTACTCGGTGCTGATGCCCGGTCAATAAGACATCGATTCCAGCCACTTCACTGAGCAATTGGTAACCTTCATTCTCGCCCGTCAATACTTCTGTGGGCTCCCCAGTTTTTAAATCCCGCTCAAATCCACCATGGTAGCTGACCACCACAATATCGGCTTCTTCACGCAGTAAAGGAACAATTTCTTTGGCACACTCTACGGCGGATTGGAAATGCAAACCTGCGTAGTGATTCGGATGTTCCCATTGCGAAATGTATTGCGTCGTCAATCCTAAAAAGCCGATTTTCACGCCTTCTTTTTCAAATACACCATACCCTTTTCCAAAAGCAGGTTCATTTTGCGCATTTAAAATATTGGCTGACATCACTGGGAAATTAGTTGCTGCAATACCTTTTTTCAAATAATCCAGTCCATAGTTAAAACTGTGATTGCCTAAAACTCCTACATCATATCCCATAGCGTTCAGTGCTTGCATCAACTCAGCAGGGTCTTTGCGTTGTTTAGCTAGATAATAACTTAAAGAAGAGCCTTGGATGTAATCTCCATTTTCCACTGTAAACACCGGACCATTCGCTTTTTCGCGTTCTTCTTCAAAGAGCGTTGCGGCTTTTAAAATACCAAACGGTTCGTTCATGTTTCTTTTTTGATAAGTAGTCGGAAATAAATAACCGTGCAAGTCACTCGTTTCTAGGATCGTCAATTCCATTTGCGTCATCTCCATTGTTTAGTTCGTTTGATTTTAACACAGAAAACCATTCAGCTGTTATCGCCAAATGGTTTTCTGTTGCGTCAGGGTTAATTATGCCGAATTTCAGCTGCAGAATAGACTTTTCCTTTTTCTGCTAAGAAAGCAGGTACCCCTTCCGCCATAAATCGTTGGTACATTTTTTCTGGTTCAAATGTGTGCCACGGTATCGTTTGTTTAGCTTGTACTTTTTTGGCGATACGGATCAAATCTTCTTGAGCCGCATGTCCACTGGCACCAATTGGTAAGAATTCAAACTGACTCGCAGCCAATGTGTCCAGTAAAACGGCATAGTTGCTGTCATAATCGCCAAGCGGTTCGCCATTGCTGTGGGCATAAATCCCTTTTTCAAATGCCGATACCATCTCACTATTTTTAAAGCTGTTTTGCAACACATAGTGTTCCGGGTGTTGCTGCACCTCTGCTAAAGAGATCCACTTTATGTCAGACTGTTCTTGAGAACTGGTTGCTGATTCCGTCAAAACTGTCCATGTTTCATTTGGATAAAAAGCATGCATCAATTGCGTATAAGATTCCTCAAACACAAAAGTTCGACCGCATTCTTCTGTTGCCAGAGAAACTTTTCGTAATCGATCCACATTTCGAATATACGGATTGTAAAAAATGATTTGATCCATTGTGGACTGAAGCAGTTTTTTCCAACTTTCGACTAGTGCTGTTTCTGACTCATAACCTGATTCTTTCGGTTCTTCAAAACTAAAGGAAGTCCCCTCCAACAACAACACATCAGGTCGCCAATCAGCAGCCTCTTGTACCCATTTGTCTACGAGTTCCGGGTAATAACCCGTCAAACGCACATCACCTGAATGAATCAATTTTAACCCTGGTGCTTCAATGAAAAAGGCACAAGCTCCAATCGTATCATGATCCGTCAATTTAGGTTGGACATGAATATCGCCAATTTCGATTTTCTCGTTACCCTTAAACGTGATGCATTCTACTGGACTTTCCTCTTCTTCGCCAACGGCTACTAACGTTTGGTACAGTTTATCCGTTTCTTCTGATAAATAAACTTTTGTTGCAGCAGGCAAGTATTTCAATAATCCCATGTGATCCAAATGCAAGTGAGAGATAAAAATTGCTGTTTCCAGTGAGCTGTCTTTAACTGAAGACAGCTTTACCATTTGAAATGCGGAAGTATCATACAATTCAGGAATAGCGGGCATAAATCCATGCTTAATCAAATACTCCATTTCGCTAAGCCCATCGGTATTTTCAATCACTTTTCCAATACCGGTTAGTCCAAAATCACAGATAACACGCGCTTTTTCGGTCCGTATTTCAACAATATTTCCGCCAATTGTATTCAGACCATTCCAAATCTGAAATGTCGTCATTCAATCGCTCCTAGTTGTTTTCGTCTAATATCGCTTGCGTAGTTTCTTCTAATTGAGTCAATGATTCTTGGATGTCTGCATTATTTACTAATACACTATCCAATGTTTCCAATAAATTGTTGCGGTATTCTCCAGAACCTGCAAATGAAGGAGAAGACATGCCGTATTCCAATTCCAAGTTCGCTGCTTGAGCACGAGGATTTTCTTCTAAATACGTTTTGTATTCTTCTACTTCCAATGCAGAACGACGGATCGGCACATAACCAGTTTCAATTGCCCAAGTAGCTGTATTTTCAGGTTCCAATAAGAAAGCCATGAAAGCAATCGCAGCTTGTTGTTCTTCTTCTGTTGCCGAAGAGAAGACCCCTAAATCGTTTCCAGCAAATAAAGTCAATTGAGTATCATTGTAAGCAGGCAGTTCAGCAGTACTCCAATTGATGCCATTTTCTTCAGCAACAGGAACCACGTGCGCTAAACCAGCACTTGAACCAATGTATAGAGCACTTTCTCCGCGGCCAAATGGACCAGAGAAGAATCCATCTTCACCTGCTGTACGAGCATATCCTTGATCAATCAAGTCCATTAAGAGTGTTAAAGCTTCCACACTTTCTTCACCGCCGATATCGGTTGTCATGGTTTCCCCATTGATAAATTCAGCTCCATTTTGACGAGCCAATGTTTCGTATTCCATTTCGTAACCATTCTCAAGACCTAATGCGACAGCCTCGTCTCCAGCAGCTACCATTTGTTCTCCTAAAGATTCGACTTCTTCCCAAGTCGTTGGAATTTCAACGCCATATTCATCCAAGATATCTTGGTTAAAATACATTACTCGAGTCGATTTGGAAAAAGGCATGGCATACAATTCTTCATTATACGTTGAACTGCTTAAGAATCCTTCATAAATATCATCTAGTGCTTCTTGCGTAAAGCCGCTATCGCTAACGAGCATGTCTGTTAAAGGAACCAATAAATTGTTTTCCGCTAAATCCGGAACATTCCCTGGAGTCAATTGAGCCATTGTCGGTAAATCGCCCGAAACGCCAGATGCCATGATTTTTTGTTGCAGTGTATTGTAATCGCCTTGGTTCTGCTCTTCAACTACATACAGGTCTTGCGATTCGTTAAACGCATCTGTCAATTTAGTGATCGTTTCTTGGTGAGGGCCGTTCATCGCATGCCAAAACGTGATGTCTACTGCTTCGCCTGTCGCTTCCCCTGAACTGCTTTCTTCCGTTGTTGCCGTTTCCCCTTCACCAGCTCCACAAGCTCCCAATACAAATGCACTCATTAACGTAACTGCTCCTGCCAAAAACTTTCTAGACTTTTCCATTTCTTCTTTCTCTCCCTTGTATGTATAATTTTTTGGGCTTTTACCCTTTTAACCCACTCTTAGATATCCCAGCAATAATCTGTTTTTGAAGGAAAATGTAAATAATGACCATTGGGATAATCACAATGGTTGAAGCAGCCATTAACAACTCAAAGCGTGTTCCCGCTTCGGTTGTGAAAGCTTGCAATCCAACCGGCAATGTTCGAAGCTCCGTGTCATTGGTCACAATCAGCGGCCACATGAATGAATTCCAGCTTCCAATAATTTTTAAAATCGCAATCGCTACAATGGAAGACTTTCCTAAAGGCACCATGATGGACCATAAAAAACGGAAGTCACTAGAGCCATCCACTTTTGCAGCGTAATACAATTCATTTGGAACACCTTGAAAAGTCTGTCGTAACGCAAAGACAGAGAAGATACTTGCCAGCCAAGGGACAATCAGTGCGGCATACGTGTTGATCAAATCAAAATTGGACAACGTTACAAAGTTCGGAATGATCAATAATTCTCCCGGCACCATCATGGTCGCAATTAAAATCGTAAAGAGAATATTTTTTCCATAAAACTCCATCTTCGCAAAAGCAAAGGCCGCTAAAATCGTGGTGATCAGTTCGCCAGCTGTCGAGAGAACCGTCACCAAAACACTGTTTAAGAAATACCGTCCAAACGGCGCCGCGTTCCAAGCCTCAATATAATTTTCAAATTTAGGATCGTCTGGAATCCATATAGGCGGCATCTGCATTGTTTCGCCGGCAGATTTGATAGACGTTGACAGCATCCATACAAAAGGAATCAACATCGTAATGGCGCCAAGCGTTAGTAAAATATATAAAATGGATTTTTGTACTTTTTCACTCATTTAGCCAATTCCTTTCTTAATAATGGACAAATTTGCGATTGTAAGCCAACTGAAGAATGGTCACGAGTAAAATAATGATAAACAATACTACTCCAGCTGCTGCCGCTTCCCCATAATTGTATTCCGTATAAAATTTCTCGTATAAATAATAGACCACTGTCAACGCGGAATTTCCTGGACCAGGTCGACCTTGGAACATCGCATAAACTTCATCAAACACTTTAAAATTATTGATGAACCCCGTAACAGTTACTAAAAACGTTGTCGGACTCAACAATGGAATCGTAATATTTAAAAATCGTTGCCATGGACTTGCTCCATCAATCTTAGCCGCTGAATAATAACTCTCATCAATATTGTTCAACCCCACTAAGAAGAGAATGATGTTAAATCCTAATCCTTTCCAAACGGACATAATGATCAATCCTAGTAAAGCGTAATCTGGATCCGTCAGCCAATTGATTGGATTGATGCCAAACCAGCCTAAAAAATAGTTCATCAATCCAAAACGTGTGTGGTAAATCCAGTTCCAAACCAGTGAAATCGCTACGGTACTCGTTACAAATGGCAAGAAGTAAATCGTTCTAAAAAAGCTGGACAGCAATTTTATCTTATTCAACATCAACGCGATTAACAGAGATAAAGCAATCGACAAAGGAACTACTCCTAATACAAAAATGAACGTATTTTTCAATGCAATATGAAAATTAGGGTCTTGGAAAATCTCCACGAAGTTTCCGATACCATATTCGTTGACGATATCCTGGAAAAAATTGTAATCCGTATAAAAGCTCATCGCCAAAGATTTAAAAATCGGGTAAATATTGAATGTCAGCATAACGATCAACATGGGGGCTAAGTACATATAGGCTTTTAAAGAGCTTTTCCAAGTTGGTTTCTGGATCATTGAGCAACCTCCTCCTCCATCAGCAACGCTTGCCCTGCAGCATCAAAGTAAAGGACATCCTTTGCGTCAATCGTCAGATGAAGGGTCTCACCGATTTGAAATTCCCCTGTTATATTATTGGCAACAATAGCCAGTCCATCTTGGATTAATTTGATCGATGTGTCTTTCCCGATCCGCTCGATATGAGTGACTTCTCCCGTGTAAAAAGCTTTAGTAGGATCTATTGTTTGGACGATGTTTTCAGGGCGAACACCGATTTTCTTCACTTGCTGCTGGATCATTTCAGGAAGTTCCAACGTAGAAAGGTTGATCCGCGAATCATCTGCATCAAATGTATTGATGGCTGGATTCCCTAAAAATTCCGCTACAAATAAATTACTTGGGTGCTCGTAAAGTTTTTGCGGCTCGCTGATTTGTTGAATGTGTCCTTCATTTAATACCATCACATGATCTGAGATGCTCAACGCTTCTTCTTGATCATGAGTCACAAAAATAGTGGTAACATTAGTTTCTTGCTGGATACGGCGAATCTCTTCGCGCATCTCGATTCGCAAACGGGCATCTAAATTGGATAACGGTTCATCCATCAATAAAATATCCGGCTCTTTTGCTAGCGCTCGGGCAATGGCAACTCGCTGCTGCTGTCCACCTGAAAGTTGCTTAGGTTTCTTATGTATGTGGTCTTCGATCTGTACAAGCTTGGCTAATTCCAGTGCACGTTCTTTCCGTTGCTTTTTAGGCATCTTTACCATTTTCAACGGGAACATAATATTTTCTAGAACAGACAAATGAGGGTACAAGGCGTAATTTTGAAAAACCATGCCCACTTTTCTTTTTACAGCATCTTGCTTGGTGACCTCTTTCTCATTGAAAAATATTTTCCCTTTCGTAGGAAAGGTTAATCCTGATATCAACATCAAAGTCGTTGATTTTCCACAGCCGCTTGGTCCTAATATAGAAACCAGCGAATGTTCGGGAATAACAAAATTCAGATCATGCAATACTTCTTTGTCTCCATAATCCATAGCAATTTCTTCAAAATGAACTTGCACACTTTTCACCTCTTATTTTTTCTTTACTGCTTTCCTATCCAAAAACATTGTAACAAACCAGAATGGATTTGGATACATAAATTTAATGTAAAGTTCGTGATTTAACAAGTTCGTTTGTTTTGTTTTTGTAAACATATTGCTTAAAATGTGCATTTGTTGTATATTGTAGTACTGGAGGCTTTATCTATAAAGCAACTATATAGGTTTAATAACTATAAATCGTTCGTGTTTAACCGAGATGTATTTGGATTACTCACAGAAGATTTCACACAATAGAAAAAGGGCTGCCTCTTTTATGAGACAACCCCTTTTCTATCGTGCCTATTCATTTTATTGAGGATCAACTACCTCGTATTCACCCGTCATCGGGTCCATTTTCTTAACTTGTTCATTAGACATTGTGAACTCGAACATACCGACCATATTGGACAGTTCTACTCCATCTACTTCGTGAGAGTTGCGAATCTCGACTTGATAAGTATCATCATCTAATTTTGAAGTAAAGAATTGATTATTTTCTGGAGAGATTCCAGTTTGTGCAATGACTTGTTCTAAAACAAAAACCTCTTCTTCTTCAGGAGTTAACGCTGTTTCAACACTTTCTGACTCTTCTGTTTCAGTACTCTCACTGCTGCTTTCGGATTGAGTGGCTTCTGGTTGACTTGCTTCTTGTTCTTTACTTGCCAACCAAGTTTTAATTTCTTCATCAGAAGCTTCTAGAATATCATTTCCTGTAGCAGCCGCGTATTCTTGACTGATCAATACAGAATTTCGTTCATCTTTATAAACAGAATTTTCAACTAACTCATAAGTAGGTTCTTCTTTCATCGTTTCAACTTGTGCACTGCTGATTTTATCTCTTAAGTCTTGGGCTTTCGCTTCTAAATCAGCATATTCAGAAAGATCATTTTGCAACAATAAATCAATCGTCCCGCCGGCTTCACTATATTTTCCAGATTCAAACAGAACCACACTGTCATCGTACATATTTTGATAGACTTCTTCTGATTGAGTGACTTCAACACTCGATTGGCTGTCTGCAGAGCTTGCGTTGCTTGCGCTACCTCCCCCATTTCCACATGCTCCAATAACCAGTGTACTTAGAAAAAGAACTGCTGTTGCAACTTTTTTGTTTCTCATGATATAGCCTCCTTGTTTCCATTATTTTAAAGCTAATACATTGGTAAACACAATTCATCAGCTTAGACACTCAGTGTTTATTCCTTTACAGAAGCAAACTCTGAATCCCTTGATTCAATTATATAATAATAAAACTAAATTACTATTAAAATTTGCTATCCCTTTCTATAAACATTCTTCTTGTGAATACAATTCATCTAATACTATAATGAATAAAGCAAGGAGGTGGAACAATATGAAAAATTTTATACAAGAGTTTAAAGAATTTGCTTTTAGAGGGAATGTTCTGGACTTAGCAATTGGGGTCGTTATCGGTTCAGCTTTTACAGGAATCGTGACTTCACTTGTGGACAACATTATCAGCCCCGTGGTTGGTGCTCTTACCGGCGGATCTGATTTATCGAACCTTTCTTTCACGATTGTTGGAGTAGAACTTACTTACGGAGCTTTTATCAGTTCAGTGATCGACTTTTTGATTATTGCATTTGTTATCTTTCTATTTGTGAAAGTCATCAATAATGCCCAAGGCAAATTCATGAAACAGGTTGAGGAAGAAGAGATAGAGGTGGAAGTACCTCCTTCTGAGCAATATTTAAAAGAAATCCGTGACTTGCTGGCCAAGGATAAAGGCACTTCTATCTAATGAACAAAATCAAAAGACACTTCACTCAAAATAGAGAGAAGTGTCTTTTAGCTTAACCTTTATAAGTAGCGTATAAAATTTCTTTCAACTCTGCAATCAATGGTTCTTTTGGATTAGCTGTCGTACATTGATCCTCAAAGGCTAATTCTGCTAATCTGTCTGCCGCTTGATCCAGTTGTTTTTTTGTAACTCCTTGCTCTTTCATACTCATCTGAATATTCAGTTTTTTCCCTAATTCGTAGATTTTTTGAATCAAAGCTTCTACCAATTCAGCTGTCGTTTCTCCTTTTAACCCAAGGTAACGAGCAATTTCAGCATAATCTTCATCTGCTCGGAAATACTCGTACTTCGGAAACAATTGATGTTTTGAAGGAGCTTTAGCATTGTAGCGAATTACATGGGGCATCAAGATTGCATTCGCTCTGCCATGTGGAATCTCAAATTCAGCTCCAATTTTATGTGCTAAAGAATGATTGATCCCTAAGAAGGCATTTGCAAAAGCCATCCCTGCTAAAGTAGAAGCATTGTGCATTTTTTCGCGGGCCTCTTCAGTAGCAAAAGCATAGGATTCTTCCAAATATTCAAAAACCAGTTTGATAGCTTGTAAACTAAGGCCTTTTGTATAATCGCTTGCCATAACAGAAACATAGGATTCTATTGCATGAGTCAATACGTCCATCCCAGTATCTGCCGTAATGGATTTAGGCACTGTCATCACGAATTGAGCATCAATGATGGCCACATCTGGTGTCAACGCATAATCAGCCAGCGGGTACTTCACATTGATCGCGTTATCTGTAATAACGGTAAACGGAGTTACTTCTGAACCAGTTCCTGATGTGGTAGGGATAGCAACAAATTGTGTTTTTTTCAAATCTGGAATCTTGTACGCTCTCTTACGAATGTCTAAGAATTTTTGTTTTGCACCATCAAAATCAGATTCTGGTTGTTCATAGAATAACCACATTCCTTTAGCCGCATCCATAGCCGATCCACCACCTAAGGCAATGATTGTATCCGGTTGGAATTCTCGCATAGCTGCTGTTCCGCGATTGACCGTTTCAATAGACGGATTGGGTTCCACATCTGAGAAGATGCGCACAGCTACTGGATTTGAACGTTTCTTCAATTCATTTTCTACAATATCTGCATATCCAAATTGCACCATACCAGGATCACACACTACAAATACACGATTCACATTCGGCATTTTTTGCAAGTATTGGACCGAATTTTTTTCAAAGAAAATTTTTGGCGGTAATTTGAACCATTGCATGTTGTTTCTTCTTTTTGCTACTGTTTTGACATTCAGCAAATTCACTGCAGAAACGTTTGTTGACACGGAATTTCGCCCATGACTACCGCATCCTAAGGTTAGAGATGGCAGCATGTTGTTGTAAATATCCCCGATGCCCCCTTGCGCAGTAGGTGAATTGACAATCACACGACCGGCCTTCATTTGTTCTCCAAATTCTGCTGCTAGATCCATACGATTGGTATGGATGGCTGCAGAATGCCCAAGTCCGCCAAGTTCCAACATTTGTTGGCTTAATTCAAATCCCTGTGCTGTATCGTTCGCTTTCAGCATAGCTAATACAGGAGATAGTTTTTCTCTTGATAATGGATATTCACTGCCCACTCCATCTAATTCCGCCACCAATATTTTAGTGCCCTTTGGTGCTTTCAGACCAGCAAGTTTTGCGATGGTGTCTGCCGATTGACCAACGATAGCTGGGTTTACCGCTGTTTTGTCTTTATTCATCACGGTATTTTCCAGTAAAGCCAACTCTTTTTTAGGCACAATATATACTTGTAGACGTTCGAATTCTGCTTTTACTTCATCATAGATCTCTTGATCCACGATTACCGCTTGTTCAGAAGCACAAATCATTCCATTATCAAATGTTTTCGACAGAATAATGTCGTTTACAGCCCGCTTGATTTTAGCTGTTTTTTCAATGTAGCTTGGTACGTTTCCAGGACCTACACCAAGTGCCGGTTTTCCTGTAGAATAAGCCGCTTTTACCATTCCTGATCCCCCAGTAGCCAGTACAACCGCAATATCATGGTGATTCATCAGCGTATTCGTGGCTTCTAACGAGGGTGTCTCGATCCATTGAATAATATTCTTTGGTGCCCCTGCTTTTACCGCAGCTTCATACAATACTCTAGCCGCTTCAGCGGATGATTTTTGAGCACTTGGATGAAAAGCAAAAATAATCGGATTCCTTGTTTTTACAGCAATCATGGCTTTAAACATCGTTGTAGAAGTTGGATTAGTTACCGGAGTTACTCCGCACACTACTCCGACCGGACTTGCAATCGTCATTAACCCGGCTTGTTCATCATCCTGAATGACGCCAACTGTTTTATCATTTTTGATATCATGCCAAATGGATTCTGTTGCAAACATATTTTTCACACATTTGTCTTCATAAACGCCACGTTTAGTTTCTTCCACGGCTAATTTAGCCAAGCGCATATGGTCATTCAGTCCAGCCAACGACATTTGATGGACAATGTAATCAATTTTTTCTTGATTAAAGTCTTCCAACTCTGTCAACGCTTTTTTAGCTTTAGTTGTGTACCCTTGAATAACATCCTCAACGGAAACTTCTTTTGTTTTAAATTCTCTTAGCACTTCTTGCATATTCCTATTCCTCCAAACTTTGTTATCTATTTCACATATGATATTACCTCATTTTTTTTAGAAAGTAAATCATTTTATGTGATTAAATTCGCTTATTTTAAACTTCTATTTTCGAACTAAAAAATGTTATAACAGGATCGACGAATAATTAGTACAGTTGTTTTGTTAATAATTGAGCATATATGGTCTGTATTTTTTCTCTAAGTGCTTTTAAAATTAAACAAAAAAATCCATTTAATTAGACAGAAAATTAAATGGATTTTTTGCTCTTCTTTTAATTTATCTCATGATAGTGTGAATAAACTTCCTGCTTTTTCATAGCGCGTATTTTAGCCACTTCTTTAATAGCCTCTTTACTGCGCAGGCGTTGTTCCTCCATGACTTGTGTAACATGCTCTCTGACTGTCCATTTTTGCCAACTCATATCTTCTTCCGGACACAAGGAGCTTTCGCTGTTTCCTTCAACAATCACACAAAATTCTCCACGAATCTCTGTGTTTTGCGCCCATTCCTGAACTTCTTCTATCGTCCCTCGAATAAATTCTTCGTACCGCTTCGTCAACTCACGACATAAAACGATCTTTCTAGTTTCGCCTAATACCGTGCTCATATTCTTCAGCACTTCTTTCAACCGGTGCGGGGATTCATACAAGATGAACGTTTCCGGCCGCAAATTCAATTCTTCTAGCGCTTCTACTTGATCTTTCTTTTTACGCGGCAAAAAACCGTAAAAATAAAATGGTTGTGGACTCAAACCTGAAGCGATCAATGCTGTCAGAGCTGCATTTGCTCCAGGAAGTGGCACGACCGAAATACCTGCTTCAATACAAGCTACTACTAAATCATGTCCAGGGTCGCTAATAGAAGGCATGCCCGCATCACTTACTTGAGCGATATCCTGTCCGTCTTCCAACCGATCGATCAATTGGCCGATCCGTTCTTGGGAATTGTGTTCATGAAAACTGATTTGACTCGTATGGACATCAAAATGATTCAATAATTTTTGCGTATTTCGCGTATCTTCTGATGCAATCAAATCGACTTCTTTTAAAAGACGGATCGCCCGAAACGTCATATCTTCTAAATTCCCTATCGGAGTAGGAACGAGATACAATGTCCCAGTGGATTGCGGCTCAAAACTCTTTTGCTGAAACATCTGCTGTTTCCTCCTTAGTGTTTAACATTTCCATATTCACCACACATGCTGAATCTGCGGAAAGAGGAAATTCAACTCCTTGTTGCATCAAGTACTGTATTTTTCGTTTGCGCGTTTGCTGTTTAAACGCATATTCTGCCTTAGTGGCTTCGCTTCTTGTAGCAAATGCTTCCGCATAGACCATATGCACCGGACGCCTTTTAACAGGTTTGGTGTATTTGGCCCCAGTGCCAGAATTATGTTCCTCTTCACGCCGTTTTAATTCTGTGGTATAGCCGCCATAAAAGGTGCCGTCATTGCAATACAAGACATAGAAATAACTAATGGTGTTCTTTTCCAAATAACATAGCACTCACTTCCGGTAAATAATGGTTCTCTTCATCATAAACAATCAATGGAGGCAGCACGCGGAATCCCGTATCTTTTCCATCTTTGATACCTTCGATCAAAATTGTATTGGCTTCTTTCCCAATTTTTGGATAAACAAACCGCAATTTTTTAGGCGCCAAGCGATGAGCTTTCATTGTTTCTAAAATCTCCAACAATCGGTCTGGGCGATGGACAAAATAAGCTTTTCCATTCATTTTCAATAATCCGCTAGTCACTTTCATCACTTCGTCTAAATTCGTATGTAATTCATGACGCGCAATAGCCAAATGCTGGTTCGGATTACGAGTGCTTTTTTCGGTAGCTGCAAAATAAGGCGGATTACAAGTCACTACGTCTACAGAATCATGTTTGATCCAATTTGCAGCATCTCCTATTGCCCCATTAATAATGGACACCTTTGTTTCCAACTGATTCATCTGAATACTTCTTTCAGCCATGTTTGCTAAACGTTTTTGCAATTCGATTCCAATGATCGGGCTTTTCGTCTTTTGACTTAAGATCAGTCCAATAACTCCATTCCCCGCACATAAATCGACAACTTTTCCTTTATGATGCTTTGGAACTTGAGCAAAATCAGCTAATAAAATAGCATCCAGTGAAAAAGAAAATACAGAAGGACTTTGGATAATATCCAAGTCTTGACTGATAATTCGATCTACTCGTTCGTCACTTTGTAGCAACTGGTCCATGCACGTCACACATCCTTCATTCAGTATACTTTTTTTATTATAGCATAATGCAGCTCTCCGTTTTAAGGAAGTTTAGTCTCTGCTGTCCACTTTTTCCAAAGACAAAATAATTTTCCCTGTGTTTTTATTGTCTTCCATATAGCGATGCGCATCCGCGGCTTCTTCAAATGGAAATACACGATCAACAATCGGATGGATTTTGTCAGCTGTAAACAGCGGCAATGCCTTCTCTGCAAATTCATGCGTTAATTCAGCTTTGTATTCATCTGATCTTGGGGTCAATAATGTCCCTATCAGGGAAACCCGTTTACCTAATAACGCACCTAGATTGACGTTTTCAACCGTTGCGCCACCTAAAACACCAATTAAAATCCAACGGCCGTCTACTTTGATGGACTTCAGATTTTTCTCCCAGTAAGAAGCTCCGATAAAATCTAAAATCAAATCGACCCCTTTACCGTCTGTCATTTCAAGAACACGTTCAGAAAAATCTTCTGTTTTGTAATTGATTGTTTCGTCTGCTCCCAACCTTTTACAAAAATCTAATTTTTCTGCTGAACCAGCTGTTGTGATTACTTTTGCGCCAGTCAGTTGTTTCGCCAATTGGACAGCAGCCGTTCCAACACCACTTCCGCCTGCATGAATCAATACAGTTTCTTCTTGTTTTAATTCACCTAACCAATACAACGTTTGGTAAGCTGTTAAAAATACTTCTGGTATGGCTGTCCCTTCTTCAAAAGTAGTTTCATCCGGCAGTACAATCGCTCGTTCAGCTGGAACCGTTACGTATTCTGCATAACTTCCCTCGTTCACTAAACTAGCTACTCGAGTTCCAGGTGTAAACTCCTTATTCGAGCTGTTATTTTCTTCCACCACTCCCGCCATTTCAACACCTAAAATAGGATATGGCGGTTTCAATTGTTGATTTTCACGCTTCATAATATCTGTTCGATTGATAGCCGTTGCTTTTACTTTTACCAGTAATTCACCTTTTTGAGGCGTTGGTTTAGCGCGCTCTTCCATAATCAATTCTGCTGCACTTCCTGGTTTTTTCATGCTGACTGCTTTCATAGATATCCCTCACTTTTCATCTTATCAAATACATCCACTATAACACGCTAACTTTCTTTTTTCTATTTAGAACTGATTACGCTTATACTTCAGAAAAACAAAAAAATACTCAGCTTTTACTGGGCTCGTTCGACCAGCTTGGACTAAGTACTTTTATCGGATTCTTTTTAACGGCGTTCGCCATAAATCACATTTAAACAAAACGCACAAGATTCATCATCGACTCTTCTTGAGCCATAGAATACGTTGCAGACATGAAAGCCGTCTTCATAGATTTTTTCAAGATTCAAACGAGATTTTGACATTTCCGTCTCGGCTGGTTCTTTACTAGCATCTGGTTTTTCCAAATCTGTCAATCGATCTCTCAGATGTTGATTTTCAATCCGTAATGAAGCATTTTCTTCAACCAATGCACCAATTTCATTTTTTAATTCTGAAATTCGATTCAACGCTTGGCCCGCATCATTCTCTAAACGATTGAAACTATCAAACAAAGTTTTTTTGTCCATCTTTTCACCCACGCTTATCATTGATCCTCCTTCAAAACAGAACGTTTCTTGTTCTATTCATTACTTTTTTACCGCGATTTTGCTGGCAAACGTGATGCGTCATTCATTAAACGAATCGCTAATTGCTCAAATATACCTTGAGCGTTGACGTTGCTTTCTAATTTTTTCTGGCTGGCTAAGATTTCTTCTATTGATGAAATAATGATCTTAGATGATTTATTATCCACGAATTGAGTCAATTCTTCTTGGTAGCGAGGAAAAGCAAGTCGAGAGGCCTCTGCATCGTAAGCTAGTCTTAATGCATCTCGGTAAATGAGCAGTAACAGTTCTAAAGCTAATTGGTACTGACTGCGTTCTTTAAAATGATTCATGATTGTCGTTTGAACAAAGACAAAACTCTGCTTATCTTTTTTAGCAATTTTCAAGAACCATTTCCATATGACTGGATGTGCATCCATGAACCATTCATCTTGACTCATTTCGTGAGCTTTCGCAATGTCATTGGTCAAATGTACCAGCAATGCTGCCTGGTTTTTGGATACCCCTTTATCTTCTAACTCTTGTTGCAAGATGTCTTTTGGAAGCGGAGAAAAGTGAATCAACTGACAACGGGATAAAATGGTCGGCAGGATCCGCTGCTTGGCAGTAGTCAATAAAAAGGCTGTCACATTTCCGCTAGGCTCTTCTAAAAACTTCAATAAGCTGTTCGCTGCACCCACTGTCATTTTTTCCACATCGCTGACAATAAAAACTTTCTGATTTCCTTCTACACCGCTTTTCCCAAATTCAGACTTCAAATAACGAATTTGTTCTACCTTGATCGATAGACCTTCTGGCTCAACTTCCACCACATCCGGGTGGTGCTGCTCAAATACTCTCGTACAATTTTGACACGTCGTACAAGGTATTCCATTTTGTTTATTTGGGCAAAAAAGCCCCGCAGCAATCCATAAGGCCAGCTCTTTCTTTCCCGTACCTTTTGCTCCTTCAAAAAGATAAGCATGAGCCAGCTTGTTGTGCTGCATTTTTTGCTGAAACTGCTGCATGAGTACAGGTTGGAGCCGATTTATTCTATTTTCGATTAGATCACGACCTTACTGTTCACTTTTGCTGTATTTAGGTTTCTTTCCATCCTCATTAGAAACGTTCAAATTGTTCGATCGGCATCACGAACACCGTAGCTCCACCGACTTCTACTTCAACTGGATAAGGAAAACTAGTCTCCATTGAAACATCAAAACTGGTTGGAGGAAGCATGTATTGTTCTCTTGCAGAACAATTTTCGCGAATAATGTCCAATACCTCATCCACTCTTGCTTCTTCTACCCCAACAATAAACGTAGTATTTCCAGCTTTTAAAAAGCCGCCAGTTGTAGACAATTTCGTTGCACGAATCCCTTTATCTACAAATACATTTGATAAACGGTTTCCATCTTTATCTTGAACGATCGCTAAAATAAGTTTCATCAGTAACCCTCTCCTACTCTATCTTAAAATGGTTAGTTATTTTTTCTATAATGGTATTATAGCAAACCTCAACAACTTGGTTTAGTTCTTGATCAGCATCGATCATTGTGATTCTCTCGGGATTTAAGTCGGCAAGCTTCAGATAAGCTTCACGAACTTTTTCGTGAAATTCTAATTTTTCTTGGTCCAAACGGTCAAATTGACGTTCTTCTTTTCCTTTATGGATCCGCTCTAAACCAACCTCAGCTTCAATATCTAAATAAAGGGTAAAGTCAGGCTCAATATCATTTGTCGCAAATCGATTGATTGAAGCAACTTCTTCCATTCCGATTCCACGAGCATAACCTTGATAAGCAAGAGAGCTGTCTACGAAACGATCACACAAAACAATTTCATTTCGTTCCAAGGCTGGAAGAATCTTTTCCGTTAAATGTTGTCTTCTGCCCGCAGCGTATAACAATGCTTCCGTTCGAATATCCATTTCTGTGTGTTCAGGGTCTAAAATAAGCTCTCGAATTTTTTCAGCGATCCGACTGCCGCCTGGTTCTCTTGTAGACAATATGTGCTGCTCCAAAGTTTGTTCTAATCTTGGAAGCAATTCCTTAATGACACTCGTTTTGCCAGCCCCATCCGGACCTTCTATGGTAATAAAGATTCCCTTCAACTTTAAAAACCCCTCAATCTTTTATCTTATTATCATTATACTGTATCTAAGCGTTTCAGTCTAACTGAATTCTTTGACAGAATAAATAGATAGACAATTATTTTTGTCTAGTCCCACAACGCGGTGTTTTTTATCTAAACTCATCTGCAAACTGACAATATCCGCTGACAGAATCCTTTGTCCTTTCAATACTAACGGAATCCCTGGAGGATACGGCGTAATATTTTGAGCAGCAATTTCGCCTTCACTTTCTGCTAAAGGTACTTTTTTTACAGCAGCTTTTTTCTGCTTCGCATACCCCATCTCTAAACTAGTTAACACGGGATAGTCAAAGTTCTGCTCCATTTTTTGCGCCTTTTCGTTAGGCACTCCTCGCGGCAAATGGAGTTCTTGAGTTGTTTTCAAAGAAACTTCGTCAGCTTTCAATAGTGGAAAAGTCAATAAAACAGCTTCAGGATCATTTTTTTCTGGATAAAGCCCTTGTTCTTCCAACAGCTGCGCCAACTGATCCCCGTTATGGTCAGGCCAGTGTACTCTTCCTTTTAGAGGATCATCGCTTTGCCAAAACTCCAATCCGCTTTCTTTGAACAACTCAATCCACCGATTGCGAGAAGCAAATGTCTCTTGCAAATCTTCTGCTGTAAATTGCGACAAGAAATAGCGAGCGTATTCCAGGCTTTGCATCAATAAATAAGAGGGGCTGCTCGACTGCAGCATATGCAAATAATGCTTTATATTTTGGTGTATTTGCTTAGGAAGCTGTTTTCCAATGTGCAAATATCCTGTTTGCGTTAGGGCAGGCAGCATCTTATGAGCAGACTGCACTACCACGTCTGCCTCTTGGTCTAATGCAGAAAGCGGGAATGGTGCACCTAGCGTGAAGTGAGCACCATGCGCTTCATCTACCAATACGATCGCTCCTTGCTGATGAGCGTAATCCATTACCTCTTTCAATTCAGCAGTTTGGCCATTATAAGAAGGATACGTCAAAATAAGTGCTTTTATGGAATCCGCTTTTTCAAATCCTGAGCGAATGTGAAGAAAGTCCCAACCTACAGCTTCCTTTTTCTCCGCTTGATAAGTAGGGGTAATAAAAATAGGTTCAGCCTCTGCCAACTCTAAAGCATGAATAACCGACTGGTGGCAGGAGCGATCGACCAATACCGCATCCCCTCTCGATATTGTTCCTAAAACCATCGCCAAATTTCCTACAGTAGAGCCGTTGATCAAATAGTAGCTTTGCTCGCTGTTATAGAAATCTGTCAGCAAATCCTGACTTTCTTTCAATACGCCCTCTGCTTCGTGCAAATAGTCCAAGCCGGATACTTCGGTTTGATCCATTGCCAATACCTGCTTCATGCAAGATTCCGCAGGCCAATTTACCCCATTCTTGTGTCCAGGAACATGAAAAGAAACTTTTTCCTGTTGGAGATGACTTTGCAATGCACAAAAAAGAGGACGGCGTTGTTGTTGAATACGTTTCTCTTGCTTCACAACTTTCACCCTCCTTATTTTTTCTTATTCTATTTAGTATTTCCCTGTCAAATCGCCTTTGATTTTACGTTCTCTGGCTTCTTTGAACAGGTAAAAATATTTCGCTTCCGCCAATTTAGTTTGCGCGAATAATTGCCCATCTTTCTCAATAGAAGAACGTTCGATTCTTTTAGACATCTCCCAATCTTCTCTCAACTTTTTCATTAGGAGCAATAAAGAATCATCGTATTCTTTGCGTAATCGATATTTTTTCTTCCATCCCATTTTATTTCCAACTTTCTGAACAAATCAAGGGTTGACTCTGCTTTTTAGACGCGTTGCGCAAGGCAGACTCTCTATGATTTCATTTTCTCTTTTTGTTGGGAAAAACCACCCAACTAAAAGAGAAAAGTAAACTCTATGAGAGTCTAAACGCCCAACTCCACGCTCTGCTCTTTAGACGAGCTACGCAGAGCAGGATTCCTATGATTTCGATTTTTTCTTTTTATTGGGAAAAACACCCAATGAAAAGAAAAAAGTCGAACTCTACGGAACCCTAAGCGCTCTGCTCCGCTCTCTTATATTTCGCGGCGTCCTTCTACGGCTTTCATTAACGTGATTTCATCGGCGTATTCGATATCGCTGCCGACAGATAATCCATGAGCCAATCGGGTAACTTTGATACCGGCCGGTTTGATCAAACGCGACAAGTAAGTGGCTGTCGCTTCTCCTTCAGCGGTGGCGTTGGTAGCCAAAATCACTTCCTGTACTTCATCAGACTGCAGTCTCTTCAATAAAGAAGGGATATTGATATCTTCAGGGCCTGTCCCTTCGATAGGAGATAAAATACCATGCAATACATGGTACAAACCATTGTAGTCTCTTACCTTTTCAATTGAGATCACATCTTTTGCATCTTCCACAACTAAAATCATGCTGCGATCACGAGCTTTATCCTGGCAAATCTCACAAGGATCTCCTTGAGTGATATGCCCACAAATAGAACAATAGTGCAAATCACGTTTAGCGCTGATCAAAGCTTTTGCAAAATCAGTGACGTCATCTTCATTCATTGAAAGAGTGTAAAAAGCTAATCGAGCAGCTGTTTTCGCACCAATTCCGGGTAATTTCATAAAACTATCCATTAATTTTGATATCGGTTCAGGATATTGCATGTCCATTTCCTTCCTCATTTACAAACTTTTGTTTCCTTTAAAAAAGGGATCCCGCAACGGCATCCCATTTCCTGCTTCATTTTAATCTTGCTGTTAGAATCCTGGCATACCTTTAGTGTACTTGCCCATAGAAGCTTCTGTTTGAGCTTCGATCTTAGCCAAAGCATCGTTTGTAGCTAATAAGATTAAATCTCCCAAAATTTCGCTGTCTTCAGGATCAATCACTTCTGGGTCAATTGAAATACCCGTCATTTTTTTGTCTCCCGTAAAGGTTACTTTTACTAAGTCCCCATTTGCAGAACCCACAAACTCTGTAGCGTTCAATTCCTCTTGAGCTTGTTGCATTTCTTTTTGCATCTTTTGCATTTTTTTCATCATACCTTGCATATTTCCCATTCCACCGCGCATATTAAAACTTCCTCTCTTATTTTAATCGTTTCGAACTTCGACGATGTCAGCACCGAACATTTGCATCGCTTGGCTGACGATTGGATCCTCTTTTTTTTCTGTTGTTTCTTCCATTTCTTCCTCATCCGTTGGAATCAATTGGTCTAAACTTTCCCAGTCACCATGGTTTCCACTATGAACAGGCGAATTTCCACTCGCTTTTTCTGTGTTTGGACTTGGTTGAGCAGGAGATGCTTTTTTTGCTTTCATTTTATCTTTGTTCTGTTTGATATAGGTACTTCTTATCGTAGGCCATTGTTCAGCCGGCACGCAGATCATTTGCGGCGAGTGGCCAATCAATCGACGTAAATACTCACTGACAGCTTCAATTAATTCGCTGTCGTCAGTAGCCTTTTGACACAAAATATCATATTCAAATGAAACAATCAAACCATTTGGACTAGCTGCAACTGGTGTAGAAGCTTTCATTACCGCACGTTGCGTTACTGACAACATATTTAACAAATCTGGCCAGACGTCTTTTAGTTGGACCAGATCGCCCTTGGTTGCTACTTCCAGTACTTTATAGATGGCTGTCGAATTGGGTTTGAAAGCTCCTTTGATAGGGGCTTTCGGTTTTTTCTTCGCTTTTTCGACTGGTTGTCCAGAGCCGTTTGCCAGAATGTCCTGCATTTTCTTTTTCATTTGTGCTAATTCGGCTTCTAATTCTGACATTCGCGGACTATCAGCAGCTGTTTCCATATTAGCTGCTGGTGCTTGTCCCAGATTAGGATTTGCGGTTGGCATTGCACGAAGCTGCGTTAATTTGACCGTTGCTACTTCAATGTAGACATCTGCATGACTCGTTAAGCGCATTTCACGTTGTGTTTCATTTAGCGTTGAGATCACTTCATAAAGCACATGCGAATCGATTGTTTTGCTTAACTCCATAAAATGCTCGTCTACATGAGCACTTTCCAAGATATCGGCTTTTTGCGGAGCTTGCTGGTAGACCAGCAAATCTCGACTGAACAGGATAATGTCCTCTACAAAGCGAGCCACATCTTTTCCTTCAGCAAGGATCTCTTGTACTAAGGACAACCCTTTTTCCGTATTGTGCTGAGTAATCGCATTGAAGAATTCAACCAACCGCTCTTGTGTCAAGCTGCCGGTAACAGCCATTGCATTTTCCATAGTGACAACATCGTCGCCAAATGAAATGGCCTGATCAAGAATACTCAATGCGTCACGCATTCCGCCCTCTGCTGCTCGGGCAATGACTTTCAGGGAATCTTCTTCAAAACCGATATTTTCCTGACCCAGAATATATTCCATTCGGTCACAAATATCTCTGACGGAGATTCGTTTAAAGTCAAACCGCTGTGTCCGTGAAATAATCGTTAATGGAATCTTATGCGGTTCGGTTGTTGCTAAAATAAACACTACATTTTTAGGCGGTTCCTCCAAAGTTTTCAGCAAAGCATTGAAGGCACCCGTTGAGAGCATATGCACCTCATCGATAATGTAAACTTTGTATTCTGCTTGTGTCGGTGCGTATTTGGCCTTGTCTCGGATGTCGCGGATTTCTTCGACACCGTTGTTGCTGGCTGCATCGATTTCAATAACATCATTTAATTGCCCCGTCGTGATCGCTTTACAGGTATCACATTCGTTACACGGTTCTCCATCTGATAAATTAGGACAGTTAATCGCTTTTGCAAAAATCTTTGCTGCACTCGTTTTTCCTGTACCACGAGGGCCAGTAAAAAGATAAGCATGACTCGTCTTTTCTTGAATCAAAGCATTTCTAAGTGTTTGAGTGATAGCCTTTTGTCCTGCAATATCTTGAAACCGCTGTGGACGCCACACTCGATAAAGTGCTTGATAACTCATCTTGCTTCTCCCTTCCTTTAACCACTGTACTAGATATTATTATACGGTAAATCGGAGCAAATTTAAACCATTCATGAGACTGTTTTTAAAAGGTTTACGATTTCCCGATACAAACCTATACTCTATAATCATTCAACCTTTTTAACCGTAGCCAAATACACTTCACGTTCCAAATACAGAGGGCAAGTATCACCTTCTTTAGAAATAGTAATCGGTTCTTTTGTTTAGCTTGCATAGTTAACAATCCACTATAAAAATTCGATTTTTTTATGAGATAGGGAACTGATAGTTAACATTACAACTTCGTAATTCTCTCTAATTGCGAGATAGAGGACCGTTAACTCATATTTCAATTCACTTATCCGCTCCAATTGTGAAGTAGAGGCTCATTAGCTCACATTTCAACTCGTTTATCCACTCCAATTGTGAAGTAGAGGCTCGATAACTATAAAACTTTACCACTCGAGGGTATTTTGATAAAGGCAACTATATTGGAACGAAAAAAACCAGCCGCATGAACGACTGGTGTTATGTTATAATATCCAATTTTTTTGAAAATTATTCTATGTACATACAGCACATGGTGAAGCAAACTTAGTGCTGCTTCCTTCCAGACCTGACACGATTCGTAAGTCCACCATTGCTATACGGCCTTTCGGCAATTCCAATTATACTAAATTTCTCCAAAGATATCCAGTCTTTTTCGAAAACAATTCTTTTTTTGTGTCCTTTATGACTCAAAAGCCCGTTAGGATATACTTAGTCCATTTTACGGTGCATCATTTTTTGGAACAGTTGATAGTTTTTATTTCCCCCAGATAAATTATATACCGATTCAAACCCCATATTCAGCAAAATATTTTGAGCAGCATTTCCCGTAACTCCTTTATTGCAATACGTTACTGTGGGAATCGCTTTA
Source organism: Desemzia sp. FAM 23989 (assembly GCF_045528345.1). Taxonomy (NCBI): domain Bacteria; kingdom Bacillati; phylum Bacillota; class Bacilli; order Lactobacillales; family Carnobacteriaceae; genus Desemzia; species Desemzia sp. FAM 23989. The sequence continues at coordinate 29,664 of NZ_JBGQQT010000009.1, read as the reverse complement.
TCCAGCTCGCCGATTCTGTCACGGAGTTCTGCTAAAGGAATATGCACGGCACCTTTCACCCGCGAAACCTCGTAATCCTTTTTGGAGCGTGTATCGATAATCTGCAAATTATCGCCTTTGTTTTGACACGCTACTAAAAATTCCGGCGTCATCAACGGATTGCGATTCAATGCATTATCCAGTCCCATCCCCGTATACAGCACAGGATCTTTTGTCGTTGCAAACGGAGGCGCATACGCTAAGTCCAAATGGAACAAATCTTCTGCTTTAGCTTTAAACGTGATCGCTGTAGCTAAGACATCGATCCGTTTATCCACGCCGTTCTTCCCTACAATTTGAGCGCCTAGAACTCTTTTTGAAGCTTTATCCGCTAATGCTTTGATCGTCAATTCTGTGCCGCCCAGGTAGTCGGCATGATCTGGTTTGATACTGTAAAGGACCTCTACGTCATATCCTTGTCGAGCTGCTTCTTTATCTGTCAAACCCGTTTGGCCAATGTGCAGGTCAAATACGCGATAAATGCCGGTACCGAGTATGCCGCGGTGTTCTAATTGACCGCCTGTTATCGCATCTCCGGCAATACGCCCCATTTTATTCGCTGTCGAACCCAGCGGACGGTAAAGAGGCTGTCCTGTAATAACTGAAAAACTTTCCGCTACATCTCCTACTGCATAGATATCAGGAATAGACGTCTGCATTTTAGGATTCACTTTGATTGCCTTGGACTCGCCTAAATCGATTCCGATTTCTTCTGCCAACTCCGTATTGGGACGCACGCCAGCCGCTAAGATAACCAGGTCTGTTTTTAAAGTCTGTCCTTTAGTGGTCACAAGCTGCTCCACTTTCTCTTCTCCCATAATCTCAGCAACCGTGTCCCCAAGATAAAGTTCTGCTCCATGTTCTGCTAAGTGTTCTTCCACTCGAAAAGCCATATCCGCATCCAAAGAGGGCATCACTTGATCAGAAAACTCCACTACACTGACCTTTATCCCTAGATTGGTCAACTGTTCAGTCATCTCCATACCAATAAATCCGGCTCCGATAATGACTGCTTTTTTGACAGAATGGTTCTCCATATAGTCTTTGATATGGCGCGTATTTTCTATTGTGCGAACTTGAAATGCATTGGAATATGTCCTTTTGTCAAATGGCGACGGAGTATAGGGTCTTGCTCCTGTTGCTAATACGAGTGTGTCGTAATGGTCCAGAAAAGCTTCGCCCGTTCTCAGATTGCGGACTTGGACCGTTTTATGATCTTTATCAATGCGAACCACATTATGTTCTGTTAATACGTCCACATTATAGCGTGTCTTGAACCATTGGGTATCACGCGGAGTCAATTTATCCATACTGCCCACTTCTCCTCCAATAGCATAGGGGATTCCGCAAACGGAATATGAGATATCTTTTCCTTGTTCATAGACAACGATTTCTGCTTCTTCTGTATTTCTTCTGGCTTTAGCCGCTACCGATGTTCCTGCAGCTACCGAGCCGATCACAATGATTCTCATCGCATTTTCCTCCTTAGTTAAGTGACACTGATTTCTTTTAGTGTAACTTACAATTCATAAAATTTGAAGAAACAAATGTACAAAAAAAAGCAACGTGACTAGTAGCTAGTTTTACGTTGCTGTTTTTTTACTTAATGCGTTTCTACATAAACTGACGTGCGTTTTTCCAAGTACTCCTGCAAGAAGCCAAATAAACTGCAGACGACCCAATACACAACGGCTACTAAGATGTACATCGTCATGTAATCAAATTCTCGTCCACCAACGATCTTGGCATTTTGAAACATCTCCGGCACTGTGATCATCGCTGCTAAGGATGTACCTTTGATAATGTCCAGCATCACGTTGCTCAATGGCGGAATCGCAATCCGAGCTGCTTGAGGAATGATGATCTTGCGCATAATAAAGGATTTTTTCAATCCAAGAGCATAAGCTGCTTCCCATTGCCCATGATCTACGGAAGACAGCGCTGAACGAATCGTCTCAGCAATATAGGCAGCAGAATTGATACTGAACCCAATCACAGCCGCTGTCACAGCATCAAATTGAATCCCTATAAAAGGCAATCCGAAGTACAATAAAAAAAGCAGTACCAGAGCCGGCGTTCCTCTCATAAAAGAAATGTAAAAGCGGGCGATCCATTCCAATGGTTTGATCTTCGATATCCGCATAATAGCCACAAAAAAACCAATGATCGTTCCAAAAATGGTGCTGACTAGAGCAATTCCAAGAGTGTAAGGCAATCCTTTCAGTATAAAAGGAATACTTTCTAACGCGAGTTGTGGATCAAAAATGTATTGCCATTGTATTCCAGACATCGTCTTTTTCCAACTCCTTAGTAGGCAGAAACATCAATTTCACGGAAATCATAATCTTTTTCAACGGTTACATCTTCCCCATTGTAAAATTCTTTCGAAATTTCACTTAGCGTGCCATCTTCATGCATCGCTTCTAACTGAGCATTGATTTGATCCGTTAATTCATCGTTTCCTTTTTTGATAGCGTAATTGGTTTCACTTGGATTATAGAAAACATCTTCCAATATTTTTACAGGGATTTCTGGCAACGCTTCTAGTGCCATTGTTTGACCATAGTAGTCATTCAATACTGTGTCTGTACGTCCATTTGCTACATCCCACAAGTATTGATCATTGGTTGCATTATCGTAAACTACTAATTCTGCTCCAAAATGTTCAGCTACTTTCATGTAAGAAGTTGTCGCTGCACCAGCTGCTTTTTTCCCTTTTAAGTCCTCCAGCGTTTCGATTCCAGAGTTGTCTGTTTCTCTAACGACCATAGATCCGAAAGAATATTTATACGGTATAGTATAATTGTATTTATCGGCATTTTCTCCATCACGGTCGATCCCAAGAGCTGCAATATCGATTTGTTCACTGTTTAATGACGTCAACATTCCGTCTACGCCCATTTCAGTAAACTCTACTTCCAATCCTAAACGATTCGCGATTTCGCGTATAATTTCGACTTCAAAACCGGTTAGTTCATTTGTATCCCCATCATGATATGAGTTAGGGAAATAGGTTCCTGATGTAGCGACTTTTAACGTGCCATCTTCTTTAATTTCTTCCCAGCCTCTTGAAACAAGTGCCTCAGCAGCTTCTTCCTCATCATTTTCTTCTCCAGTATCGGCTTGTGACCCACAAGCTGCAACAAAGAACAGTGCACCTGCAAGTAAAGTCGTTAACCACGTGCTTTTTTTCTTCAACTTAAAAACCTCTTTTCTTTTTAATCACCTTACAAATAGTAACAGTGTGATTATCTGTCGTCAAACCATCATGAGAAAAAGCTCGACTTCAAGCACAAAATTGTATTCTTTTTTAGTGAAAGGCTTTAAAATAGCCTACTTTAAAGGAATAATCATAAACAATATTGTTTATATTCCTCCAAAAAACAGCTGATAGAAACTGTATTATTCATCTGTTTAACTTAGTTTAATATCTGCTTTTTGTGCAAAAAACTACAATCTCCTCTGTTTTTCTTAAGCGTTTTCGGTTATTCTTATTAAAAATAGATTGTTATCTGATGCTATTCAAAAAGGAGCAGAACTATGGAACCCATCATCGAAATGAAGCAAGTTAAAAAGGCCTTTGGCGAAAAAGAAGTGTTAACAGGTATCGATTTTAAAGTTTACCCTGGACAAATCATTGGCTACATTGGACCAAACGGAGCTGGGAAAAGCACCACAGTTAAAATCATTATGGGGTTATTGTCTCAAGATAGCGGTGAAATACATATTTTTGGCGAGAAGTTGCAAAACAATCAAGAGGACTATAAAAAGCGCATCGGTTATGTGCCAGAGAATGCAGATCTCTACGAAACGCTAACTGCTGCAGAGTACTTGGTCTTTATGGGGCAGCTGTATGGAGTGGAAGAGAAAGTCGTCCTTCATAAAGCTTATCAAATGATGACGGCTCTAGGCATCGAATCTTCTTTTCATGCACGTCTGGAAACTTTTTCCAAAGGGATGCGTCAGAAAGTATTGATCATCTCCAGCCTGCTGCATGATCCTGATTTACTATTCTGGGATGAGCCGTTAAATGGCTTGGACGCAAACAGTGTTTTAGTCATCAAAGAAATTTTAGTACGTTTGAAAGAACAAGGAAAAACGATTTTTTACTCTTCACACATTATGGATACTGTTGAAAAGTTAAGCGACCGGATCCTCATTTTGAATAACGGGCAAGTTGTGGCAGACGGTAGTTTTAAAGAAATTTCTCAAGAAGCAGATAGTACTCTGGAACATTTATTCAATCAACTGACCGGCTTTAATGAGCAAGGAGAATTAGCCGCCGCCTTTCTGGATGCCATGAAAGGAGAATCGGTCTATGAATGATTTTTTCAATAATCAGGAATCGTTGGAAACAAATCTCTCACCCAAACAGGATTCAGTCATCTTGAAAATAATGGATTTTTTTAAAGTGATTTACCTCAAAAATGATATTGATTACGCAACATTACGTTTGATCATTGAGAACAAATTGATTATGGACGGACGTCAACCTAATTTATTAGGCCAAGATCAACCGGCTAAAAAAGAAGGCAACTCTTTTTTTCGGTCATTGGGAGCTTATCTGCTAATCAGTTGTTTTACAGTGATTTTCTTATTTATAGGAGATTCTTGGATCTGGCAATACACTATTTATTTCAGCTATTTGTTTATCATGTTATTGTCCAACTTGATCGCCAGTTTTTCTGCCATTTTATTGGACACCAGAGACTATGAATTGCTGGGCACGAAACCTATTTCCAAGAAAACATTAAATGCCGTCAAAACTACGCATGTGTTCATTTATTTGCTTTCCTTTACACTGGTTTTAGGTGGTCCGGTGGTGATCGTTACTTACTTCGTGAATGGAATCGTCCCTGGACTTTTAGTGACTATTCTGACGATCGTTTTTTGTTTTTGGACACTATTGTTCACTCTAGGGATTTATTCTTTTGTCTTAAAGAAATTTGATGGGGAAAAATTAAAAAATATCATCTCTTATACTCAAATCGGTTTGTCTATTTTTATGGTGGTCGGCTACCAATTATTAGGCAGAGTATTTGATTTTGTAGATGTTTTTATTGTCTATATACCTCATTTATGGCATGTCTTTTTGTTCCCCATCTGGTTTGCGGCTCCTTTAGGAATGCTGCAAGAAGGTGTCACGATTTATTACGCCCTTTATGTAATTTTGATGATAGTATTGTCTATTGTACTGGCCGTTTTTTACCAAAAAAATGCTGAAAAAATGGAAGAGAGCTTAATGCAGCTGGCTGCCTCTAATAAACAAAGTCCAGAAAAAACCAGTCGCTGGCTGACCATATCGAAGAAGTTGATTTGCCAGCATACAGAAGAGATGCCTTACTATCACTTTACATGGAAAACGATTCAAAATGAAAGAGAGTTCAAAACAAGAATATATCCTTCTTTGTTGACTTCCTTCCTTTTGCCAGTCATTTTGATTTTCACTTCGTTTTCTGATGGCTTTAATTTGGCTGAATTGAGAGAAACGAATCTAGCTTACTACCTTTATTTCACGCTTTTATTGGTGCCGGAGATAGTCGCTTCTATGAAATATTCGACTTATTACAAAGGAGCTTGGGCCTTTCAACTAAGTCCCAAATCGCATAAACCCTATTTTGTGATCGCAGCTGGCAAAGCCGTTTGGATCCGTATTTTATGCCCGCTCTTTTTAGCAGCTGGGACTATTCTATTATTTCTATTTGGTTGGGACGCTCTGTCCGTCACTTTGAATGCTTTTCTGGCATTGACATGCAGTTTCTTCGTTTATTTGATAGCAACTATGAAATACTACCCATTCTCACAAGAAAGAAACGCGGCGAACAGTTCTGAAGGCTGTATGACCAGTATCTTATTTGTCATCATGGCCGGAGTCATTGGGCTTATCAATTACGCTTTGGACAGCTACATTCCTTACGGCGGCTGGATATTGACCATCATCTTACTGCTTCTTACTATGAAATTATTATTCTTTTCATTTAAACACGATTAGTTTCTCGAATGATTAAAGGCGCCAGCGATATACTCGCTAACGCCTTTTTCTTTTGCAATGCAAACAAGGCTAATACAGTTTATTAGCCTCGTTTGATACTCTTCTCTACACCCAAATGGATTTTAAACGTCTTCTCTTCGATATTCTCCCTGTTTCCATTCCAGGTGGACTCGACAGCCATTTCCAAGTATTTATCTCACTCCTAACCAAATTTGCCGCTAAAACAACTTAGTTTGAAAAATACTCTTCTTTCAAGATACTGTACATTTTGTCTGTAACAGATTCCTCTTTTACAAACCGATTGTTTCGGAGTGTTCCTTCACAAATCATTCCTAATTTTTCCATCACTCTGCCTGAAGCTGGATTGCGTTCATCATGAACGGCTAAGATTCGCTGCAATTCTAATTCTTGGAATCCCAGCTGCAGCATTAATTTGGCAGCTTCCGTAGTATACCCTTTTCCCCAGTACCCTTTATTCAAGGTATAACCCATTTCTGCTTTTTTGTCCTTTTCATCTACACGCAAATCGATGGTCCCAATCATCTTATGAGTGTCTTTCAGCTCAATAGCAAATTTGCCCAAAGGACTGGCTAAGAAATATTTCGCAATATTTTCTTTCGTGTCTTCCAAACTTTTATGGGTTTCAAAGACGTATTTTGTCGTTTCTGCATCAGATGCATACTCATACATATCTTCCGCATCGCTTAGTCGAATGGGTCTCAACCGAATCCGTTCTCCATCAATCTGATTATGTACAGCAAAAATGTATTCTTTATTCATCACACCAGCCACCTTTTAAAATAGTTTACATCACTTGATTGCGTAAGATATTCGTTGCAGTATCGTAATAATAAAAGTGTTCTTGTTTTGCTGAATCTTTGAAAACCTCTAGTGTAACAGCAAATCCTGGAGAGCAGTTTTCTTCAGTCAGTTCATTCAGCTGCATCCATTCCAGAGTACCTTCTTCGGTTTCTGCCAATAGTTCTCCTTGATAATCAGCTGTTTGGTATAAAAAGACGACATAGCGAAAATCTTCTTCCTCTTCATACCAATCTTTTATACCGCACAGTTTCAAATTAGACACTTGAAGACCAGTTTCTTCTTTAACTTCTCTGACAACAGAATCTAAGATCGACTCTTTCGGTTCTAATTTGCCGCCTGGGAAGGTTAGACCTTGCCAACTTTTTATCCGTTGCTGCACTAAAACCTGGTTGCTCTCGCTATTGGTAATCATACACATATTGGTTAACATCACTTTACTCACTTTTTCCTGCCACCTTTAAAAAGACCAAGTTTTACTGAAATGCTCTTCAGCAGTATCCACAAAGTCATCATTTTCGACATCAATCAATTCATCCGTATCTTCTTGGTTCACTACAATCCGATCATACATAATGTAAGGCGGATTTCGAAAGCCAATCTCAAAAAACGACTCATTCATCAAGTGAAATGTGGTTCCAATCATTACGGTTTCTTCAGCGCTCGTATCAAAAATGACATTGGCGCGCTGCTTAAACAACTCATCATCTTGTTCAAAATAGTAAAAGTTCGCATCTTTTCCCACATAAATGATGGGTTCAGTGACCGTTTCTTCTTCGTACATTTCTAAAGCACGAACACTCTCCGGATCATGTAATTCGCCAAAATATTGCATCTCATCTTCAGAACGATAGATGTAATCACCGAATGTCTTTTGTCTGTCGCGCACTAGAGGTGTTACGTGATCATTCACTTCTAAAAATTCATTGTATCTCAAATGTCCTGCAACGAGCCAGATACTCAGTCCTAAAATGAGGACCCCACCTCCTGCTGCAATCTTTTTCTTGTGCCGACTTTTTGAATAACCTAAAATCATGCCGGTCAACATCAGCAACACTAGAATAACAACTGCCACTGCAACCATTGTAGTATTGTAAAAAGTTTCTGCTGCTAACCAAAATTCAACTGACACTATTTCTCACTCCCTTATATCTATTTCCTTCCATTTTACCACATAATAAGCACCTTCCCAGTCAAGTTATTGGTATATATGTCTTTCAGATGCAATTTTCCCCGTGAGAAAAATTGCAAGAACCAACTACTCTTGTTTACCAACTTGATTCAGTCGTTTAGTTACGTCGTTATTCTCATTTGGATATAAGTGAAATATATTCCGAATGTCATTTCAATACTTCCAAGACCTAGTCAGTAAAGTCACTCTTTCTCCGAATCGTAAACCTGAATAAAAAAGAAAATGAATCTTAAAAAATATGTACAAAAAAGCCGAATACCTTTTACTAGTATAACGGCTTTTCATACTCATATTACCATACTGACTCAACCTAGATAAATTTATCATAATTATCCAATATATCTTTAGCACCTTTGTAACTATAATATTTATCATTTTGCTCAGTTATATCTTCTTCTGTTACTCCCAATTCTACAATCAAATCTAACTGTAACCTTGTAGAATTACTTGTAAAATATTCATAATTATCTTTTTCAAATGTAATAACTAATAAAACTAGATCCCCATCTAATGTCTTTAAAGGAAAACAATGCCCCCAAGATTCCGAAAAATATTTCTCGCTTTTTTCATTGTATTTAATTCCATAGACCGATAGGCTATTCTCTATTTCTTCTATCGAATACTTACCTTCTGTATATTCATTGATATTGTCTAGCTCTAGACTAAAATATGAACCAAATAGTCGACTGATATCTACACTCTCTAAATCAAACCATTTTTTTTAACATGTTTTCTATTTTTTGCATTATGTCACCCACTTAATTCATATACACTAAACTATTAAAGATTGCTGACAAAAAACAATTTTGGCTTTGTTTAAAAAGATTATTTTTCTTCATCTACATCCGGTGCTTTTAAATCATCAAACTTCAGGCTGTTCAAGTAGTCCATATCTTCATCAGAGATTTTAAAATCAAAGACATCCGCATTTTCTACTACCCGTTCAGGATGAGACGACTTGGTCAGCGGAACAAAGTTGTGCTGCAGACTGAAACGCAGTAACAGCTGAGCAACGGATTTTCCGTATTTTTTGGTCATGGCTTGCACTTTATCATCCTCAGACATTTGCTTGATTGGGGACAACGGAGACCAAGCTTCCACAACGATTTGCTCTTTTTCACAAAAAACGACTGTTTCTTCTTGCAGCACACCAGGATGCAATCTGATTTGATTAACCATCGGCTTGATGCGGCAGTTGGCAATCAAATTTTCTAAGTGTTTTACCATAAAATTACTAACACCAATCGCTTTAACTTTCCCCGCTTCATAAGCATCTTCTAAAGCACGCCAGGTTTCAATATTGTCTTCCTTCCAGTTCTCTCCTCGGCCTTCAACGACGGGCCAATGGATTAAGTATAAATCGATATAGTCGAGTCCCAGCTTTTCCAGTGATTCATCAATGGCTTTGCTGGCTGCCTCATACCCGTGATTAGGATTATCCACCTTGCTGGTAATGAACAAGTTCTTGTCAGAAAGATCGACTTGATGAATGGCCTTTCCTACCTGCTCTTCATTCCCATACATTTGTGCGGTGTCAATCAGACGGTAACCTGCCTCAACCGCTGCTTTTATCGTATCATTGCAGACTGTCTGATCTTTATTTCCAGAAGTTCCTAGTCCAAAAGCTGGCATTCTCACACCATTATTCAATTCAACAGTATCAAAAATATTCTCCATATTTCTCATCCTTCCCTTCCACTAGCTATTCATCAATTGCCTTGCCTCATTCATCTTCTATTGTATCTTTTTAAGATCTGCCATTCCAAATGAAAGACTCGACGGTAAATAAAATCACTTGAAAAGTCCTGATCATGGTGGGAAAAGATACTTCTAGCATTCTTTTTCTATAATAGATTATGCTATAATTGGTTGGTAGAAAAGTTAAGATGGTGGCTATCTTTGAAAGGAGTTGGTGCTTATGTATGTAAGTGCTGAAGTCTTAGAAAGGAGAAGCCTTTTGTCCGTATCGGAAGCATTGCAACTCATGCTAATGTTTGGAAGTCTATTGATTTCCTTAATCACATTAGTGGTTGCAATCGCTAAAAACGACAAAAAAAAATAACCGTCTTGCTTTAGCCAGCAACGGTTATTTTTTAACTTGTTCAAAGCTACCGTCTTAAACGGTTCTACAAGATGGGGATATGTTCACGCATATCTCCTCTTCAATAAGATTATAATACAAACGTAAAAAACTATCCATTATTTTGAACAAATTCAGCTATTCTACTCGCGACCTTTTCCGCTTCTAGATGCGTATTGTCTATTTTGAGGTAGTTTACCTGTTTAATTTTTTCTGTAACCTCATTTGGCAAAGAATTTAACCGATGCTTTTCGTGCGTCGTTAGTAAATCGTTTCTAGAAAATTCAATATTTCGTTTTGAAGGTTTAGCTTCTAAGCGGCTTTCTCCAATGTTTCTCTGCAGGCGAGTCTCTAAATCTGCTTCCAGTTCAATAAGAAAGACTCTGCCTTGTCCTTCCAGAAATATTTCACTGATTTCAGTTAGAAAATCGATATCTTCTATCAAATCAAACGCTACTACAACTGTAAAAATAATGCTTTCGGTAACGTTTTGCTTATTGCTGACGAAAGCTTTGAAGAGTTCTTTACGCGTTTGGTCCGATAGACGAAAAGTTTCTTTCCCATAACCGAGAAACTTGGCAAATAAATCGATCGTTTCATGATTGTGAAGCAACTTTGCCTCTATTTTTTTCTCTAACTCTCTTCCCACCGTCATTTTACCGACAGCTTGAGGCCCCATAATGACTATTAAGTCCACTACTAATCAACTTCCTGATGATGAATCTGGTTTAATCACTAACCTATACGCTTCCCAATGTGGATGCCCAACCACTTGTTTCCCCCGCAAATGAACTTTTCCATATTCATCGATCAACCCGTGAAACTTCTGCCACTCTTTCAGCGTGAACGTGCCGGTACTTTCTACATAATTCTTCAATGTCAGGTAATCCGTACTGTGTTCACTGCCTAAATGGCGGAATAATTTGAGCGCATAAGTATCTGCTACAAAGACCGGTTCTTCAAATGCGTACAGCAACAACACGTCAGCTGTTTCATTCCCGATTCCCTTGAATTCCAACAGCCGTTCGCGCAAATTGTCAGGGTACTTGCGCTTGATTTTCTCTAAATCAAACGCATACTTCTTCAGCCAACTAAAATATTCCAGAATCAGCTGCGTTTTTCGCTTGTGAAAGCCGCTTGAATAAATGAGTGTTTTGAGTTCTTCAGTCGATAAGTCAGCGATCACTTCAGGATCAAACCCCGTCACTTCTCCAAGCCGAGTCAACGATAATGTCGTATTATGCCAAGTCGTGTTTTGGACGAGAATAGCTCCTAACATCATCTCAAATACCGTATCAGCCGGCCACTTCGTCCCAGCCTCGACATACTTATCCAACAATTCATAAAGCTGCTTTAACTCCAGTTCTTTCTTCATAACAAAAAACGTTCTCCTTACTGTTCTAAACCGGCAATACCAAACGCACCAGGACCGCCATGTGTCGAAATGACCGATCCAGCTTCAATCCACGTTACTTTTTCAAATCCGTTCTCTTTAGCAACTTCTTCCATTTGAGTTTTTATACTGTCGTCTAACCCAATTGAAAACACAAAGTAAAGCTGTTTTCTATCGATAGGGTATTTTTTCAAATAATCCTGCATCAATTCGACAGACACTCGACTCATTTTTCCACGATACTTTTTAGTGGAAACCAATTTGCCATCAACCAATTCAATCACGGGTTTAATTTTCAACAAAGAGGCACTGATATAGGCTGCATTAGATACACGTCCACCTGCTTTTAAGAACTCCAGACTGCCCGGAACAAAGACCATTCTTGATTTAGGAACACTGGCTTCAATTTTCGCCAATAATTCTTCTAAAGCAATCTCCGGGTTCTCTTCCAACAACTCAGCCGCATGCAATACGACTACCGATAATCCTGCCGAAACATTTAACGCATCGATCAAATGGATATCGGTAAAGTTTTCTGCAGCAATTTCTGCATTATGGAATGAAGAAGACGCTTTTGACGTGTATCCGATATGCACGATCGTATGCTCTGGATAATCCCGTTTAATCTCCGCAAAAAGCTCTTCGTATTCATTAGGATTCGTAGATGTTGTAGACGGAATCATTTTAGTTCGATTGTAGTAATCATAAATGTCAGATACTGGAAGCGAGCCATCATCTTTGTAATCGACTCCATCCATCACGACATGCATCGGTACAGTTTTGATAGTGTATTTTTCAGCTAAGTCCTTTGGCAAATCTGCGCCACTTTCCGTTGTAAAAATAATCTTCCTCATAATTTCTCCTCCTGGATTCCCAATTAAAGCTATACCCCTTACATTTTCTTCTCCAGTATAGCATTTCATGTGTTTAGAAGGAATTCTTTCGAGAAGTTCCTTTTCAAAAGAATGGTGGGTATAGAAAACGACTAACTCACATTTCTTATCGAAATTCTTCTATTTTTATGAGCTAAACCTCTGATAGCTCGTATCCCCTAACAAAAATTGCCTGCTTTTATGAAGTAGTAGCCTACAATCTCACTTTTTACAAAGATCAACTCTTTCTAAATACATATATCCCGTGAATTTAATTGCCAAAAAACAAAAAAAAGAGACTGGTTATCTTTTAAACCAGCCTCTTTTTTTTTGTATGTAATCTAAATTTAAAGACAATCTTATTTTTTCCATTATTCTTCATATCATTATTTTTCTCTCCAACTTCCAGGACTCGAATCAAAAAAAACTGGACAAATCGAAGGCAATTGCCCTCTGATTTGTCCAATTTTTGAATATGTTTTCTGAAAGAGCTCTCTTCTAACGTTTACTGAGGAACTATTAATTCTTCAATCTCAACGTCATTGCATTAATCGCTACAATTACGGTAGACAATGACATCAAAATCGCTCCAACAGCCGGACTTAACGTAAAACCTATTGGTGCAAGAATTCCAGCAGCTAGCGGGATAGCAATAAAGTTGTAGCCAGCTCCCCACAGAAGGTTTTGTTTCATTTTGCTCGTTGTTTTTTGAGCTAGTTCAATAAAAGATTCAATATCTCCTGGATCCGATTGTGTCAGAATGACATCTGCAGAATCCAAAGCCACTTGCGTTCCAGCTCCAATGGCCACGCCGACATCCGCTAACGCAAGAGAAGGTGCATCGTTTACCCCGTCTCCAACCATGATGACCGTCTTGCCTTGATTTTTCAGCGACTCCACTAGATTGTATTTGTCTTGCGGAGATTGATTAGCTTTGTAGTCGATCCCTAGTTCTTCTGCCACACCTTGAGCCGCTGTTTCATTGTCACCAGTGGCCATTAGTGGTTGAATACCGTTTTCTTTCAACACCTTGATGAGTTCTGAACTTGTCTTTTTCAGTTCATCTCCCAAAGCTACAGTCCCGATGGCTGTATCATTTTCTACCAAAATACTAAGCGTTGCACCTACAGGAATCTCTATATCTATGTCTTGACCGTAAGCTTTTTGACTGATCAATTGATAATTCTTCCCATTGGCAACACCTTCTACACCAGCGCCTGATACAACATCAATAGAATCGAATGGAATCGGTTGAATGTTTTCTTCGTTAGCAAATCCCGCAATCGATTGTGCGATGGGATGACTCGAGCCGCCTTCAATACCTGCCATTAACGCAGTGAGTTCATTTTTTGAATACTCTTCGCTTAATGCCTCTACCTTCAAAACTTTGAAATCTCCAGTTGTTAAAGTACCTGTTTTATCTAGTACCATTACATCAGCGTTTGTTGCTAATTCCAAAGCTTCACGGTCTTTAACCAATAAACCACGACTCGCACCTAAGCTGGTACTGCGAGCTACTACTAAAGGAATAGCTAAGCCTAATGCATGAGGACAGGCAATGACTAATGTCGTTACCGTAAAAAGAATAGCATTTTCTAAATCTGCCACAAACAACCATACAATAAAAGCGATAACTGCGGCTGCTACAGCAATGTAAAATAACCATCCAGCTACTTTTTGAGCCAGATTTTCTGCTCTTGAAGGTTGATCTTGCGCTTGTCCGATAAGTGTTTGAACTTGAGAAATGAAGGATTTATCTCCTGTTTCCTTTACTTCTATATACAAAACACTGTCGCCATTTGTGGAACCACCAATCACGGTTTCTCCTTCACCTTTTTCAACGGGTTTAGATTCCCCAGTCAGCAATGCTTCATTGACTCTGGTTGTACCGCTTTTGATGACTCCATCTGCAGGAATATTTTCAGCAGCTTGTACTCGTACAATGTCTCCTATTTTCAACTCAGACACCGAGCGCGTTTCTATTGAATCATCCTCCAGCACTACATGAGCATCTTTAGGCAGCAATTCTGCCAGCGATTTCTGCGCATCTCCTGCTTCTCCTACTGCTTTCATTTCGATCCAATGACCCAACAACATAATTAAAATCAATGAAGCAAATTCAAAGAAGAAGTCCATCACATGTGTTCCGGTTACATAACGTGCCGCCACAGCATAAATACTGTACACGTAAGAGACACTTATTCCTAGCGTTACTAGCGCCATCATTCCCGGAGCTCGTTGTTTAAATTCATCTACAGCCCCTTGATAAAAGGGTTTCCCTCCGTAAACGAACAAAACTGTCGCCAACACGGCTACCAAGATATCCGAGTAAGGAAACGTAAATTGCAACGGAAGCGTGATTCCCATCAGCGGAGACAAAATCATGACGATAAGTCCTAAAGGCAGAGACTTCAAAAAGATTTCTTTGAAGTTTCCATGATGGTGATGGTGTCCGCTATGACCACTGTGGTCCATGTGGTCATGATGATCGTGTCCGCTGTGACTGTCATGATCCATATTTTCATGATCATGATGATTCGTATGATCATGATGTCCATGTTTCGTAGCAGTATTGTGGTCATCATGTATCCCTTCTTCTATTTGTTCTTCATGATAAGCGTGACCGACGTGCTCTTTATTTTCTTTATGATCGTGTCCGGTGTGATTCATGTGTTCATGATTTTCGTGATGATGGTCGTGGTGTTGATGTTCATCGTGTTTATTTTTATCCATTCCAATCACTCCTTAATGTAATTCAAATAAGTGTTTTTGTTGGTTCTACAACATTTTGCATTGTTAAGTAAAACCTACATTTCTTTTTAATCCAAAACCTTTTAGAAACTCATTCCTAGAAATTTCTGGAGGCCTATGGGGTTGCTTATAGCCATGAAAAAGGATGCAATGTGAATTAATCCCGAGTAAAAGCTTCAGCTTTTACTCGGAGTTTGTTCTCCGCTGCGCTGCGCATACCATATCCGTACGTCGCTAGCGCTCCAACGGCTTCGGCAAAGCTTGCAAGCCTAGAGATGCGGTTTTCGGCTCAAGGCGGTCCCATGACTTTCATAAGCAACCCCATAGGCCGGAGGAAATTTCTTTACCCACGCTAGAAGACTAAGAGTCCATTAAACAAAAAACGCCTATCTAGTGCTAAGCAACAGGTAAGCGTTCTATTTTCAATTAAGCGTCTAATTCTTTGATCCCTACAACTGAATAGTTTGTGTCAGATAAAGATTCGCGTAGTTCGTCTTCATTTACTGCACCATCACTTTGAATCAGAGCACTTTTAGCTTCCAAGTTGATTACTACCTCATTTACTCCCTCAACGTCTAAAAAGTTTTGTTTGACTGCATTTGCGCAACCTTCACATTTCATGCCTTCAATCGTAATTTCTTTCCTCATCATTCATTCCCCTTTTCAAATTGTATTTGATACTAGTGTAATCTTTCTTACCTCAAACAGCTATTAATTTGCAGAGGGCTTGAAGCGTTTCAAGCGCAATGCGTTCATCAATACCGATACTGAACTGAAACTCATCGCAGCTCCGGCAATCATTGGATTCAACAATGGTCCGCTGAATAAATACAAGACACCCATTGCAACTGGAATGCCCAGCGTATTGTAAGCAAATGCCCAGAAAAGATTTTCTTTGATATTCTTGATGGTGGCTTTACTTAATTCAATCGCTGTCGGCACATCCATCAAATCGCTGCGCATTAAGACAATGTCCGCTGATTCCATAGCCACGTCTGTTCCTGAACCAATCGCGATTCCAACATCCGCTTGGGCCAAAGCTGGAGCATCGTTGATACCGTCTCCTACCATCGCTACTTTTTTGCCTTCTTCTTGCAATAACTTTACTTGAGCCGCTTTGTCTTCCGGCAATACTTCACTCAACACACGGTCCACGCCAACTTGTTTGGCAATGGCTTCAGCTGTCCGTTTGTTGTCGCCCGTCATCATGACCACTTCGATGCCCATGCGGCGTAATTTGGCAATCGCTTGGGAACTGGTGCCTTTCACCGTGTCCGCAACAGCAATGATTCCCATCA
This sequence comes from Desemzia sp. FAM 23989, assembly GCF_045528345.1. Classification (NCBI taxonomy): domain Bacteria; kingdom Bacillati; phylum Bacillota; class Bacilli; order Lactobacillales; family Carnobacteriaceae; genus Desemzia; species Desemzia sp. FAM 23989. The sequence continues at coordinate 13,228 of NZ_JBGQQT010000009.1, read as the reverse complement.
AGTCATCGTTTTTCGCCACATACATTGGTGTTTTTCCTTCACTGGCTAATGCGTCTGATTGACCAGCCAATTCTGCCAACGAAATCTGCTGGTTGTCCATCATTTTTTTATTCCCCAGAGAATACACGTCACCATCGATCTGCACCACGATTCCGTGTCCAGGTATAGCGTTGAACGAGGTCGTTTTGTGCAAATGAACCCCTTTTTCTTCAGCTGCTCGAACAATAGCTGCACCTAGAGGATGTTCCGAGCCTTTTTCAGCCGATGCAGAAACGCTCAACAACTCTTCTGTTGAGATGCCATCTACGGCTAAAATATCCGTGACTTTAGGCTTTCCTTCTGTAATCGTTCCGGTTTTATCCAATACGACCGTTTGCACTTTATGAGTCGTTTCCAAAGCTCCACCACTCTTGATCAACACGCCATGTTCCGCGCCTTTACCCGTACCGACCATGATCGCAGTTGGTGTAGCTAGTCCTAAAGCACATGGACAAGCAATAACCAATACCGAAATCGCAATACTCAAAGCAAAGACTCCTGACTCTCCAGCTAAGAACCAAGCGAATCCAGCTGCTACAGCCAATACCATTACAATCGGTACAAAATAACCCGATATAATATCCGCCAGTTTAGCGATCGGTGCTTTGGAACCTTGAGCGTCTTCCACTAATTTAATCACTTGAGCCAACGCGGTATCTTTTCCAACTTTAGTCGCTTTATATTGGATTGCACCATTTTTATTGATACTGGCTCCAATTACTTGATCTCCTATAACTTTTTCCACAGGCATACTTTCCCCAGTCAGCATCGCTTCATCCACAGAAGTCACGCCTTCTATAATCATGCCATCCACAGGAATTTTTTCTCCAGGTCGAACTACAATGATGTCATTGACTTGAACTTCATCAATCGACAATTCCATTTCTTTGTCGTTGCGGATTACTTTGGCCGTCTTTGGCGCTAAGCCCATCAATTTCTTAATCGCTTCAGACGTTTTTCCCTTCGAGCGGGCTTCAAAGTATTTGCCCAATGTAATCAACGTTAAAATAACCGCAGCTGATTCATAATACAAATCCATCGCCAATGCTGCATTCCCTTGCCAAATGGAAACCGTCGCTGCCAAACTGTACACAAACGCAGCACTGGTTCCTAAAGCAACAAGCGAGTCCATATTGGGGTGTCGGTTGAACAACGCTTTAAACCCAACCGTAAAAAATTTCTTCCCTAACACCATCACCGGAAGCGTCAACAGCAATTGCACCAGCGCAAAGATTCCCGGGTTGTGCATCGGATTCAACCATTCTGGTAAAGGAGCGCCCATCATATGCCCCATCGAAACGTACAACAACGGCACAGTGAACACCGCTGACAACCAAAAACGACGCCACATTTCTTTCATGTGTGCTTCTTTTTTCTCGCGGTCTTCATCTACAGCGTCCGCAGAATTGACTTCTTCATGAGCGCTATAACCCGATTTCGCAACAGCAGCCGTGATATCATTCACTGAAAGGACACTCGGGTCAAATTGAACCGTCATTTTTTCAGTAGCCAAATTAACATTTGAAAAAACTACGCCAGTTAATTTGCTGGTCGCTTTCTCCACAGTCTGTGCACAAGTGGCACAACTCATGCCTTCGATGACAAAATTCTTTCGCACACCGTCTTCAACCGCTTTGTAACCTGATTTCTCAACAGCTGATTGGATATCTGCGATAGTTGTTTTAGATTCATCAAATTGAATATTCATTTTTTCGGTCACTAAGTTGACGTTGGCTTCTTGCACCCCAGATAACTTAGAGGCCGCTTTTTCAACGGTTTGCACACAACTTGCGCAACTCATACCTTCTATTTTGAATGTTTTTTGAGCCATGTTGCTCCTCCTTTATCCATGAAAGTGTTGACACGTGCATTGCCCTGGAACACAGTCACACGCTACAACATCCACCGCTTCCGATTTTTTTTTCTTCAACAATTCTTCCAACATCGCCATATCATCGTGACTTAAAGCAGCTTCTTCCAACAGATGTGCAATCGCTTCTCCCGCTTTCCGATTGCAAATATGCGCTAAAATATCGCTAGTAGCTTCTTTGATTTCCACTTCTTCACTAATCGCCGCAGAATAAATAAATCGATTTCCCATGGCTTCCGTGGTTAAGGCGCCTTTTTTAACCAATCGGCCGATCAATGTTTTCGTGGTCGCCGGCTTCCAAGCCATCTTGTCTTGTAGGACCGCATTGATTTCTTTACTAGTCGCTTGTTTTAACGTCCACACAACACGCATGACTTCCCACTCTGCATCACTGATAGTTATTTTTTCCATTGCTTGCATGGCTCTCTTCCTTTCAACATTTTTTATTTTCGTTTACACTTGTAATCCGTCTACAATTCATAGTTTACATTTGTAATCGATATAAGTCAACCTCTTTTGCTCAATATTTTAAAAAAAGGTCTGCTGTGGTAAAATACAAACAGGTTTACAGATGCAATTTGAGAGGAGGTTTCACATGAAAGTAGGCTTTATCGGTGCTGGCAACATGACCAGTGCTATCGTAAAAGGAATGATCAAAGCACAACACCTTCCTAAAGAAAATATTTATATCTCCAATAGAAGTCCAGAAAAATTAGAAAAGTTGACAGCAGATACAGGAACCATCGCATGTTCCTCTAATGAAGAATTAGTGTCCAAAGTAGATGTAGTCATCTTGGCTATCAAGCCCAACCTGTTTTCAACCGTACTACCCGAACTAAGTACTCATTTGCTCAAATACAATCCGGTAGTGGTATCCATCGCAGCTGGCGTTAGTTTAGCTCAAATGCACGACTGGATCGGATCCGACTCAGCTATGCGCCTCATTCGCGTGATGCCTAACTTGAATTCACAAATCGGCGAAGGAATGGCAGCTGTTTGCGGAAATGAACAGACTACACAAGATGATGTTGAATTTGTCATCAGTATTTTCCAATCCATTGGGGAAGCGATCGTTATGAAGGAAGCTGACTTTGGTGTCTTTTCAGCCATCGCCGGCTGCTCACCAGCGTTTACGTTCTTATTTATAGATTCGCTGGCACGCGCTGCTGTCAAATACGGCATTCCAAAAGAAATGGCGACCAAAATCGCCGCTCAAGCTGTTTTAGGAAGTGGGAAAATGGTCCTAGAAAGTGGCGAAACGCCGTGGAATTTGATCGATCAAGTTTCTTCTCCAGGCGGAACGACCATTGAAGGCGTACTGGCTTTAGAAGAAAATGGCTTTATGACATCGGTTGTGAAAGCTGTGGATGCAGTTGTGGAAAAAGACACCAACATGAACTAACACATAAAGAAGTTGTCCCAATACTCGAGTATCGGGACAACTTCTTTTTATATTTTTTAACGAGCAAATAAGCAACCTAAATATAGAGTGCTTCCGGGTTGAGCTTGAATTTGGACCCCTCAGAATAATATTAGTGCTATTCGAGAATTTTCTCTGGCTCAAATGGACGCTATTCGCCTTGTTAGCGACTTTTGGCTACTTTTTCTCACCCAAATGGACGCTATTCGCCTTGTTAGCAACATTTGACTACTTTTTCTCACCCAAATGGACGCTATTTGCCATGTTAGCGCCATTTGACTACTTTTTCTCACCCAAATGGACGCTATTCGCCTTGTTAGCGACTTTTGGCTACTTTTTCTCACCCTAATGGACGCTATTCGCTTTGTTAGCGTCATTTGGCTACTTTTTCTCACCCAAATGGACGCTATTCGCCTTGTTAGCAACATTTGACTACTTTTTCTCACCCAAATGGACGCTATTTGCCATGTTAGCAACATTTGACTACTTTTTCTCACCCAAATGGACGCTATTTGCCATGTTAGCGCCATTTGACTACTTTTTCTCATCCAAATGGACGCTATTCGCCTTGTTAGCGTCATTTGACTACTTTTTCTCATCCAAATGGACGCTATTCGCCTTGTTAGCGTCATTTGACTACTTTTTCTCATCCAAATGGACGCTATTCGCTTTGTTAGCGTCATTTGACTACTTTTTCTCACCCAAATAGACGCTATTCGCCTTGTTAGCGACATTTGACTACTTTTTCTCACTCAAATGGACGCTACTCGCCTCATTAGCGACATTTGACTACTTTTTCTAACCCAAATAGACGCTATTCGCTTTGTTAGCGTCATTTAACTACTTTTTCTCAACCAAATGGACCCTATTCGTCTTGTTAGCGACATTTGACTACTTTTTTTTAACCCAAATAGACGAATAAAGAAAAACGTCCACATCGTTTACCCACTATTGTGAGGAAGTCGATGACTGAGCTCTCTTTCGATGTGATTTGTCCACATTATTGAATCTGTGAACAATTATTTCTGACTTCTCTTTAAGTTGTCCACATTTTCTTTAGAAATGTGGACAACTTAAAGATATTCTCTATTTGCTCGTTCTTTTAATACACCCTGAACACGCAAAAAAGATTCAGAAGTTTGTCTGAATCCTTTACTTTTTATTCATTTCTAAGCTGTGCTGCTTTTTCTATCAAATAAAGCAAATCGGTTTCGAATTGCACACCATATTTAGGATCTGATTTGCTGGCAACAGTTCGTTGAATCACTTTTTCTACATAAGCGACGGCTGTTTCAGTTGCTGCCTCCAAGGTTGCTTTTTGAAACAATAATCCTGCAACCACGCTGCTGAACAGGTCTCCCGTGCCATCAAAATGTCCAGGGTAAATCCGAGAAAAAGCCGTCTTTACTTGCTCATCGTGTACACTACCTGATGCTGCACCGATTTCCTGTTCACTTGGCATCACACCTGTCAGAACGACTTGCTGCCGATTCCATTCCAGCATCTTTTGTATCACTAATTCGATCTCTTGTTTCGTATGAGGCCCCTTATGATATGGCGTCTGCGTTAAATAAGCCGCTTCGGTCATATTGGGGATAACTACTGTGGATAACTGACACAATTCCCGCATTTGCTGAACATATTTTTCATCAAAACCAGGATACAATTTTCCATGATCGCCCATTACCGGATCCAGCACGATAATTGCATTATCCGTTGCAAATTCACGAATCACTCGTTTCACAATGTTCATTTGAGCATGCGATCCTAGATAACCGATCAACACCCCATCAAATGACACCCCCAGCTGTCTCCAGTGATCAAGGATGCGCTCCATTTCGCTGGTCAAATCTAAAAAAGTATAGTCTTCAAATCCCGAGCCCGTGTGAGTCGATAACAGAGCTGTCGGAAGGATACTCGTACTGTTATTCAGACTGCTTAAAATCGGTAAAGCTACATTCATCGAAATTTGACAGCTTGCAGAAATATCTTGTATCACTAACACTTTTGGCTGATTCATTTATTTCACCACTATTCCCTTGCATTCTCTCCTTATTATAACAGTTTTGTTCCTGATTTCAGCTCTCTCTTTCAAATTTTCTGAAAACTGCATTTCGTCTGCTCATCAAAAAAGGTATAATGGATTTACATTAAGGGGGAACGGAAATTGAAACATAAAACACTCACTACACAAAATGTAGTTCTTTATGCTTTATTTATTGCCATGACAGTTGTTATGACGTTGATTATTCGGATACCAATTCCTTTTGCACAAGGCTATGTCAATATTGGGGATTCTATTTTGCTACTGTCTGGGATGCTGTTTGGACCAGCCGGCGGATTTTGGATCGGTGGAATAGGAAGTGCATTGGCAGACTTATTTACGGGTTATTCATTTTATGCGCCGATTACATTCCTTGTCAAAGGAATCGAAGGCTTGTTGTGCGGTTGGATTTTCCTGAAAATGAATGCTTCAAAACCGTTTGTGTCGGCGCTTATCGCCGGTATCTGGATGGCGGTCGGTTATGTCATCGGGGATTGGATCTTATTTGGACTGGCTGCTGGGATAGCCGCTTTTCCTATGAATCTGATGCAAGGAATTGTAGGCGCCATACTTGCCGTTCTATTGCACAAATTTATTGGACCGATTTTTATCAAACGAATCAATTAAAAAAATACCAGCGAGCAGTCTCGAAAACTACTCGCTGGTATTTTTTATGTGGATCTCTAAATATTCATTTTCTGCTGCTGCGTCCCTAAAGACTCTCAACAAATTTTCTCCGTATTTTCCTAGATACTTCTCAATCGCTTCTGCATCAATGATCTCAATCGTTTGTGGAGTAAAATCAGTGGTCAGACAATCTTTCAGAGCATCCAGATTCTGCCCATAATAATCCGGTAAGTTCAACTGCATCGTTAAATATTGATGCAATCTTTTTTTACTGGTCATTTCTTGACCATCCAAAATAATACGCTTATCCATCACTAACCTCCTAGTAAAGCTGTTCAAACGTTTCGTAATGATCCCCGGTGTAGAAAATCAATCCATCATTGGAAAAGACGATCCGCTCAGCTCCACGGAAACCCCCGTCATAATTGATATCCGCTTCATAATACACGCGGCCTTTTGCTTCAGGCAGCAACTCTTCATAATTGCCGAAGCGATCACCGCCGATCGACATCTGATCAGTGACTTCCCATAAATTACCTTCTGAGTTGTCCCAGCCTAAAGCTTCTGCTTCTTTTTTCGTCAAATAATTGGGTGGAAGCTCTCCAAATTCATTCAGGTATGCAGCCACATCTTCTTTCGTCGAATAGGCTTGTCCTTCAACCACGGAACTATCCACTGTTTGTGATTCCATTTGCGACTCTTGAGAATCTGAATCAAACAGCGCATCAAATACGTCCATCTGCTGACCTCCAAGCAAAAGTACCAGCACACCGACAATCGTTACGATCCAATTTTTCTTTTGTTTCATCTTCTACTCCTCATTTTCTTGTTCCATTTCTTTGCGAGCTAGTTTAGCAGCTTTTTTACGCACACGCAAGCTTCTAAAAAAATCCGTCAATAATGCGGCACACTCGTCTTCTAAAAGTCCTTTTTCAATCGTTACTTGATGGTTGAACCGCTCATCTCCAAGCAAATTCATTAAAGTACCGGCTGTCCCGCCTTTAGGATCCGGAGCTCCATAGTAAAGCTCGTTGACACGCGACAAGATCATTGCTCCACTGCACATCGGACAAGGTTCCAACGTTACAAACAACTGCGTATCCTCCAAGCGCCAATTCCCCAAGCACTGATTGGCTTCCCGAATGGCAATCATTTCTGCATGAGTCGTCGCATCATGGGTCATTTCCCGCAAATTGTGACCGCGCCCAATAATCTCCCCGTTCAATACCACTACAGCCCCGATCGGCACTTCTAATTTAGCTCCAGCTTTTTTAGCCTCTTCAATAGCTTCGCGCATAAAGTATTCTTTTTCCCTACTGGTCAATTCCATATTGTGCTCCTTTTGCTCATCATTTCCTTCCCCTATGATAGCATATTCTCTCTCAAACCCTACAAAAAAATCCAAAGAGTGCTAAAATAGAGAAGAATGCTCAACTTGTTCAGCTTGACGATTTCAATGCAGAAATGAGGAACTGAAGTGAACTTTAAAGAACTAAAAAACTTGTATCCAGAAGCTGTTTTAACCGAATACAACACCTCTGGGAAGCAGTACATAGCTTTTCCTTATCAAGATCAATGGATTCAATTTGAACGTTACCAAAAAAGCGATACTGAATTGGCCTTGATTCAATATGCGCTCAACCAAAAGCCTATTCCCTTTAAAACGAAAAAAATGTCCAAATGGCATACTTTTTTAGTTAATGGGTCCTTTGCTTTGCCTAAAGAAGAAGGCTTCTATCGCATTATCCAATTTGAGATCATTAAGAAGGATGCTGCTTTTGAACGCGGACTTTGGCTAAAAGCCTTCAAAAGTTTATTTTCAGGCATAGAGGATACTTTTTTCCTAACAGAAAATAAAGGTATTCTCATCCAAGGAAAACAGCCTGATTTATTGAGCAGCGAAGAAATGGCCGGCATTATTCGCACCTTAGACGATGATTTTTCAATTAAGACTGTGTATTATATGGGGCAATATTGGCCAATAACTGCTGCTTTGCCCAATATATTTAAAGAAGAACAGCATATTTTTGAAGCTCAAAAAAATCAAAAGACCCAAGTTTTTGATTTGCCCTCAGTTGCTTTACATTATTATACGGCGGAAGCTATTTCACAAAGCCCATTGATGCAGCAAATGAAAACTCAGTATGTAATGGATAACGAACTGAAGGAATTGATCTTAGCAATGTGGAAAAGCCAAGGCAACATATCTGTAGCCGCAAAATCCCTTTATATCCACCGCAACACACTGCAATACCGAATCGATCGTTTTCATGAAACAAGCGGTCTATCGTTGCGTGATATGGATGACTTGCTGTTGTGTTATTTATTGACGCTGGACTAAAAAAACCTTCTTGTAAAAGGCAATCTTTTACGAGAAGGTTTTTATGCGTTTTATTTTTTTACTTTATCTACAAAGGTATCTTTTTTATCCGATAACAGATCGGTAAATTCTGTTGTCGCTTCTTTCAATTGATGTGTATAATCGCTGACACTTCCGCGTAAATGACTAACTTTATCCACAACGTTGAGTAAGTTGATCACTTCCTCATCAGATAAGTTTTCCACAACTTTCATAGCTTTTTCATTGCCATGCAGTTTATCTTTCACAAAGTATTTCGCTCTTTTGCGGTTAATCATGCTTTCAGCTTTTTCCATTGCTTTATCTGAAGTCACCATGTATGCTGCTCCAATAGCTACAGCAGCTCCAACACCTAATAAAATATTTCTTGTTGTGTTTTTCATAGAAATTCACTTCCCTCTTCGTATTTTTCTCTATTTCATCATATCAGAAATAAATTTCAATCACGAATAAAAACGCCTACCAGAATTTAAAATTCTGATAGACGTTTCTTGTTGGTTAGCTTAATTGACAGAAGCTGTTTCCTTTTCCGCCTTAGCATCTTTTTCTAACTTTTTAGGTTCCCGAACCGTAAAACGGATTGTTCCTTTTTGAGCACCAATAGTGATGTTGTCCCCAATTTTCACTCTTCCGCTCAACAACTCTTCACTTAAAAGATCTTCAATTTTCTTTTGAATAGCTCTGCGTAATGGACGTGCACCATATTCAGGATCGAATCCCTCTTTAGAAATCACATCGATGGCAGCTGGTGTGATTTTTGCATGGATGTCCATATCAGCTAATCGTTTGACGATTGTTTGCGACATCAATTTAACGATCTCATTCAATTCAGTTTTCTCTAATGAATGGAAGACGATTGTTTCATCTAAACGGTTGATGAACTCAGGACGAAAAGCATTTTTCAACTCTTCTTTAATGCGTTTTTCCATCATGTTGTGATCATGTTTCGTATCTTTCACAGTAAAACCAACTGATTTTTCATCTCGTAAAGCCGTTGCTCCTAGATTGGAAGTCATGATCATGATTGTGTTTTTGAAGTCTACTTTACGGCCTTTTCCATCTGTCAAATGACCATCGTCCAATACTTGCAACAGAATATTAAAGACATCCGGATGAGCTTTCTCTACTTCATCCAGCAAGATAACAGAATAAGGTTTTTGACGGACTTTTTCTGTCAATTGCCCACCTTCATCATATCCTACATAACCTGGAGGAGAACCGACTAATCGACTGGTACTGAATTTTTCCATGTATTCAGACATATCCACACGAATCAATGCTTCTTCATTTCCAAACATCGCTTCACTCAAAGCTTTAGCCAATTCCGTTTTCCCAACTCCAGTAGGTCCTAAGAACATGAATGAACCGATTGGACGATTCGGATCTTTCAAACCACTTCTTGCACGGCGAATCGCTTTTGAGACCGCTACAACGGCTTCATTTTGACCAATGACTCGTTTATGCAGCACATCTTCCATCTTCAATAAACGATCCGATTCTTTTTGTTCCATTTGTTGAACTGGAATATTGGTCCACAATGCCACAACTTCAGCAATATCGTGTTCAGTAACTTCTAGTTCATTTGGCGTTTCTTTCTTCTCTTGTTTTCTCAATAATGTTTCAATTTTTTTACGCTGTTTCATTTCCTGCGTTCGAATAAGACCCGCTTTTTCGAAATCTTGATTTTGAATCGCTGCTTCTTTGTCTTCAATCAATGTTTCCAACTCTTCCACCGCTGCTGCAACTGGCGTTGGTTTTCCAGTAACATCGATACGTACTTTAGAAGCTGCTTCATCTATCAGATCAATCGCTTTATCCGGCAATTGTCTAGATGTGATATAACGATTAGATAATTTGACCGCTGCATGAATTGCTTCATCCATAATTTTTACTCCATGATGATCTTCATAACGTGAACGCAGACCATATAAGATTTCTTCTGTTTCATCTTCATTTGGCGGATCAATGTGGATTGGTGCAAAACGTCTCTCCAAAGCCGCATCTTTTTCGATGTGTTTTTGGTATTCGTCTAATGTTGTTGCCCCGATCGTTTGCAATTCTCCACGCGCAAGTGCTGGTTTCAGAATATTCGAAGCGTCAATAGCCCCTTCTGCTCCGCCTGCTCCAATTAACGTATGCAATTCATCAATAAAGAGAATCACTTCTCCATCTTGATAAATCTCCTCAATAATTTTCTTCATACGCTCTTCAAATTCACCACGGTATTTCGTTCCCGCAACCAATGATCCCATATCCAGCATCATCAAGCGTTTATTTGTAAGAGTAGAAGGTACTTCTCCATCTATGATCCGCTGTGCCAAGCCTTCAGCAATGGCTGTTTTACCTACCCCGGGTTCTCCAACCAATACCGGATTATTTTTAGTTCGACGGCTTAAGATCTGTACGATTCGTTGAACTTCTTTTTGACGGCCTACAACAGGATCCATTTTGCCTTCTTTAGCTTGAGCGGTTAAATCTCTAGCTAATGAATCCAGTGTGGGCGTTCCCGCAGTGGGCTGCTTTGTTGCAGGTCTTTGACGTTTGCTGTTCTTCACTTGGCCTTGTCCGACTTTTTTCAAGACTACTTGACGCGCCTTATTCAAGCTCACATCTAAATTAGCTAAAATTTTAGAAGATAAAATATCTTCTTCACGCAATAAGCCGAGCAGCAAATGCTCTGTCCCGACTAATTTTGCCCCCATGCGTCTAGATTCATCAGTCGCATACGTAATAGCTTGTTTTGCTCGAGGAGAATGAGGTAAAACAGCTTGTTTTGAAATGTATTTCATTGTTCCATATCCCGTAAAATGTTCAATTTCCTCACGAATATCTTGCTCGGTGATTGAAAACTGACGGAGTGTTTTACCTGCAATACCTTCTTGCTCTTTGACAATCCCCAGTAAGATATGCTCAGTACCTACAGAATGATGGCGAAATGCTTTTGCCTCTTCTTGAGCGATCTCTAACACGGCTTGTGCTTTTTCAGTAAATAATTCGTTCATTTTCTCGCCTCCACATTATCATTATTCGTATCTCAAATTGTTCAGGCAAGAATTTAATATACGTGCCCTTACTTCTTTAGCCACTTTAGTTTCCAGTCCCAATACTGTTTTTTCCATTGCAGCCATCAAAATGACGGCTTCTCTTTTACTCAAGAAATCATCGTCATATAACTTTTGTACAATTGCATAAGCATCATTTTGCGAAATACTATTGCCCACTATTTCTATTATTGTATCTAACATCTCAGATTCGTCCAACAATTTAACTTTGATAATCCGAATGTAACCACCACCGCCGCGCTTACTTTCCACTAAATAACCTTTTTGCACAGTGAAACGCGTGTTGATCACATAATTGATTTGAGAAGGAACACAATTAAATAAATCAGCCATTTCGCTACGTCTGATTTCAACTTGATCTGAGTGTCCTAACACCTTTTTCAAATAAGCTTCAATAATATCTGACATATTTTTATTTTCCATGTGCTGTTTGTTATTAAAAACCATTGATGATTGGTGTCTAAGTATCATACACTTTTTCGCTACTCATGCCAACATCAACTTTTTAATAACCCTCCTTTTCTTTCAGCCTTCATATAAGGCCACTTTCCTAACAAAGGTTCTATACTCCTTTGACTAATCCTGACTATTATTATACTGGAAAAAACTCCATTTGAAAAGTCCCACTTCTTAATAGAACCAACGTTTGTCTCACTTCTCTATTGAATAACCTCAAAACGACCACTAGAGTTCTATATAATAGTCATGAGCTGCAGAATACCTGAACCATTCTGATTACTATTGCGCATTTCGAAAGATATACAACCTAGAATCCCACAGCTTACTTTCTCATTCTATAGAAGAAACATGCACTGATTATATCATCCACGTCCTCCATAATACAAAAAAAGCGAGACAGCTGATTGCTTATCTCACTTTTGGATACTCTATTTTATTATCGGGAATACAGGATTCGAACCTGCGACCCCTTGGTCCCAAACCAAGTGCTCTACCAAGCTGAGCTAATTCCCGTATACGTTGGTAAAAACTCTTTAAAAGAGATGCACCCAGCAAGAGTCGAACTTGCAACCGCTTGATTCGTAGTCAAGTACTCTATCCAATTGAGCTATGGGTGCTAAAAATGGTGCCGAGGGCCGGAATCGAACCGGCACGGATATCACTATCCGCAGGATTTTAAGTCCTGTGCGTCTACCTGTTCCGCCACCCCGGCTTTAATGAACAAGTTATCATTTTCTAGTATAACTAGAAAGCGGAAAACGGGGTTCGAACCCGCGACCCCCACCTTGGCAAGGTGGTGCTCTACCACTGAGCTATTTCCGCAAAATGGTGCCGGCTAAAGGATTTGAACCCTCGACCCTCTGATTACAAATCAGATGCTCTACCAACTGAGCTAAGCCGGCAACTGTTTAGTGCCAAAAAAAATAAATGATGCGGGTGAAGGGACTTGAACCCCCACGCCTCGCGGCGCTAGATCCTAAATCTAGTGCGTCTGCCAATTCCGCCACACCCGCATTTAGTTTAAGGCAAAACATACTAGTCAACAAGCAACTAGTATGAGTCATGCAGGATTCGAACCTGCGACCCTCTGATTAAAAGTCAGATGCTCTACCAACTGAGCTAATGACTCGTGGTGGAGGTTAACGGGCTCGAACCGCTGACCCTCTGCTTGTAAGGCAGATGCTCTCCCAACTGAGCTAAACCTCCAAAAACTATATGCGTGGCAACGTCCTAGTCTCACAAGGGGAAACCCCTCACTACCTTCGGCGCTAAGAAGCTTAACTACTGTGTTCGGCATGGGAACAGGTGTGACCTTCTTGCCATCGTCACCACACATATGTGTGAGAAT
>NZ_JBGQQT010000008.1:92159-117760 GCF_045528345.1 Desemzia sp. FAM 23989 | reverse complement strand
GTTCAGCCCAAGGGATCCATTCCGCTTTTTCAATCCATCTATTTTTCGGGTTCATTTTTAGTCCCATTGGTTGGTTGAAGTCTTCGAAAGCGATTTGTGAATACGGTTGTGATTTATACATGTTTCTATCCTCATTTCAGTAAAAGTGCAAGGTTTTGTTTAACATCCTATAAAAACCCTTGCATCTATTATATCAATCATTAGTTGTAAAAGGCAGCAGAATAAGCATAGTTTATTATTCAGTAGACATTATTTTAGGGACAATAGTTTTTGTTATTTTAGTCCAATAAAGAAATCGTTTTTTTTTATTGTATCATAGGAGAATTGGATTACTATCTATTGGATAATCTTTTATGGAAAATAATTCAGTAATACGTTATATTAAACGACCGCTGTGGACAATGTAGAAATATCGGAATAACTCTCCACATTTCATCAACTGTTGTAAACAGCTATTTATTTTAATCGAAATTAAAAATGATGTATTTTTAGCTAATCTTAGAAGTTTTTAAACGAACGATAAAAGTACAAGTAGGAATAAAGTGAAAAAGGGAGAAATTGGATGTGGGAATAAGTCTTATGGTCACAATCGTATGTCTCAGAACAACTAAAATGGGAGACTACTACATATGCCTACAAGACTCCAGGGTGTTGATATGAAAAAATGCTTGGCTATATTGGCCAAGCATATGTGATGAGTAGAAGATTATAGTAAGAGGTGTTACTTGTCAGAAAAGCTACTAAAATGAATATTCTAAAGTTGAAGATAAATATCTAAGTGTGCTACAACACAAATGAAAAGGAGATGCGTTAGTGCGTGTCCCCCATAGCACAGAACCGTTAAAGAAGTTGACTGAATTAAATAGATTAAAATAATCATCTTAACCCGTCAAAGTTAAAAGATGATTATTTTTTTGGTTAAATTTCAGTAACTCTACAATCAACGCAGCGAACAAAATCGCTAGCGTTAATGCTTCATATACTGTCAAAGCTATTCCTTTCTAGGAGTATAGCTATTCACCATAGGCATCTATAAAACTTTATGAACATAACTTGTGTACAACCTATAATCCAAATTCAACCTATCCACAATTTACCCATAAATTAACCAGACAGTGTGTTTTCTTCCACAAAAAGAATGCTATACTGTTAATAAGTGTTAGAATATTCTGGAATAACGACGAAAACAAATTGAGGGATACAATTTAAAAAGGGAGAGATTGGATGACGGAAAAAGCTTTACAAGTAAGATCAGAAGTACCAGAACAAATGAAATGGGATATCACAGCAATTTATAAAACACGTGCGGAATTTGATGCAGCTGTTGAAGGAACGAAAGCGGCTGTGGAGGAATTTGTGCATAAGTACGAAGGACAGCTGACTGTTGCTGAAACGATTATTGCAGCGATCAAAGAGTATGAAGAGCTGATGCAGACGCAAGTATGGTTGAATTATTACGCTTACCTGCCAGTCTCTGCAGATATCTCGGATCCTAAAAATATGGAATTATACCGTTGGATCGGCAACCTTGGGGCTGAATGGAGTGCTCAATTGAGTTTCTTTGATGCTGAATTGGTGGAAAGTGACGCTGCCGTACTGGAACAAGTGGCTGCTGAAGCACCTCAGTATGCGATATTTATTGAAAAAGTCAAAGATCAGAAACAAATCCAACTGGCTCCAACTGTAGAAAAGGCACTGGCTCAATTGCAACCAGCGTTAAGTGCTCCTCAATCTATTTTTGAACAGATTCGCTCTTCGGATATGGACTTTGGAACCTTTACTGTAGAGGGAAAAGACTATCCATTAAGCTTTGTACTGTATGAAGATTATTATATGTATCACCCAAATACAGCGATTCGCCGAGCTGCATTTGAACAGTTTTCCACAGTCTTAGGAAAGTATCAAAACACAATGGCGGAAACGTATTATACACAACTGCAAAAAGAAAAGACTGTGGCAACGATGCGTGGTTTTGAGTCTATTTTTGATTACTTGCTCTACAATCAAAATGTGGATAAAGAGTTGTATAATCGTCAAATCGATGTCATCATGAAGGACTTGGCACCTGTGATGCAAAAATACATTACCCATGTCAAAGAAGAAAACGGCTTAGACAAGATGACGTATGCCGACATTAAAATCGACTTGGACCATGAATTTGCGCCAACCGTTACGGTGGAAGAGTCTAAAAATCTGGTGCAAAAAGCTATTTCTGTATTAGGTCAAGATTATACGAATCTGGTTATGCGGGCTTATCCTGAAAGATGGGTGGATTTTGCGCAAAACAAAGGCAAACGTTCTGGTGCCTTTTGTGCCACGGTTTACGGTGTACATCCTTACGTTTTGATGTCTTGGACGGACCAATTATCCGATGTCTATACGTTGCTCCATGAATTAGGGCATGCAGGACAAGGAATTTTATCCAGCGAGAACAATTCAATTTTATCAGCGCGTATGTCCTTGTATTTAATTGAAGCACCGTCTACGTTTAATGAATTGTTATTGACGGATTCGTTGAAAAAAGACAGTGAAGACCCTAGAATGGAACGTTTTGCTTTGACGCGTATGATCTCAAAAACGTATTTCCACAATTACATCACACATTTGCTGGAAGCAGCTTATCAACGCGAAGTGTACAAATTAATCGATGCCGGACAAGGATTCGATGCTGCTAAATTAAGCGAACTGAAGCGAGCTGTTTTAGAGCAATTCTGGGGAGATGCTGTGGAAATCAATGAAGGAGCAGAATTGACTTGGATGCGCCAAATCCATTACTATATGGGTTTATATTCCTATACTTATTCAGCGGGATTGACGATCGCGACTCAAGCTTTCTTGCGTGTCAAAGAAGAAGGGCAATCGGCAGTAGCAGATTGGTTAAAATTCCTAACGCTAGGCGGCCAATTAAAACCTGTTGAAGCCGCAAAAGTAGCGGGTGTGGATATCACGACTTCTAAACCGCTGGATGACACGATCCAATACTTGAATGACAGCGTGGACCGTATCATTGCTCTAACCAAAGAAATGAACTAACTAAACTCTATATACCGAGGAGAATCACAACATTGATTGACTTAAAAAAGTTGGTTGAAGGAAAGCACCTCACTGAATTGGATTTAACAATACTAAAGTATGTCATCGAGAATATGGATACTGTTTTGACAATGGGGGTAAGAGAAATCGCCAAAGTCAATTTCACTTCGCCTGCTTCTGTGATCCGTTTGTCGAAAAAGTTAGGCTACACGGGTTTTGTGGATATGTACTATCACTTATCTCCAAAAGTGAAGCAGAGGGAAAGCGGCCAAGTAGAAGACCCTGAAGAGTTGTTCAAATTTGAACTGGCAGATGTATTCCAATACAATTCACAACAAGATATCGAAGACTTTGTTCAATACGTTTTAAACTTGAAACAAAAATACATTTTTATTTATGCGACTGGATTTTCAGCAATTGCAGGAGAATATTTGTATAAAAAGCTGCTGGTGTTAGGTAAAAAGACGATTTTTGCTTCCGGAAGCGACTCGATCGGTGTCTTTGAAAATAATTTGGACGACATTGGTGCTTTTGTAGCGATTTCCAAATCAGGTGAAACCCAGCAAGTGATCGATAAATTGTTATCTGCTGAAGGGCAACAAATTTTTAGAGTGTCATTTACAAAAAATGCTGATAACCGGGTAGCAGAATTATCGGATGTGAATTTCAAAGTTCATGACAAAAACGAGTTGGACGACCGAAATATGCTGCCCAACTCCTTTTACCCCAGTTTACTGATGGTATTCGAGTATTTGTTTAAAGTGTATTTGGACCAAGAAAATAAGTCAAAAGAAGACTAACAGCGAAACGTGTTTCCAATTCAGGAAACACGTTTTTTTACATGCCGGAACACTGGTAAAGAAAAGGGTTTCATAATAAACTAGGTTTAGAAATAAAAGAGGTAGGAGGAAAAAAGTTATGAAAGAAAAACTGATGGATGGATTACAACGGTTTTCCAAAGCTATGTTTATTCCTGTATTGATTTTGCCGATAGCTGGGATATTGATTGCTCTAGGAAATGTATTTACCAATCAGCGATTAATTGAAACCGTTCCCTTTTTAGATAACCCGATCACCACAGGGTTTGGAACGATTCTATCGGGTTCGTTGGTATCGATCTTAAGCAACTTGGGATTGGTATTCTGCGTGGGGTTAGCAGTAGGGTTGGCCAATAGAAAGAAAGCTGAAGCAGGTTTTACAGCTTTACTAGGTTACTTAGT
The DNA here is from genome assembly GCF_045528345.1 of Desemzia sp. FAM 23989. Classification (NCBI taxonomy): domain Bacteria; kingdom Bacillati; phylum Bacillota; class Bacilli; order Lactobacillales; family Carnobacteriaceae; genus Desemzia; species Desemzia sp. FAM 23989. The sequence goes on along the minus strand of NZ_JBGQQT010000008.1, from coordinate 113,507 downwards.
ATTTATTAATGCGATGAATAAATTCATGGAATTATCTGGTTTATTATTTGAAGGAGAATCTTTGCAAGGAACTGGGCAATCTATGGTATTAGGTGTCCAAGTCTTGGATATGGGTGTATTCCTTGGAATCTTATTAGGAATTACGACGGCTATTGTGCACAATAAATATGCCGAAAAAGAATTCAGTAATGCGTTCCAAATTTATGGAGGTTCACGTTTTGTTTTCATTGTACTGATTCCGGTAGTTGTTTTATTAGCTGTATTATTTACGTACATTTGGCCATTTTTCCAAAACGGCATCAATAGCTTGGGTACATTGATCAATCAAAGCGGTAATTTTGGAATCTTCCTATACGGGATGTTGGAAAGATTGCTGATTCCAACTGGATTGCACCACTTAGTGTATACACCATTCCTTTATTCTTCTCTTGGTGGAGTGCAAGAAGTCGGGGGACAAGTTTTTGAAGGTGCTCGGAATATTTACTTTGCCGAAATGGCAGATCCAAGTGTGTCTGTACTTTCCCAAAGCGTTATCTGGGATGCGCGTGGAATTTCTAAAATGTTTGGGTTAATCGGAGCGTGTTTAGCCATGTACCAAACAGCCAGCCCTGAGAAAAAACAACAAGCGAAAGCTATTTTGATTCCGGCAGCGGTTACTTCATTTATCGCTGGTGTTACAGAACCGATCGAGTTTTCATTCATGTTTATTGCCCCAATCTTGTTCGTAGTGCATTCCGTATTAAGTGGATTGAGCATGGTGGTCTTGAATTTATTCAACGTTCGTGCAATCGGACCAAACGGTTTTATTGACTTTATCTTATACAATATTCCTCTTGGACAAGAAAAAACGAATTGGATCATGTATATCGTAGTTGGATTGATGTTCTTTGCTATTTACTACTTTACCTTCCGTTTATTGATCACTAAATTGAATCTGAAAACCATCGGACGTGAAGATGAAGGACAAGAAACGAAATTGTATTCGAAACAAGAATTCAATGAAAACAAGCAACAAAAAGGTACATCTGGACAACCTCAAACAGGCAATACTGGTTTAGCCAGCGTCATTGTGAATGCTTTAGGAGGACCTGAAAATATCGAAACGGTCACTAACTGCTATACACGTTTGAGATTGACGTTGCAAGAACCAAGCAAGGTTAATGAAAGTATCTTGAAAAACGAAACAGGTGCCAGCGGTATTATTGTCAAGGGTCAGAATGTTCAAGTAGTATACGGTTTGCAAGTAGAATCGGTACGGAAAGCTGTAGATAAGTATTTAGGCATCACGGAAGAAGAATAAAACAAACAGAAGGAGTTTTTTAAATGAAGAAGTTTTCAATTGTTATTGCAGGTGGCGGGAGCACATTTACTCCAGGTATCGTAATGATGTTATTAGACAACATGGACCGTTTCCCTATTAGAGAGTTGAAACTCTACGATAATGATCAAGAAAGACAAGGGATATTAGGCGAAGCATTAGAAATTTTGTTAAAAGAACAAGCTCCAGAAGTGAAGTTCTCTTTTACAACTGATCCAAAAGAAGCCTTTACAGACGTAGATTTTGTGATGGCGCACATCCGTGTCGGAAAATACGCAATGCGTGAACAAGATGAAAAGATTCCTTTAAAATATGGTGTGGTTGGACAAGAAACTTGTGGACCAGGCGGAATCGCATATGGTATGCGCAGTATCACAGGGATGATGGAAATTATTGATTACATGGAAGAATATTCTCCTGATGCTTGGATGCTGAACTACTCCAACCCAGCAGCGATTGTGGCAGAAGCTTGCCGCGTTATGCGTCCAAATTCAAAAGTCTTGAACATTTGTGACATGCCAGTAGGAACGTTACGCAGAATGTCTCAAATCGTTGGAAAAACTCCAGATGAATTAGAAGTTCGCTACTTTGGATTGAACCACTTTGGTTGGTGGACTAGTGTCAAAGACAAAGCAACGGGACATGAATATTTGGACGAGATCAAAGAATATGTAGCGGAAAATGGTTACTTGACGCAAGTAGAAGTTGATACGCAGCACATGGATGAAAGCTGGCAAGCTACGCATAAAAAAGCGAAAGATCTATTAGCTATTGAACCACGCTTCTTGCCGAATACGTATTTGAAGTACTATTTCTATCCAGATTATGAAGTGGCACATTCCAATCCAGAATTTACTCGGGCCAATGAAGTAATGGCGGGCCGTGAAAAAGACGTGTTCACAGCAGCCAGAGGGATCATTGAAAAAGGAACAGCAGAAAACAGCGGCTTCCATATTGACAGCCATGCATCCTTTATCGTTGATCTAGCACGTGCTATTGCTTTCAATACACATGAACGGATGTTGTTGATCGTTGAAAATAATGGCGCTATCGCGAATTTTGATGATGACGCTATGGTAGAAGTTCCGTGTATTGTTGGAAGTGACGGTCCAGAGCCGTTGGCACAAGGAAAGATTCCTAACTTTGAAAGAGCCTTGATGCTGCAACAAGTGACGGCAGAAAAATTAGTTGTTGAAGCGTATATCGAAGGCAGCTACCAAAAACTATGGCAAGCATTGAGCCTATCTAAAATCGTACCGAACGCTGAAGTAGCTAAAAATCTCTTAGACGATTTAATTGAAGCCAATAAAGGATTTTGGCCAGAATTGAACTAATGAACAAATAATGAGATCGGCGAGAAAAGGTGATTTCCTTTTCTCGCTCTTTTTGGTTAAAATAGACTAGTAAAAAAAGATAGGGAGTGGAGAGACGGATGGAAATAGGATTAATCGGTTTAGGAAAGATGGGTTACCAACTCGCTTTAAATTTATTGGATAAAGGACACCAAGTTACAGGATACGATGTGATGGAAGCAAGTCGCAAACAAGCAGAGGATGCAGGGATAAAAACTGTTCCTACCTTGAAAGAATTGACGGCAAAAGAAACGGAACGCAAAGTGATATGGATGATGGTACCAGCAGGAAAACCATTAGAATCAGTATTGATTCAATTAATGGAGTTGCTGGTAGAAGGAGATATTCTGATTGATGGCGGGAATTCGAATTACAAAGATTCGATTCGTCATGCAGAACTCGCAGCAGAAAAAGGGCTGCATTTTATGGATTTAGGGACATCTGGCGGAACCAGTGGAGCTCGTAATGGAGCTTGTATGATGATCGGTGGAAATGAGGAAGCCTTTCGCTATATTGAGCCAGTGATTCAACAAATTTGTGTAGAAGATGGGTACTTGTATACTGGAAAATCAGGCAGCGGACACTTTTTGAAAATGGTCCATAACGGCGTTGAATATGGTATGATGCAAGCAATGGGTGAAGGTTTTGAACTCGTTGAAAAAAGTGATTTTGATTTTGATAATGCGGACGTAGCAAAAGTATGGAACAATGGTTCAGTTATCCGCAGCTGGTTAATGGAATTGGCAGAACAAGCTTTCCAAAAAGATGGTCATTTAGATGAAATGACTGGTGCTATGCAATCTTCTGGTGAAGGACAATGGACAGTTGAAACAGGTCTAGAGTTGAAAGTTCCGACACCGGTGATTTCCATGTCTCTGATGATGAGATATCGTTCAATGCAAGAAGATACATATGCTGGAAAAGTTGTTTCAGCATTACGAAATGAATTTGGCGGACATGCTGTTATTAAAAAGTAAAAAGGAAGTGTGGATTTGAGTCAATATGTGATTGGAGTAGATATTGGGACAACCAGTACCAAAGCAGTCCTTTTTCATGCAAATGGAATGGTAATGGATTCGGCTTATGAATTTTATCCGCTGATCAAGGAAAAACCAGAATTTGCGGAACAAGAATTAAGCGCTATCTATCAAGCAGTATTGAGTACTATCAAACAAGTTATTGTAAGCAGTAAAATACCTGCAGAACAAATTGTGAATGTCAGCTTTTCAAGTGCGATGCATAGTTTGATTTTAATGGATGGTAACGATCAGCCTCTTACTCGAAGTATCACTTGGGCAGACAACCGAGCTAACCGTTGTGCTGAAGAGCTGAAATTAGGAAATGGATCAGATATTTACCAACGCACCGGAACACCGATTCATCCTATGTCTCCTTTATGCAAGATTATATGGTTTAAAGAACAACAACTAGAAGTGTTTCAACAGGCTGTTAAATTTATTGGAGTAAAAGAGTATGTTTTTTATCAATTATTTGGCAAATATGTGGTTGATTATTCAGTTGCCTCGAGTACGGGTCTATTTAATATCCATGATTTATCATGGGATACAATGGCGCTGAAAGAAGCCGGAATTACAGCAGAACAACTGCCTCTCGCCGTCACTCCAACTACTCAGGTAAGTGGAATGAAAGAAGAAATTGCTCAGGAACTTGGGCTGAATCCTCAAACACCATTTGTGCTTGGAGGCAGTGATGGTTGCCTGTCTAATTTAGGTGTTGGAGCAATTGAGCCAAAAAATGTGGCTATCACTATTGGCACAAGTGCAGCTGTAAGAATGGTGACGGAAAAACCTTATTTGGATACAGATGAACGAACTTTTTGCTATGTGCTGGATGAAAATCACTACGTAGTCGGTGGAGCGATAAACAATGGCGGTGTTGTGATGGATTGGGCTAAAAATCAATTTTTTAATCCAGCTTTTTTAGAGGAAAATACAGATGAATACAGTGATATGATGGAGCTGATTGCTTCTGTTCCAGCTGGTTCTAACGGGTTATTGTTTCACCCCTATTTAAACGGCGAACGCGCTCCGTTATGGCAAGGAGAAGCTAGAGGATCGTTTTTTGGGATTCATCTGATGCATAAGCAAAAGCATTTCTTAAGAGCAGTATTGGAAGGAATTTGTTTAAATATTTACGATGTATTACATGAAATCACCGAGCAAGCTGGCCGACCGGATAAAATTATTGCGACTGGTGGGTTCTCTCAGTCTCCTGTGTGGCGTCAACTTTTAACGGATGTGGTACAGCAAGATGTTTTTATGCCGGAAAGTTATGAAAGCTCTTGTTTAGGAGCCGTAGTGATAGGGTTGAAGAGTGCGGGGATGATTGCTGATTTAAAAGTTGTTAAATCAATGATCGGCTCTGAACATCAGCATAAGCCAAACGAAATCGAAAGTGCTGTGTATAAAGAAATTTTTCCATTGTACCGCAAATTGAGCCGTCAATTTTCACAGAATTTTATGGAATTGGGCTTGTTGCAGGAAAAGGTTGCAATAACTGAAACTATAATTAAGTGATATCAATTAAGCTCCTTAAAGTAGAAATTAAATTGCTACTTTAGGAGCTTAATTGGCATTGTTGTTTTGTAATATACTATTCGTAATAGATATCGTGCCATTATAAAACAATATATTGGAAAGAGGATGAATAAACATATGGAGCTTGAAGCTATTATTAATAAAAATTATGATCAACTTAATGAAAATGAACTTTCTATTGTTTCCTATATATTACAAAATAAAAAAGAAACTCAAAATATCAGTATCACTAAACTAGCTGAAGTCTGTCATACTTCAAAATCTACAATTCTTAGATTAACACAAAAATTAGGTTTTAGTGGATTTGTGGAATTCAAATACAGTATTAAGCAAAGTAGTGAAATACACAGTGATCCTCATGATGATATGATCGGAAAATTAAAAAATGATATAGAAACGACTTATAAGTTATTTAAACAAACAGATGTAAAAATGATTGTTGAAAAGATTTATCACTCTAAAAGAGTATATAGTTATGGGACTGGATGGGCACAATTAAACGCATTAAATGACTTGAACCGAAATTTTATATTAAGTGGTAAAAATAGTATGATGCTTCAATCTAAAACAGAATTAAAATTGTTGCTATCTGAAATGACTTCAAATGATTTAGTGATTATTCTATCGAAAAGTGGAGATGGGACAGGATTGTCTGAAATTACAAAATTATTATCTTTAAACAAAATTCCTATTTTATCTATTACAGAATTTAAAAACAATGATTTAGCTTCTAAAACAGATTATAACTTGTATTTTCAAAGCTCTGAAATTTATGATAAACATCGCGAAAATACTTCGAAAAAGACTTTTGTAACGGTAAATATAGTATTAGATATGTTATATCGAGAATACATAACATATGAAAACTTATTATAAAAGTAGAAAAATAATAGCATAAGCAAAACAGGGAAGCTTCCCAATTAATGGTAACATTTCCATAGTTGGAGATTGCTTCCCTTTGTTTTTAAACCATGTTGAGAAAGCGCTTTTACAATGGTATAAAATAATTGTATCAATGAAAAGAAAAGGAGATAAAAAACCATGATGGAAAAATTACAGCGATTTGGTGGAGCAATGTTTACTCCTGTATTACTGTTTGCGTTTGCTGGAATAATGATAGCCCTCTCAACGTTAGCTACGAACGAGCTTATCATTGGAAGTCTAGCAGCAGAAGGAACAGTATGGACTAGAGTTTGGGAAGTATTAGAAGGTGGAGCTTGGGTTGTTTTTGATCATATGGAACTTTTATTTGTCATAGGACTGCCTATTGGTCTTGCAAAAAAAGCAAATGCTCGAGCAGCTTTGGAATCATTAATTATTTATTTAACGTTTAATACTTTTGTAAGTGGAATGATCGAATTCTTCGGTTCTACATTTAATGTAGATTTTTCTCAGGAAGTAGGAGGAGAAAGCGGATTAACCATGATTGCTGGTATCAAAACTTTAGATACTAATATAGTTGGTGCTATTGTTATAGCAGGTATAGCAGTCTGGATACACGATCGCTACTTTGAGACAAAACTACCTGATTGGCTAGGTATTTTTCAGGGTTCTGCTTTAGTGATTATTATTGGCTTTTTCTTGATGATTCCTATAGCTATATTAGTGAGTTGGATTTGGCCAATGATACAAGGAGGAATCAGCTCCTTACAAACTTTCTTATCGTCTTCAGGAACCTTTGGAGTTTGGTTATATGTCTTCCTAGAGAGATTGCTAATCCCCACTGGGTTGCATCATTTCATATATCAACCATTTGCTTATGGACCAGCAATTGTCGAAGGTGGAACAACAGCCTACTGGTTAGAAAATTTAAGTACTTTTGCTTCTTCCACTGCTTCAATGAAAGAGCTGTTTCCAGAAGCAGGGTTTACATTCCACAATTATTCGAAAATTTTTGCTCCTCTTGGCATCGCTGCTGCTTTTTATGCAACAGCTAACTCTGATAAAAAGAAAAAAACTTTAGCTTTAGTCATACCTGTAACTCTTACTGCTGTTTTAGCGGGAATAACAGAACCTATTGAATTTACATTTTTATTTATCGCACCGCCGCTTTTCTTGTTACATTCTGTATTAGCTGCAACATTATCTTCTACAGCTTATATGCTAGGTCTCTCAAGTGATATGGGTGGTGGTTTAATACGTTCCATAGCACAATTCATTATCCCTATGTCGGCTAATCATATGGATCAAATCTTAATTTGGCTAGGGGTAGGACTTACATTCAGCACAATTTATTTCTTCTCTTTCAGATACTTTATACTGAAATTTGATTATAAAACTCCAGGTAGAGAACTAGATGATGAAGTAAAAATGTACTCTAAAAAAGAATTTAAAGATAAAATGGCGAATGGAAAAGCAGGAAAGACAGCATCCGTACCATCAGTTGAAGGAGCTAATCAATATACGCCTCAAGCAATGCAATATCTAGAAGCTCTTGGTGGCAGAGATAATATTGAAAGTGTAACTAATTGTGCTACTCGTTTAAGAGTAAAAGTAAAAGATACTAGTTTACTTGCTTCAGATTCTGATTTTAAAGAAGTAGGAGCGCATGGACTACTCAAAAAGGGAAATTCTATACAAGTCATTGTAGGACTAGATGTACCTCAAGTGAGAGACCAAGTAGATAATTTACTTTTGAACCAGGAATAACACAGTAATAAGTCTTGAAAAAATGTACAGGGAATATTCCCTAAATTTGGGAGCATTTTCGAAAAAGGGTGTTTGTTCCCTAAATCAGCTAGTTATATTGTAAGGGTTATCAGGAGATGTTATAAATAAAGCAATCAGTTAATAAGAAAGGAAAGATATACAAATGGCTAAAAATTTAAAACCTCAATCTATTGTTATTGCAGGAGGGGGAAGCACTTATACTCCTGAAATCATTTTAATGTTATTAGATAATACAGATACATTACCAATCCGAAAATTAAAAATATACGATAACAATGCTGAAAGACAAAAAATAGTAGCAGATGCAGTAGAAATTATTTTAAAAGAAAAAGCTCCTGATATTGAATATGTGGCAACAACGGATCCAAAAGAGGCTTTTACCGATGTTGATTTTGTTATGGCACATATTCGAGTAGGTCTTTATGAAATGAGAGAACAAGATGAAAAAATCCCTTTGAAATACGGTGTCATTGGACAAGAAACTTGTGGACCAGGTGGGATCGCTTATGGGATGCGCTCAATTGGAGGGGTACTTGAGTTAGTAGACTATATGGAAAAATATTCACCAGATGCTTGGATGTTAAACTACTCTAACCCAGCAGCAATTGTGGCAGAAGCAACAAGAAGATTAAGACCAAATGCTAAAATTTTGAACATTTGCGACATGCCAATTGGTTTAGAAAGCAGAATGGCAAAAATTTTAGGATTAAATTCTAGAAAAGATATGAGTGTTCGTTATTATGGGTTGAATCATTTTGGCTGGTGGACAGATATTCGTGATAAAGATGGCCATGATTTGATGCCTAAATTAAAAGAATACATTTCTCAAAATGGTTATAGTTTAGAAGCTTTAGGAAGTGATCCTAAAGAAAATGACCCAAGCTGGATGTATACTTTCAGAAAAGCAAAAGATGTTTACGAATTAGATCCAAACACGTTACCAAACACTTATCTTAAATATTACTTTTTCCCAGAAGAAGCTGTGGAACATTCTGATCCAAACTATACAAGAGCCAATGAAGTAATTGATGGAAGAGAAAAACGTGTCTTTGGTGAATGTATGCGTATAACAGATATGAAAACAGCTAAAGATACTAATTTCCATATTGGAGACCATGCTTCTTATATTGTTGACTTAACCAGAGCTATTGCGTATAACACTCACGAAAGAATGTTATTGATCGTTCCTAATAATGGCTCGATTGTCAACTTTGAGCCAACTGCTATGGTTGAGATTCCTTGTATAGTAGGCTCGAATGGTCCTGAACCATTAACACAAGGCGAAATCCCTCGTTTCCAAAAAGGGCTGATGGAACAACAAGTTGCTGTTGAAAAATTAGTTGTTGAAGCTTGGATTGAAAAATCTTATCAAAAACTATGGCAAGCATTTGCTACTTCTAAAATTGTTCCAAATGCAGCTGTGGCAAAAGAAATATTAGATGATATGATAGAAGCGAATAAAGAGTACTGGCCAGAATTAAAGTAAGCAAATGATTATGAAGTCGGCGAGAAAAGATAAACTATTCTTTTCTCGTCGTTTTTTGTTGAAGAATGGAAATAAGATTGACTGATTTAGACAAAATGGGGGTACAAGTTCGATTTAAACTTGCTAAATAAGAATTACCAACTTATAGATACGACACGATGGAACCAACGGCGCTCGAAAGGGTGCTGGTATGATGAGTGGCTTGCAGGTACAGCACAAGCCAAATGCACACGAAAGTGCTGTGTATAAAGACATTTTTCCTTTGTACCGCAAATTGAGCCGTCAATTCGCGGAAATTTTCGATGAGTTGAACCGATTGCAGAAAAAAATCAATCAGGAAAAAAATGTTGTAAACTAAAAAAACAGCGTTGGTCATGTTTGAACACGATCAACGCTGTTTTTAATGAGTTATTCTTTTGAACCGTCAATGTATGCATATTTGAAGCTGCGGCTTCCAAAAGTTGGTCGGAAGATGTCTTTGACATATGGTTTTTCCAAATACGCTTCTGCGGTTTGGTAAATAGGAGCATCTACATAACGTTCACCTAAAGCGACTTGTTCGATTTCGATCATTGTGTTCCATCGAGCCAGTTTATCATCGAATTGTTGCGTGCTTTTTTCAACCAGTTCATCGATCTCAGGGAACGAGTAGTTTCCGCGGTTGATAGCTGTATCAAAGCGTTCAATAAAGTTGATAGGATCAGCGAAATCTGCCAACCAATAAGTCGTAGCTAATTCATAATTTCCAGATTTGACACTATCCAGACGCGAGTTGTCCGGCATTTGACGAATGTCGATGGTCAAACCTTCTAAGTTGGTTTGCAATTCACTTTGAAGGAATTCTGCTAATCGTTTGCTGTCTTCAGTATCCGAAGTAATCAACTCAAACGTCATTGTTTGAATGCCTAGTTCGTCTAAGCCGGCTTGCCAAGCTGCTTGAGCTTCTTCAACATTGTATTCTACAGGGTTTCCGGCATCAGTACGAAAATCAGCACCGGTTTCAGGGTTTTTGGCTAGTCCATAAGGCACGTGACCATAAATCGGTTGAGAGCCGTCTTGCAGAACATTGTTCGTGAATGCTTCGCGATTGATTGCTAGAGATATAGCTTTGCGGATATTCTCGTTTTGCAATTCTGGCACATCATGATTCATTTCAATATAATAGATCCATGCTTTGCTGTTCGTTTTAAAATTGGCATCATCCTTGTATTGAGGAACAAAATTACCGGAAATATCGATACTGTCCAGTTCTCCGGATTCAAATAAGTTGATGCCCGTTCCCACTTCTTTTACCACTTGGTTAGTGATTTCATCTAGTTTAACGGAGTCTTTATCCCAATATTCGTCATTTTTCACATATTTCCAAGAATCGCCTTCTGCAGCGCTCCAGTCTGAAAGGACGAAAGGACCATTATAGATCGTCTCATCAGCGCTCAACCCATAATTGTCTCCTTGCTCCGTCACAAACTCCCGATTTTGTGGGAAGTAACTAGGAATAGTCAATAAATCAAGGAAGTAAGGAACCGGTTGTTCTAACGTTACTTCTAATGTTTTTTCATCGATGGCTGTAACGCCTAATTCACTAACATCAGTTCCATCATTCAAAATGGATTCGGCATTCTTGATGATACCGGAGAATAGGTAGGCATATCCTGAGCCATTATTGGGATCGACCATCCGTTGCCAAGCAAACACGTAATCGTCTGCAGTGACAGGTGTTCCGCTCGACCAATTTGCATCCTCTCGTATATTGAATGTGTAGGTCAGTCCATCTTCAGATACTTCAGGAAGCTCTGCTGCATTTGCAGGAACGATCTTGCCTTCAAGATCATACGCTGTCAATCCCTCAAAAACATTGTTCATCGGAGTGAAGTTTGTTGTGGAAAGAGTGGTATCCATGGTGTCCATTTCCGATTCAGCAGCTAAATTCAAGACTTGTTCGGCATCTTGAGAAGCTGGTTGATCTTGATTGGAACCGTTGCTGCAAGCACTTAAAACAGCTAATGTGGCAAGCGATAATAAGGTTGTTAATGTGAAAGTTTTTTTCATATACTTATGGTCTCCTTCTGTAGTGTTTTCTAAGAAACGGACTTTACTCAATAGAAAATAATTATCGTTCTTCTCTTGTAAAAAAGGAAAGTTAAACGACAGAAAAGCTACATGCAAGAGAATAAGAAAACGGCTCCTATGAAAACGTCCTTGTAAGAAATAATTATAGCATAAAAAGTAAGTAAGCAGAAGGGTCTGATTCGGATAAACCAAGTCTCATGTAAGTACCATTGTCATCTCTGACATCTGTACGAAGAGCTTTTTTCTTTTTAATCAAGTTGAGTAGACAGTTTTCTTATAATTTTGAGGAATTGAGTTTGTTGAAAGAACGGATAAAAAGAGAAGAAAACATGATGAAATAGCTTCTTTAGAGTTAAATATAGGTTTGAATGAAATGTGTCAATGGTAAGCGTAATTAGAAAGTTCTACTAAAAAAATGATTTAAATTTAGAACAAAAACTATTTTAAAAGGTATAATTATATACGTTATGAAAACGTTTGTTATCAGGAGGAGTGGAGAATTATGGTAGATAAAGTAAAAAAAATAGCTCATCGAATTTTTAGTTATTTAGGAGAAATAACTAAAAAAGCATCAAAGAATATGCTAGACGAAAAGAAGGCACAATTAAAAAAGAGAATGAAAATAAGTGCAGCAGTTCTAATTGTATTTTTTATTCTCTCTTTTATCGTGACAATTGATTCTGCTAATGCACGTCAAGATGAGTTGAGTGTGCAGATTTCAGATTTACAAAAGAAAATTAATAGTAAGAATGCTTCTTACAATGTATTAGAGTCAGAAAATAACGAATTAGAAGCAAATAATAAAAAATTAAGTCTATTAAAAACGGAGTATGAAGCATATAAAGAAAAAATGACTCCCTATGAAGAACTAGAAAAATCGGAAGCAGACGCAAAAAAAGCAGAAGCAGATGCAAAAAATGCTGAGTTAAAAAAGAAAGAAGCAGAAGAAAAAGCTAAAAAAGAAGCGGAAGAAAAAGCTGCAGCAGAAGAAAAGAAAGCAAAAGCAGAAGCAGAAGCAGCGAAGAAAAAACAAGAAGAAGAAGATGAACTAGCAAGAATAGAGGCTGAAGAAGCTAAAGGATATGAAACAGGAATAACTTTTGATCAATTAGCTCGGACACCAGATGATTATTTTTATAAAAAAGTGAAGTTCTCAGGTAAAGTTGTGCAAGTAATGGAAGGAGAGGGCACGACTCAAATTAGATTTGCTGTGGATGATGATTACGATAAAATTATTTATGCTGAAATTTCGTCTGATTTAACTAATAATGATCGTTTATTAGAAGATGATTATGTAACACTTTCTGGTATTTCAATGGGGCTTTTAACATATGAATCTACCATGGGAGGAGAAATAACGATTCCTTCTATTGTGGTTGATAAGATTGATAGATAAAGAGGTTCGAAAAGTACACCTCTGTTACTGAAAATGATCAGTAGCAGGGGTGTACTTTTTTTATTGGCTTACTTTTGTTAAATCCATCCGTTTACTGATCAAGTGAGCATTAAATTGACTGTCACTTGAAGAATAAAACAGGTTTACTGGTTGAGTGAGCGCGAAATTAAGCGTCACTTGAGGAATAAAATGAGTTTATTCTTCAAGTGAGTGGTAAAACAGGTTTCACTTGACTAATAAAGAACCGTTAATGTGTTATTTTGCAGTGAGAAGGAAACTAGTTGCTTTTGTTCCAACTTATTTTAGACTAAATACCTTGCTAGTTACTTTTTTAGACGCATCGTACTAAGAAGTGCACGCCCCTAAAAGCAAAACGACTAGAGTTAGATGAGAAGCATCTAGCTCTAGTCGTTCAAGTTTTTTTCGGTAAGCTGTATGCCGTGTTCCCAGCTCTTTAATCTTCAATAGTTCTTCGTTCTGTTCCGTCTAAGTCAATAATCGATTGAATAGGCTGGACGTATTCTAAAGTCCCCATGTAAGTACCGTCTTCATCTCTGACAGCTGTGTAGGTGACCATAACGAATTCGCCTCGAGCATGGAACCAGAGTGTCTCTGAATCCTTTGTACCAGTTTTGAAGTCAGCTATTAATTGTTTTACGATAGGTTGGCTTTTAGGAGGATGACAATTTTCTACTTGTCGCCCGATAGCGTTTTTAGTACGCGGAAAAAGCTTTCTGCCGGTACCGACATTAAAGTATTTCACCGTATCATTAGCATCTACAAAAGATAATTCAAGCGGAAGCAAGTTCAGCATTTTTTCCAATTCATTCGGTGTCAAATGTCCAACTTTAAAGTGAATATTGGTGTCTTTTTCACTTGTTTCGACTTCTGAATCTTCTATATCTTCAAATGTAGTCCGCTCAGGGACCCATTTAGATTCTGGACGAACAATGCAATAGCCGATTTCATCTGATTCGTCATTGATTTTGATCCAATCATCTTCATTAAAGACATCTGTAATCATAGGAATCAAAATTTCTTCTTCTTTGACAATCATTTCTTCCAACTCGTATTTTAAGGACGCGAATTCTTCTTGCAAATGATCTAGTTGATCTTGTTCAAGTGACTGTTTCACTTGTTTAAATAGAGCGCGAATTTCGTCGTCTACTCCCCACATGACTTTAGGAGGAGCTGTGATACCGTAACGCTCCATAATCGGAAACAGAGAGTTTTCCTTACGCGCATAATGATTGTCAAACTGCCAAAGAATAGACAGTTGCTTCAATAACCCGTCTTTAATCTCTGCTTCTGGTTGCAGAAGATACGCTTCCAGTAAACGACGAATGCGATCCAAACTGCTTTCGATCGCTAAATTTTCTTGTTTTAGGACATGGATGGGATGCCCAGGTTTCTTAAATTCATCTGATTGATTTTCTGGATTGTTGATGGTTCCGATAAACATAGAAGCATGGATATTGCATAATTTTTGAATATCTTCTACGACAACACCTTCCCCAAGCAATCTGCGTTCCATAACCGAGATTTCAAAGGCACTGATACCAGAAAAATGTTCTTCAAAATCTTTCTTTACCAAATCTTTGTCTTCGCCAGCATGCAATCTTAAAAGCAAATCTTTCAAAATAGATTGCCTCTGTTCTAATTCAAGGGCTCTTTTTCCTTTATGGGGATTTTCTGTCATTAGGCAATCTCCTCAACACTAAAACCATGTTCTTCCAATTGAGCAATCAAGTCAGCATGATTTAAACCGATTTGTTCCGCACCTTTATTTAAAGGCATCATTCGACCAACTGTATTCAATAAGCCGTCATTTTGTAGAGGAGTAAATCCTAGTTGGACCAAAATACCTTTTAACTCAGGGTATTGTTGAATTAATTGATAGACCGTTTCATTGAGATTGATTTTTTTCATTGTTTTCAACCTTTCAAATTAGAATGATATACTCATTCGTTACGTTATTCACAATAAGTGGTTGATTTCATTTTAAAATAAATGCTGATCATTTTCAATAAGGATAGCCGTCAGGTTTGTTAGAATATGAATTTTTTTCACAAAATAGTCATCATATAAGGGGAATTACCCATAAAGGACTGTCTCGAATCAAGACAGTCCAAAAATCATTCACTGATATGGTTTACATTTGCGAATCGGGGTGTTCTAACGGTTTTACAGCTGGCCCATCTAAGACAGCTCCGTTATAAGAAAAGCGCGAACCATGACAAGCGCAATCCCATGAACGTTCTGCATCATTCCAATCAAGGTTGCAGCCTAAGTGAGTGCAGACTGGAACGGTTTGATGCAGCTGACCTTGTTTATCTCGATAGGCGCCCACTTTCTTTCCATGTACATGAACTAGGCCGCCTTCATCTAGTAAAAGGTCTTCTAAATTTTTATCCGGACGTTTTAATTTGCCGGTAACAAAATCTTTTGCGACAGCTGAATTCTTTTTCAAGAAGGTTTGAGTATCGCTAAGTTTCAATTTTTTACGAGTAGGGTCAAAAAGAGAAGCATAACTGTTTTCTGTACCTAAAATAGAGTCTGCTAACAGTTTTCCGGCCATAGCTCCTGCAGACATGCCCCATTTATTGAATCCTGTAGCTACTAATACAGCCTCGGTTTGCTTCGTCATCTGTCCAATATAAGGGAGTTTATCTAGTGTTTGCAGATCTTGACTAGACCAAAGATGAAGAGGGCTTTGCGCAGCAAAATACTTTTTGCCGAAAGCGTCCAAATCTTGGTAATGAAAAATCGTTTTGCTGGAGCTTTTACCGGTTTGATGTCCTTCACCGCCAATCAATAAAAGAGGGATACCGTCAGCGCCTTGAACAGAACGGATCGAACGCGTCGGCTGTTCTGCGTTGATGTACATGCCTTCAGGAATTTTACTAGCAGTGCGCATCACCATCGCGTAAGAACGATGGATGGAGAGGCGCGTAAAATATAAGCCGTCTGCATCATTGATTGGGTAATGAGTGGCCAGAATAACTTTTTGACAGAGTATAAGAGAGTTGTTTTCGGTTAAAATCATAGGTGTCTTTTCTTTAATGACTTCTACAGCACGCGTGTGTTCATAAATTTGTCCGCCTAAGCGCACAATTTCTTGGACCAACACCGTTAAAAAACGAACCGGATCAAATTGAGCTTGGTCGTACATCACTAATGCTTCTTTGATAGGGAAAGGCAAGTCTGCTTTATCTTTGGCTAATGCTCCTTTAATCCCTAAAGTCTGGTAAGCTTCAGCTTCCTTTTCCAGTTTTTTTTGACCCTTATCCGTTTCTGCGTATACAAAAGCATCTTTTGTTTCATAAGCACAATCAATCTGCAGCTCTTCGATGAGTTGTTGGATAAAATGCAAACCATCAATATTTGCTTCATAATAAAGTTTAGCTTTTTCTTTGCCAAAGGTCTGAATCAAGTCATCATAAATCAAGCTATGCTGAGCGGTAATTTTTGCAGTTGTATGTCCAGTTACCCCGCTGATTAAACGATCAGCTTCAATGAGGACAACTTTCTTGCCAGACTTTGCTAACAGATATGCGCTGATAATGCCGACTATCCCAGCACCGACAATACCGATTTCAGTAGTATGATTTTCTTCTAAGGCTGGAAATTGAGGAGTAGCTTGCTGAGCTGTCCAAAAAGATTTAGGAAAAGGTAGGGAATCTTTGGTTCCTTGAGAATTCATTGAATCATCCTCCT
Organism: Desemzia sp. FAM 23989; assembly: GCF_045528345.1. Classification (NCBI taxonomy): domain Bacteria; kingdom Bacillati; phylum Bacillota; class Bacilli; order Lactobacillales; family Carnobacteriaceae; genus Desemzia; species Desemzia sp. FAM 23989. Next base: position 96,940 of record NZ_JBGQQT010000008.1, on the reverse strand, counting down.
TAATAAATAGGCATGAGTAAGAACAGAGAATGGGATATAGTAATCGGATGAAATTAAACGATGGTGTTCAAGCTGAGTGTAGCACTAGTGGGATAAAAATGTAAAAAGATATCATTTGTTATGCAAAGAAAAAACGAGTACAAATTTCACCAGAAAGGGTTTTACTTCTAAAAGTAAGTGGTATACTGTAAGCAGTAAATGAAAAACTTCTCATCTTAATGAGAAGGCAGAAAAAGGAGTAGACGGAATGGCACAAGAAGAACTGAAAAATCGTGCAGATGTGCAAGAAGAATTGACTTGGGACATCAGTGCATTATATGAAACAAAAGAAGATTTTGAAACAGCAATTGAAAAATTAAAAGCAGCAGTAGATAAATTTGTCCAAGATTATGAAGGCAAACTGACGGATACTGACACTATAGTGAAGGCTTTAAAAGAGTATGAACAGATTCAAGAAACAGCTGCATATACTAATCACTATGCATTTTTGCCGGCAACTACTGATTTAACGAATCCAGAGTATGTGCAGTTGTCTCGGTCGACAGACAACTTATTTGCAGAAATCGGAGCTAAATTAGCCTTTTTTGATTCTGAATTAAAACTGGCACCAACGAATGTGTTAGATGAAGTTGTTGCAGAAATACCTCGATTGGCTTCATTTATTCGCCATATTAAAGCAGACAAAAACATTCAATTGGATCCCGCTGTAGAAAAAGCGTTGGCTCAATTGTCGCCAACGTTAAATGCACCAAGTGAAATTTACGAACAAGCGCGATTGGCCGATATGGACTTTGGTTCTTTCACTGTAGAAGGGAAAGAGTATCCATTAAGTTTTGTGTTATACGAAGATTACTATATGTACCATGATGACACAGCTATTCGCCGTGCTGCATTTGATAAATTCTCGCAAGTATTGAGCCAATACCAAAATACTATCGCGACAACGTATTACACAGAAGTTCAAAAAGAAAAAACAATGGCTTCGATGCGCGGTTTTGATTCTGTGATTGACTATTTATTGTATGATCAAGAAGTCGACCGCGATTTATACAATCGCCAAATCGATACTATCATGAACGACTTAGCGCCTGTCATGCAAAAATACATCACTCATGTCAAAGAAGTACGCGGCTTAGATAAAATGACTTATGCCGATTTGAAAATTGATTTAGACCCCGAGTATTCTGTGGAAGTAACTGTTGAAAAGTCTAAAGAATTGATCGAAGATTCCATCAGTGTTCTAGGGGAAGACTATGTTAATCGTATCATGAAAGCTTATCCAGAACGCTGGGTAGATTTTGTGCAAAATAAAGGGAAGTCTACGGGTGGATTCTGTTCTTCACCTTACAAAAAGCACCCTTTCATTTTGATGTCTTGGACCAACCAATTATCAGATGCTTACACGTTGATTCACGAATTGGGACATGCTGGACAAGGGATGTTGTCTGCTGAAAACAATTCGATTTTAGGAGCAGATCCTTCATTGTATTTGATTGAAGCGCCATCTACTTTTAATGAATTGTTGCTGACAGAATCCTTGCAACGCAAGAGCGATGATGATCGTATGGATCGTTTTGTATTGACTAAAATGCTGACGAACACCTATTTCCACAACTTTATCACTCATTTGCTGGAAGCTGCTTACCAACGCGAAGTATACGAATTGATCGATGCAGGAAAGAGCTTTGATGCAGCCAAATTGAGTGATATCAAGCGTTCTGTATTGGAACGATTCTGGGGAGATGCAGTAGAAATCAATCCAGGAGCAGAATTGACTTGGATGCGTCAAGTCCACTATTACATGGGCTTGTATTCATACACTTACTCAGCAGGATTGACAATTGCTACTCAAGCCTTCTTGCGTGTCAAAGAAGAGGGAGAGAGTGCTGTCCAAGATTGGTTGAAATTCTTAGCATTAGGAGATCAATACACATCTGCTGAAGCTGCAGCTGTTGCCGGAGTAGATATCACTACTTCAAAACCCTTAGATGACACTATTCAATACTTGAATGAATCAGTAGATCGAATTATTGATTTGAGTTCACATTTGAATTAAAAGGATAGTTACAGGGAGTTAGAATGCTGGATGATTAAAATAAGAACAAGATGGACTCAAGAAATTTTTTTAGGGATCCAAGCGGTAACGTTTATCTTTTTAGTGATGCAAACACAGTTGGGGGATTATGGGAACATAGCCATTAGTTTAACGTTGCTTACCAGTTGTTTAGGGTTATTTATGGTTGCCTTTTCCGTTTTTAGAATTCCCGCTGAAAAGAAGAGCAAAATGATCTTACTCAGTATTTTTTGCCTCTCCTTGCTGTCGATTGGCTGGATCGTCATCTCAGCGTTTATCCAATTCATTGTAGAAAGTATGCCGTAAACAAAAAAGGAGGATTGTCTCATTTTCGAGACAGTCCTCCTTTTTTGACGAATAGTTTTGATAAAGCAACGAACTTTATCAGTAGCCTGTCTCAGGTACTCAAAAATAAGGGGTCTATTTTTGAGCAGCTGCAACAGCTGCTCGGATACCCAAAAGATAACTTTCTTCTCCAAAGCCCGAAATCTGTCCTGTTACGATATCGGAAAAGACGGATTTTTTACGGAATTCTTCGCGAGAATGAATATTGGACATATGTATTTCTACGATAGGGACAGTCAATACATCTAATGCATCACGGATAGCGTAGCTGTAATGTGTCCAAGCACCAGCGTTCAGGACCACTCCGTCAGCTCCGGTCAAAAAGGCTTCGTGTATTTTTTCCACCATTTCGCCTTCATGGTTTGTTTGGAAAGTTTCGACTTCAATACTTAACTCGTTCGCTAATTCTTGAATATTTTCATTGATTTCATCAAGGGTAGTCATGCCATACTGTTTTGGATCACGTTTCCCGAATAAATTATGGTTTACACCATGCAACATAAATAATTTTGTCATAATAGCCGCTCCTTTTAGTTAGAAGGAAAAGTTCCATGTATTAAGGACAGTTCCTATCAGATGAATCAATTGTATCGTACTTAAAGTTTCAACTCCACCAGATTCTATGGTGAAAGTTTTTTTATTTGCTGACCCTTTTTACTATACCTGTCGTAGTAATCATGATATAATTTAATTACTACGACAGATGAAGTAAATGAGGTGAGGTTTTGGTTACAAGTGATGTCATGCGGGGATTTAATAGTTTGATTATTTTGTCTATTTTGATGAAGGAGGATAATTATGGTTATCAAATCTCAAATTTGATAAAAGAGAAGACCGATGGTGAATATATGATGAAAGAAACGACGTTGTATTCTGCGTTTAATCGTCTGGAAAAGCAAGCGTTGATTCAGTCTTATTCTAAATCCGAAACAAAAGGAAAGCCGCGCACGTATTACAAAATCACCCCTCTTGGTATCGAAGAATATTTTGAAAAACTGGTGGAATGGGAAGCAGTTCAGACCATCATTCAAAGGTTTATTAAGGAGGAGAAAAAGTAATGGATACGATACAAAATTATGTAGAGTCGGTTTTTGTCAATTTGCCAAGGACTCCTGAAATGATGAGACTAAAAAAAGAAATGCTCAGCAATATGGAAGATAAATATTTTGAATTGAAAGAGTCGGGTCGGAGTGAAAATGAGGCTATTGGAACAGTTCTGGCTGACTTTGGGAATATTGATGAGATCATAGAGGAGTACGAATTGGAACTGGAAGATGAAAATAATGATGTGATTTACTTTTCGGAAGAAGAAGCAGACGCATTCTTAAATCATCGTACCAAATTTGCGATGGGAATTGCTTTAGGCGTTTTTCTATGTATCTTAGCCCCAGCAATATTGCTGCTTTTACAAGGGATATATCATTTGGTTCCCTTCCTTCAATTTATATCTGAAGATACCATGAGCGTTCTATCTTTGATTCCTTTTTTCTTGATGATCGCCATTGCAGTGGGGATGTTTATTGTGTTAGGAATGAAAGAAGACCAATATAAACTGGAATACCGTTCGATTACATTGGAACGATCCATTCGGAACTATTTGCAAAGAGAGAAGACGGAGTTTCAGCCTAGATTTGCCAAAGCAATTGCTTCAGGAGTCGTCTTATGTATTTTAGCTCCGGTATCCTTATTGATTGCTACTCTTTTTTTAGGAGATGAAAATGGGTTAGCGGTTGTTTTCTTGCTGAGTTTTGTAGCTGCTGGAGTGTTTCTGTTTGTTTTCTACGGCATTCAGTATGCTACCTATGAAAGGCTGCTTGCAGAAGGAGACTACACTCCTGAAAAATTAAAAGTAGAAAAAACTTCTGAAAATATTGCGGGGATCGTATTTCCCATAGCAGGTGGAATCTATGTCATATCCGGTTTTCTATTTGATGCTTGGGGAACAGCATGGATCATTTTTCCCATTGCAGGTATCTGTTTTGCAATTTTTTCAGCGGTATACCATAGTTATTTGACGATGAAACGGAAAAGGTAGACTGTTCAGCAGCTGGTTCTCCACTATTTGACGTAAGTAATAGTCACAAAAAGAATGCAGTGTGTTCTTTGCTGCACATACCATGCTGACAAGCTTTGAGCCATAGTTTTTGGCTCAAGGGTAATGGCTCCCAAAAGTTAGAGTAACATCTAAGTTTTTTGGGGCCTTTTTTTATGGCAAAGTAAAGTTTAATGAAGTATTTAAGCTGCATGATGAACGAAGAAACAGTATTTCTCATCCATTTTAGGTGTAGAACATCAAGGAAGTAACCTGCATGATGAATAAAGGTGTTTGAACATCAAGGAAGTAATCTTCATGATGAAGAAT
>NZ_JBGQQT010000008.1:0-92059 GCF_045528345.1 Desemzia sp. FAM 23989 | reverse complement strand
AGCGATTGAACATCAAGGAAGTAATCTTCATGATGAAGAATAGCGATTGAACATCAAGGAAGTAATCTTCATGATGAAGAATAGCGATTGAACATCAAGGAAGTAATCTTCATGATGAAGAATAGCGATTGAACATCAAGGAAGTAATCTTCATGATGAAGAATAGCGTTTGAACATCAAGGAAGCAAACTCCATGATGAAGATCAGCGATTGAACATCAAGGAAGTAATCTTCATGATGAAGAATGGCGTTTGAACATCAAGGAAGTAATCTTCATGATGAAGAATAGCGTTTGAACATCAAGGAAGCAATCTGCATGATGAAGAATAGTGTTTGAACATCAAGGAAGGAGCCTGCCTGATGAAGACTCTAACTTTTAGAGTTTTAAGAAGACAACGCCAAGGCTTTCCGATGGCTTTCCATAAGCAGCCTCATAGGTCGGAGAGAATTTCTTTACCAACATTAAAAATGTGGGGAATGGGACAATAACCTGATACTTCATTGGAAAACTGAACGTCAGCTACCAAAATGCAGCCTTAGATTCAAACAAACCAAATACCGGACGAGAGAATAACTTCTCGTCCGGTATTTGGTTTGTTTGAGCAGAGCTAAACGCATTTTGTCCCGCTCTTTCATTTTTTTATAGCTGAGTTGCGCAAATCAGCTTTTTAGGGGTTTTGTTTCTCCTTTTATTTTGGGGAAACACCCCATTAAAAAGGAGAAAGTGGACCTCTAGGAAGTCTAAACGCTCTTGCTCCACTCTCTAGAGCCATGATCCAGTAAATTGATGGATGGCATAGGTGTTCTTAGTATCATCTATTTCATGAGTATAGTAGTCTTTTGGTGAAAAGTAATCCCGAGGAAAAATAGTAACATCATCATACACTTGTTTGGTATTGTTCATTTGGAATCCTTTTTCTGCAAGGATTTCCGTGACACGAATGACGTTTGTTTTCCGGTCATGCGTTCCATCTTCTTTGATGAACGTTCTGTCTGCGTAATCTTGGTACCATTCTTCAATCAGAGGATTATGGGGTTCTGCGCCGATAATTCCTGTAGAGATTTCTGTCTCGATTTCAAATCCCATGAAAGCAGGCAACTCTAGAAATTCATCTAATGATTTAATCACTTCCATGTCTGTATCCATGTAAATACCGCCGTATTCTTTTAATACGTATAAACGAGCTACATCTGAAACAAAGGCCCATTGTTTTTCATCATAGGCTTGCTGTGCGTAAATACCCGCCCCTTCCAAATCAAAACTTTCTTCATTCCATAGTTTGATTTCATAGTCGGGACAGTACTTTTTCCAGCTGGCAAGGCATTTTTTTTCAACTTCTCCAAAAGGCTTGTCCCCAAACCATACATAATGAATTATTTTAGGTATCATAACAAGCTCTCCTCTTTTCTTCTTTTTTTAAGCTTCTATTCAATGATAAGAACAAAATGGAAAAAAATCCATTAAAACGCCTTATGGCAAATAAAAAACCAGACCAACAAAGTATTGGCCTGGTTTTTACAGGGTAAGGTTTTCTTTTTTAGTTTGGAGGAGTAAAAAAGAAATAAGAAATTAGGGATGTTTCTTTTTGGTATGAAATAAGTATAAAAGAAGAATATGAACATTTTATGATGAAAATATGCAGATTTAGAGCAGCCCGTCAAATTAAACTAGTTCAAACAACAAAGCTTGATTTTACAAGTTGTCTGACTTCAAAATCATCCTGATTTTCTTTACAATAAATTCAAAGTGAATGCTTGCTTTTTCAGTAGGAGAAAGAAGGGGAACACAAACTTATCTAGGGGGACGACTGTTTGGATTACAAAACAGAAGAACTAAAGAAGATCGCAGAGGAACTAAAGGTTGATATCGAGAAAGGTCTGGACACACAACAAGTAGAAGCCAATCGGGAAGAATATGGGAAGAATGAGTTTGAAGAATCAGAGAAGAAGTCTTTATTTGCTCGGATTGCAGAACAGTTTAAAGATGTGATGAATCTTATTTTAGTGTTTGCTGGTTTCTTATCACTATACATTTCTTTGTCTGACCCTTCTCATGGATTTTCGGAACCTATTGTTATCTTCATAATTATTGCCATTAATATGACGATTTCTATTCATCAAGAAGGCAAAGCAGAAGATGCGTTAGATTCTTTAAAAAATCTTTCCTCGCCGGTTTCAAAAGTCATTCGTGAAGGAAAAGAGCAAGAAATCGATGCCAGTGAAATCGTTCAGGGAGATATTTTAGTGCTTCAAGCTGGAGATAAAGTAGATGCAGATGTGCGTTTAATCGAATCCAATAATCTGCAAGTAGATGAAGCTTCTTTGACCGGAGAGAGTGTTCCGGTCGATAAAGATCCGAATGCCCAAGTTGAAAAAGATGCTTCTACTGGAGATGTGTTAAATACAGCTTTCTCGGGTACAGTTGTGACGAATGGAAATGGAAAAGGGATCGTAGTGGGTGTTGGGATGGATAGTGCAATGGGATCTATTGCCGGGTTATTGACCGATTCCAACCAAGGCAAAACGCCTTTACAACTACGAGTAGATAGTTTAGCAAAAAAACTGGCTGTGGTAGCCTTTATCGCAGGTGCAATTATTTTTGGTTTAAACTTTTTCACAAGCAATATTAACATTTTAGATAATTTGATGACTGCCGTATCTCTAGCTATTGCAGCCGTACCAGAAACGTTGCCGGTCATTGTGACCCTTTCACTAGCTTATGGTGTTCAAAATATGGTGAAGAGAAATGCGATCATTCGGAATATTCCAGCAGTAGAAACGCTTGGGAGTGCTTCAATCATCGCTTCAGATAAGACTGGGACATTAACTAAAAACCAAATGACGATTCAAAGAATCTGGGCTGTTTCTCATGAGCCCAAAACAGCAGAAGAGGAATTTAATGACGATGAAGACTGGCTGATCAAAATGATGGGATTGGCTTCCAATGCTCGAGTCAAAGAGCTAGAAGAGGAAGAAAATACTATTTCCGGAGATCCGACAGAAGCAGCTATTATTCAGTTGCTGGAGGACAAAGAGTGGTCAAAAGAACAATTGGATGAAAAGTACGAACGTGTTCATGAGATTCCATTTGACTCGGATCGAAAACGAATGACAACCGTTCACAAATATGAAAATAAATATGTAGCCATCACAAAAGGAGCGTTTGATCGAATACCTTTAGATGAGGCAGCTGTTGAAAAAGAATACGATCAAAATGCTGGCGATATTCATGATGCCTTTGCTGAAAAAGCGTTACGGATCATAGGGGTATCGTACAAATTTATGGACAGTAAGCCCAATAACCTTGATGATGAAGAACTGGAGAAAGATATGACTTTTGCCGGAATCGTGGGAATGATTGATCCGCCAAGAGAAGAAAGTAGGCAAGCAGTTCAAGAAGCGCGTGAAGCTGGGATACGTCCAATAATGATTACTGGGGATCATGCCGTTACAGCTACGGCTATTGCCAAAGAGATCGATATTTTCCGTGACGGTGACAAAACCATCACTGGAAAAGAGATGCAAGAACTGTCTGATGAAGATTTAAACGAACAAATCGAAAACTTTTCTGTTTATGCACGAGTATCTCCTGAAGATAAAATCCGTATTGTAGAAGCTTGGCAACACAGAGGGGACGTCGTGGCCATGACAGGAGACGGTGTCAACGATGCTCCTTCTCTTCAAGCAGCAGATGTAGGAACAGCAATGGGAGAGAATGGAACAGAAGTAGCGAAGAATGCTTCTGACATGATTTTGACGGATGATAACTTTGCGACGATTGTTCATGCCGTTGAAGAAGGTCGTCGAGTGTATGACAATATCAAAAAAACAGTCTATTACCTGCTTTCTGCCAATGTGGCTGAAATTCTTGTTATGTTGATTGCCGTATTGATTGGTTGGGGAACTCCATTAACTTCTATTCAGTTGTTGTTTATCAACGTCATTGCGGACGGGATACCGGGGTTTGGTTTGAGTCGGGAAAAAGCGGAAGCCAATATTATGAAGCGTGATCCTGTTCATAAAAATGAAAGTATCTTTGCGCATGGAGGCTACCGCAGAATCGCGATTGCAGCTGCCACGTTTACAGTTATCACATTAATTGCCTTTTATATTGGAGAAAATCTGGCGCTGAATGCTGCTATTGAACCTTCCTTAGAGGTAGCTCAAACATTGGCCTTTTTAGTTCTAGGATGGTCTTCTGTCATTCATATATTTGTGGCGCGAACAAATGATTCCATCTTTAATGCAGGCATTACAGAGAATAAAACGGTTTTTTGGACAACTTTATTTTCTTTCGCAGCTACCACAGTAGTAGCAGTAGTTCCGTTTCTAGCGTCGATTTTTAATCTGGTGACTTTAAGTTGGGAATATTGGCTAATTGCAGCTGTTTTGTCCATTATGATCATTGTCGTGGTGGAAATTGAAAAAGTAGTGATGAAGAAAATGGGTGGCAGTTTCTTAGGTTAAAGCATTTTTGTCCTAAATCTGGTAGCAAAGACAAGTAGCTTAAAAGGAGGGAAATAAAAATGGATATTTCTAAATACCTTATAAAACCTGAAGAAAATGTAAATTTAGCAGAACTGGCTGAAAAAGAAAATCCTGATTATACAGAAGAAGAGATCAAAGAAAAATTGATTCCTGAAAGTGTGGAACAATTAAGAGAATGGCAATTGCGACTGCATGCAGAAGAAAAAAAAGGAATCTTAGTAGTGTTGCAAGCGATTGATGCAGCAGGAAAAGATGAGATCATTACCTTTATCTTTTCTCATTTGATGCCGCAAGGATTAAAAGTAACATCTACTAAAAAACCAACTGAAGAAGACATGAAACATGACTTTTTATGGCGTGTCCACAAAGGGATGCCTGAAAGAGGGCAGATTGCTATCTTAAATCGCTCTTACTATGAAGATTTGCTGTCTCCGATTGTGTACGGAGAAGAAGAAAGTATCCCGATGCCTTCCAGCGAGGACGATCATGATGCTTGGGAAGTCCGGTGTCGACAAGTCAATGATTTTGAAAAGTATATGGTAGAGAGCGGTTTTCCAGTGGTTAAATTTTTCTTGAATGTATCGGAGGAAAAACAGCGGGAGCGGCTGTTGGAACGTATGAAAACGCCGGAAAAAAATTGGGAGTTTTCATTCAGCGATATAGATGACCGTCAAAAATGGGATACTTACCAGGAAGCATATGGAAAAATCTTGAATAAAACCTCGACAGAATATGCACCGTGGTATATATTACCTGCTGATGATGGTTGGTATACGCGTTATCTTGCAGCGGAGATCATGATAAATGTGATCGAAAAACAGGATCCAAAGTTTCCCGTGATGACAGATGAAGATAAAGAACAGTTGGAAAAAGAAATTCAGCGATTAGAAGAAGAAAGAGAACAAGACACCTGAGAAATAAAGTATGAAGAAGTCTTTAAAGGGCCCCCTCTGCATGATGCAGAAGGGGCTTTTGTGGGTTTATTTTGAAATACCGGTAAGGAGAACGAGGTCAGTACTCATGAAAGATTTCTGCGACTACTAAAGTGTGAAAAGTTAGTCTACTGTTTCATTAGAATCGATTAGTAAATCTACGGGAATTGATTTTAATTTATTTCTAATAATTAATTGCGTATTCAAAATTGTGTTAATCAGCTCTATTACAAGGTTTCTATATATAAATAAGACTGTTCATCATCAACTACCTGCAAAAAATAAAATTCAACATTTTGTTGACGTTTTATTCTAATTAAATTATAATCAGATTATTATTATTTAATAGTATTTTAATATTGTTTTAATCTTGGCAATTAAAAAGGGTACAGGGGGAAAACTTAATGAAAAAGACAAAACGATTCAGTTTGTTTATTGCCGGAATGACATCCATGTTGGTATTAGCGGCATGTGGAGGAACTAGTTCAGAAGAAGCAGAAGGAAATGCCAATGCTACAGAAACTGCAGGCGGAGGAGTATTGAATGTTCAAGTAGATGTAGAAGTAGCTTCTATGGATCCACAAATGGCAACTGATGGAACTTCATTTGAAGTAATTGCCAATACGATTGAAGGATTGTATACATTGGATTCTAAAGGAGTAGCGATTCCTTCATTAGCTGAAGCAACAGATGTCAGCGAAGATGGGTTAACATACACGTTCACGTTGAAAGATGCAGTATGGTCTAACGGAACCTCTGTCACTGCAGATGATTTTGTTTATGCTTGGCAACGTTTAGCAGATCCGGATACTGCCAGTGAATATTACTACATTATGGGAATTGCTGGTGTAGAAAATGCTAATGAAATTTCTGCAGGAGAAAAAGCACCAGATGAATTAGGGGTAACTGCAATTGATGAGAAAACATTGGAAGTCAAATTGACTCATCCAGTTCCTTTCTTTGAAAGCTTAATGGCTTTTCCATCATTCTTCCCGATGAACCAAGAATTCTTTGAAGAAGCTGGAGAAAACTATGGAACATCCCCGGATACACTACTTGCAAATGGAGCGTTTGAAATCACTTCATACGAACCCGCTGCAACAACCATCGAATTGGAAAAAAATCCAGATTACTTTGATGCAGATAGCGTTAATTTAGACGGAATCAAATACCAAGTCATTAAAGATACTCAACAAGCTATGTTGTCTTACCAAAATGGGGATTTAGATGTGGTGACGTTAGCTGGAGAGCAAGTTGACTTGTTCAAAGAAGATCCAGAATTCCAAACGATTCAAGCTGGGTATCTATGGTATATTTCGCCAAATACGAAAGTACCTGGGTTGGAAAATGCCAACTTGAGAAAAGCACTAGCACAAGCATTTGATAAAGATTATATTGCTGAAACAGTCTTAAAAGATGGTTCTGTACCAGCTGATTACATGGTACCAGATGGGTTGGCAGTAGATGCTGAAGGAGTTGATTTCCGCGATACGGCAGGAACTTACTTGGCTTATGATCCAGCTGCTGCACAAGAATCCTTGGCATTAGCTAAAGAAGAATTAGGAAAAGACAGCTTTACATTTACAATGATTATTGAAGATACAGAAAGTTCTATCAATGTGGCTCAAGTGTTGAAATCACAGATTGAAGAAAATCTAGATGGCGTTACGGTCGAAATCGAGCAAATGCCTAAGAAAACAAGATTGGATCGTATGAACACAGGTGATTACGAATTAGGATTAACTCGTTGGGGTCCAGACTATGCAGACCCAATGACTTATGCAGATTTATTCTTAACAGACTCTGGGAACAATAAAGGTTTCTGGTCAAATGAAAAATATGATGAACTGGTTAATTCTTCTTTAGACGGTGAATTGTCACTTGATGTAGAAGGAAGATGGGCTGCATTGCAAGAAGCAGAAAGCATCATTCTTGAAGACGCTGGTATTCTTCCAGTATACCAGAAAGGAAATGCTGTAATGATCAAGAGCAATGTTTCAGGTGTTGATTTCCACTCTGTTGGTGTATCAAGAATCATGAAACATGCAGTAAAAGAATAACCGTTTTTAATGCATGCTGAAAGAAAGGTGTACAAGAGAATATCAAGCGGTTAGTAGAACTGTTTTGGATTATTCATTGTATGCCTTTTTTTGATAGTTTAGTGTCGATGTAAAAAGAATGCATTTTTATTTCGAACGAAAGGAAAATAACTATGAAAAAATATATTGCTCGTAGAGTACTGATGTCTTTTTTAACTTTGTTAGTGATCATTCTGGTGTTATTTGTTTTGATGCAGCTGCTTCCAGGATCACCTTTTAACGATGAACGATTATCCATCGAACAACAAGGATTTATCATGGAAAAATATGGATTGAATGATCCAATTCCGGTCCAATTTGGCCGTTACTTAGTCAATATGTTGACGGGAGATTTCGGGAAATCTTACACGATCTCAAAAGATACAGATGTATCCATCCTTCTTCAGAATCGATTGCCGATATCCCTTGCAGTCGGTGGGGTTTCAATTGTGCTCGGAGCCGTTATCGGCTTGTTTTTAGGTGTGTTTTCAGCATTAAAACACAATACAGTATGGGATTCTTTAGCTACCTTTATCTCTGTTTTAGGCGTTTCGATTCCTTCTTATGTATTTGCCTTAGGGTTATCTTATTACCTAGGGTTCCAATTGAAATTATTTCCTATGTTGTTTAACCCCGCAGATGGCATCAATGCTTATCTATTGCCGGCTGTTGCGTTAAGTATGACAGTGATGGCGACAGTTGGACGCTTTACCCGAACAGAAATGCTGGATGTCTTAAATTCAGATTACATTCAGTTAGTGGAAAGCAAAGGTGTATCTGGTCCCCGATTAGTTGTTACACATGCATTGCGCAATGCGTCGATTTCTATTTTGACGGTTCTTGGTCCTTTAGTAGTAAGTTTAATGACGGGGAGTTTAGTAGTCGAAAAAATTTTTTCCATTCCTGGAATCGGGCAATTGATGGTACAAGCCATTCAATCAAATGATTACAATATCATTATTTCATTAGCATTTGTGTACAGTGCCTTGTATATCGGAGTGATGCTGGTGGTGGATATTTTATACGGTGTACTGGATCCAAGGATACGTTTAGCAAAGGAGAGTTCAAATGGATAAACCAATCGAATTTTTACCAAATGATTTTGAGTTTGTGAATGACAATAAAGCGGCGATGATCGACGAAGTGTATTCAGGAGAGTCTTTCTGGAAAACGATCATTCAACGGATCTTGAAAAATAAGGGTGCCGTTTTAGGTTTTATCAGTATCTTAATCATTTTAGCCTTGGCTCTTATTGGTCCGGAAATAACAGGGTATACTTATGACCAGCAAATAACAGGGCATGAAAGTATGGCACCGCGAATTCCAGGACTTGAAAAATTAGGCATTTTTGATGGAACAGAAACCTTAAAAACTTCAACAGGCGAACTGGAAGTCAATAAATATGAGGAAATCGATGGTGGAGCAGATGTCTATCATTGGTTCGGGACAGATGTTCTAGGAAGAGATTTATTTACTCGGACTTGGGTAGGGACACGGATCTCGCTTTATATTGCTTTAGTGGCGGTAATTGTTGATGTATTGATCGGGATGAGTTACGGAATGATTTCTGGTTTCTACGGCGGAAAAGTCGATATGATCATGCAGCGTTTTATGGAGATCCTAAATGGTATCCCTAGCTTAGTGGTCGTTACTCTGTTGATCATTGTCTTAAAACCAGGCTTATTAAGTATCACGATCGCGATTGCATTGACAGGTTGGATCGGTATGAGCCGTATCGCCAGAGCCTCGATGTTGAAATTGAAGCAAAGCGAATATGTATTGGCCGCACGAACAATGGGAGCAAAAGACTTTCCTATCATGTACAAAGAAATTTTGCCCAACATCTTCTCTCAGCTTCTCGTTATGTCGATGTTTTCTATTCCCAGCGCTATTTTTACGGAAGCCTTTCTAGCCTTTGTCGGTATTGGGATTCCGGTTCCAATGGCTTCACTGGGATCTCTTATTTCAGAGAATTTCAAATCCTTAACGACACATTTTTATATGATTGTGCCTCCCGTCATTGTCTTAGCCGTTTTGATGCTCAGCTTTAACTTATTAGCAGATGGGTTGCGCGATGCATTGGATCCAACATTGAAAGAGGTGTAAAAAACATGGGCAAAGAAAAAGTATTGTCAATACGAGATTTATCGATCGCCTTTAAGACATCTTCTGGACTGGTAAGTGCCGTTCGAGGAGTCAACTTGGACTTATACAAAGGGGAAACTCTGGCGATCGTTGGCGAATCAGGAAGTGGTAAATCAGTGACCGTTAAAACGATCATGGGGATTCTAAGCAACAATGGGAAAATAAACAGTGGAACGATAGAATACACTTACGAAGAAAATGGACAAAAAACAACGAAAAACCTGCTGGAGTATTCTAAAAAAGAGATGCGAAAAAACATCAATGGAAAGCATATCGCGATGGTTTTCCAAGATCCTATGACGTCTCTTGATCCAACAATGAATATTGGGAATCAAATTATGGAAGGGATGCGTATCCATTACAAAACCCCTAAAAAAGAAGCATATGCTAAAGCGCTGGAGTTGTTGGAATTAGTTGGGATAACAGATGCAGAAGCTCGAATGAGCAATTATCCCCATCAGCTTTCTGGAGGTATGCGCCAACGGATAGTAATCGCGATCGCTTTAGCCAGTGATCCCGATGTCCTCATTTGTGATGAGCCGACGACGGCGTTAGACGTAACGATCCAAGCAAAGATTCTGGAATTGATTCAGTCCATCCAACAAAAAACAGGTATCTCCGTTATTTACATTACCCATGATTTAGGGGTAGTAGCGAAAGTTGCGGATCATGTAAACGTTATGTATGCAGGACGAATCGTAGAAACGGGGACAGTAAACGAAGTGTTCTATGAACCAAGACACCCTTATACTTGGGGTCTATTGCTGGCAATGCCTGATTTAGAAACGAAAGCGGACAAATTGGAATCGATTCCCGGGAACCCTCCAAACTTAGAACATGAAGTAGTAGGGGATCCATTTGCGCCGCGTAATCCCTATGCTCTCAATATAGATTATCGCTTGGAGCCGCCAATGTTTCAAATTAGCGAAACGCACTATGCAGCTACTTGGCTGCTGGCAGAAAATGCTCCAGTGTGTCCTCCACCAGCAGAACTGCTCGAACGAATCGAACGCATGAAGAAGGAGGATGAGCTCTATGTCGGAACTGAAGAAACCTATACTTTCCGTGAAGAACTTAAAGCAGCACTTTAAAGTCAGTCGAAAATTTACCGTCAAAGCGGTAGATGGAGTTTCCTTTGAGATTTATCCAGGCGAAACGTATGGGTTAGTTGGGGAATCAGGCAGCGGAAAATCCACTATCGGCCGTTCGGTCATTCGACTGTACGATATCACAGAGGGTAAAATGACCTTTAACGAACAAGACATCTCTGGGAAGCTCTCTAGGGAAACGAATGATATGATGCGCACTAAGATGCAAATGATTTTTCAAGATCCAATGGCTAGTCTGAATCCGAGAAAAACCGTCATGGATATTATTGCCCAAGGGTTAGATATTCATGGTAAGGCTGGTTCTAAAAAAGAAAGAGAAGAGCAGGTCATTGAGATATTAGAGCGTGTGGGTTTATCTCGTGAATTCGCCAATCGCTATCCCAATCAATTTTCAGGAGGACAGCGGCAGCGGATTGGGATCGCTCGGGCATTGATCATGGATCCGGATCTCATTATTGCAGATGAAGCGATCAGTGCGTTGGACGTTTCTATTCAAGCTCAGATAGTGAACTTGATGAAGGATATCCAAAAAGAAACTAATGTGGCTTATCTGTTTATTGCGCATGATTTGTCTATGGTCCGCTACATTTCTGATCGGATCGGTGTATTGCATTTGGGGCATTTATTAGAAACGGGGACAACAGAAGAGATTTTTAACAATCCCTTACACCCTTATACCAAATCATTGATTTCAGCCATTCCGCATCCAAATCCAGTGTTGGAAAAGAAACGGACTTCTCTAACCTATGATTATGCTGCAAGTGGGTTAAACTACAGTGAAGGAAAGCTGCACATTATTGAAGGAACCCACAAAGTGTTGGGAACAGATCTGGATATTGAAAAGTGGCTGCAAAAAGACAATCAAAAAGAAGTCATTGGTGTCAGTTAAGAAAAGAATAATGACTTTATTTTAGTCAGGACAGGAGCTGGGATACTTTATCTCAGCTTTTTTTGATTAGGATGTGTCTTGAAACTATAGTTGTACACTATTTGAGTTGGTGATGAAGAATACGTTTTGAACATCAAGGCAAAACCAGCCTTGATGAAGAATGTGTTTTGAACATCAAGGCAAAAACCGCCTTGATGAAGAATCCGATTTGAACATCAAGGCAAAAACCGCCTTGATGAAGAATGTGTTTTGAACATCAAGGCAAAAACCGCCTTGATGAAGAATGCATTTTGAACATCAAGGCAAAAACCGCCTTGATGAAGAATCCGATTTGAACATCAAGGCAAAAACCGCCTTGATGAAGAATGTGTTTTGAACATCAAGGCAAAAACCGTCTTGATGAAGAATGTGTTTTGAACATCAAGGCAAAAACCGCCTTGATGAAGAATGCGTTTTGAACATCAAGGCAAAAACCGCCTTGATGAAGAATGCATTTTGAACATCAAGGCAAAAACCGCCTTGATGAAGAATGCATTTTGAACATCAAGGCAAAAACCGCCTTGATGAAGAATGCATTTTGAACATCAAGGCAAAAACCGCCTTGATGAAGAATCCGATTTGAACATCAAGGCAAAAACCGCCTTGATGAAGAATGCATTTTGAACATCAAGGCAAAAACCGCCTTGATGAAGAATGTGTTTTGAACATCGCGAACAACCACATTATCAATGAAATATTGCTCGGGATTCAAGAAATGTAGTTTTTTGAAGCCGTTGTATCAATAAGCTGCTGTTGCTCTAAAATAGAAGGTAACTTTGATTGTCAACAAACGTTACATGATGAAAATCAAAACTATTTATCTCTTTTCAAAGTAGTTTTAAGACACACCTTAGGCTCGGTAGTAAGATGTGTCAATTTTTGTATATAACAAGATCACTAAATTATTTTTCAATCAACAAATTTGGAAAAAGAAGATGCAGTGTGTCAAAAATAATGATACACTAAACTTAAAACGAGAAATGTAAGTGCTTTTATTTTTTTCTAAGGAGGAACAAGATGAAAAGAAAAGATAAGGTACTAGCTTACGTATTGGAAAAAACCAGTCATTTAAAAGATCGGGATATTGAAATCGGTGGCGGGGTAACAGCTTTTGAAATTGCGGAGTCCTTAGACATTCTTCGCAGCAATGCGTCAAAAGATCTTAACACACTAACCAGAGAAGGTAAGTTAGACAAAACGGAGACGCGACCGGTTCGTTACTATGACGCAACGATCAATCATTATCGACCGCTCGAAAAAAAGGTCAGAAGTTTTAAAGAATTTCCAAGCAAAAAAGAAAATAATTCAAAAGAATCGTCATCAGCAGCTACTGATCTATTCCATAATATGATTGGAGCAAGCGGCAGTCTGACTAGTCAGATTAGTCAGGCAAAAGCAGCTATTTTTTATCCGCCGAAAGGATTGAACACGCTGATTATAGGTCCAACTGGATCAGGGAAGACTTATTTTGCAAATGCAATGTATCAGTATGCTCAAGACAATAAATTGATTGCTAAAAATAAGACGATGGTGGTGTTGAATTGTGCCGATTATGCGCACAATCCGCAACTTTTGATGTCTCATTTGTTTGGCCATGTGAAGGGTGCCTACACCGGAGCAATCAGCAGTAGTGAAGGGTTATTGGAGAAAGCCAACCACAATATGCTGTTCTTAGATGAGATCCATCGCCTGCCGCCTGAAGGACAAGAGATGTTGTTTTACTTTATGGATACGGGTTCTTTTTCACCTATGGGAGACACGGGAGAAAAGAAAAAAGCTGATGTGCGGATTGTTTGTGCCACAACAGAAGATCCAAATTCAGCTTTGTTGGCAACTTTTAACCGACGGATACCCATCGTTATTACGCTGCCGTCATTCCAAAATCGTCCAGCTGTCGAGCAGATCAATTTATTGAAATATTTAATGAGCATCGAAGCTAAACGGATCCAAAAAAGTATCCAAATAGAAGATAAAGTCATGCAAGCCATCTTGGGTAGTGTCACATATGGAAACGTTGGACAATTAAAGTCAGTGATCCAAATGGTTTGTGCCAGAGGATTTTTGGATAGTGTCAACAATCGATCAGAAATCACGTTACGCTACGACAGCATGTCCAGTATATTAGAAGACGGATATGATTCTATTGCGTTAAATCAACGATTGAGACACGAAATTGTTCATTTTTTAGAACCTTGGACTACAATTACGCCGATTGACGATATTATGGTATTTGATTCAGATACTTACGAATTGCCATTTAATTTATATGAAATTATTGGAGATAAAGTAGCCATGTTGAAGGAAAGCGCGGTTTCTGATCAAGAAATCCACCATTTTATCACGACCGATATCGATCTGCATTTAAAATCTTTTTATAAAAATACGATTTTTTCGACTAAAGAAGACGGACTGAAAGATATTGTCGATGTGGAGATCATTGAACTAACAAAAAAAATTCAGCAGATCGTAGAAGAAATATTGCAATTCAATTTTTCAAAAAAATTCTTGTACGCGATGAGTCTGCACATCAGTTCTTTCGTCAAGCGTATCCAAGAAGGAATATTCGTACACAATAATAATGTACATTTAAAAGAGTTTGTATTGAATTACCAAGAAGAACAGCGTGCTGCTCGAGCGGTCAAAACTGAGATTGAACAGTATTACAAAATCGTAGTCCCCACAGTAGAGGTCAATTATTTGACGATGCTGCTGGTTTCTTTACGAACAGAAGAACAGCAAGGCCAAGTAGGGATCGTGATTGCAGCGCATGGAGTTTCGACAGCGTCCTCCATGAAAGAAGTGGTCGCAACATTGCTGAATTCTGTTAATTTGTATGCGGTAGATATGCCATTGGAAATGAATCCTAATGAAGCTTTTCCAAAAGTAAAAGCTGCTGTTGAAGAAGCAGATAATGGGGCTGGAGTGTTGTATCTGACCGATATGGGTTCTTTGGTAACATTTGGACAAAAGATCATGAATGAAACCGGTATTCGTATTGAGACTCATGATATGGTGACAACTCCTATGCTGCTTGAAGCTGCCAGAAAAACACAGTTCTCCAATCAAGACCTGGTGTCCATGTCTCAAGAATTGAAGCGATTCAGGGGATACTCTACACAAAAAAATAGTCTTGAAATAGCTGCAGAAGAGAACTACTCTTTATCCAAACAAACAGATAAACCTCAAATTATCGTTACGATATGTGCTACTGGAGAAGGAACAGCTATTCAACTGCAGAAGATCATTGAGGATATCTTAGCGGAATATCTAGAAAGCGACATCAGTATTATCCCGATCTCTATTTTGAATTATCAAGAGCAATTAAAAGAACTGCAGAAAAATTATACTGTTATAGCTACCTGTGGTTCGATCGATCCTCAACTGCAAGTGCCTTTTATTCCGATTGATGCTTTATTAGCGGGTAATGGAAAACATCGGCTGCATAATATCTTAGAGGGGATCGAATCAGAAGGGGAGCAAAAGATCTTGCCGCGTTTGTCTAAAGAGATATGTGTAGATTATATGAGTCAGTATGTAACCTACATCAACCCGGCAAAAATCATTACACCTGTATGGGATTTTTGTTATGTGATGGAGAAACAGTTGGACCAAGTATTTGAAAATGCCTTTAACCTAGGTATCATGCTGCATCTGTGCGGGATGTTAGAAAGAATCGTCACACGTGAAGAAATCCATTCAGGAGAAGATGTAGACGAGGTGGATCCTAAATTGGCTTTATTGATCGAGGAGAATATTGCTCCTGTATTGTATGGTCTCAATCTAGAAGTTTCGAAAAATGAATTGAAATTCGTCGGAGCGATGTATCAGAATAAGTTGAGAGAAAAACAAGTATAAAAAGTCTTCATATGCATCACTTAAACGTAGTCTGGATGTTTTTTAACCGAATTGATTTAGAAAGTTTATTGAAAAGCAGAGGGAGAGACAACCTATTATGAGTATGGAAATTCGATTGGTCCGTATTGATGACCGCTTGATTCACGGACAAGTAGCCACTGTTTGGACCAAAACAACAAAAGCCAACCGTATTTTAGTCGTCAGCGACAGTGTAGCTAAAGATGAATTACGTAAAACGTTGTTGAAACAAGCTGTACCACCTGGAGTAAAAGCAAATGTGATCACTGTCAAAAAAATGGTAGACATCACGCATGATCCTAGATTTAGTGGTTTCAAAGCAATGCTGCTATTTACAAATCCTGAAGATGTCGTAAAAGTCGTGAAGAACCATGCAGACATAAAGACTATCAATATAGGCAGTATGAGTTATGCAGAAGGAAAGAAAATGATTACGAATGCCGTTGCGGTTGACCAAAATGATGTGGATGCTTTTAAATATTTACATGAAAAAGGAATTGAATTGGAAATTCGAAAAGTAGCCTCAGACAGTAAAGTAAATATGATGAAATTATTGAAAAAAGAAGGATTAGTCTAAATGAAGACTAAGGCAGGGTATAAATGTGCTGATTCGTAAATTAGAGTCAAATGAAGAGCCGCCAATGGAATTACTGCTGTCAGCGGATCCTTCAAAAGAGATTATTGAAGAATATTTGCTGAGAGGGGATTGTTATGTAGCTGAGAGGGACAATCAGATAATGGGAACCTACGTCTTAGTTGCGACAAAGCCTGATACCATAGAATTGATCAATATCGCTGTAGCAGAAAATCATTCTGGCAAAGGCTTTGGAAAACAATTGATCAAAGATTCCATTAAGCGTGCAGCAACAAAAGGATACAAAATAATGGAGGTCGGTACGGGAAATTCAAGTATTGGACAACTAGCCTTGTATCAAAAGTGCGGATTTAGAATAGACGGTGTGGATAAAGATTTTTTCCTTCAGCGCTATTCTGAAGTCATTTGGGAAAATGATATTCACTGTAGAGATATGATTCGATTATCTCTACAGTTGTAAATGAAAAATGTTTAACATCGTTGCCTGTGCTAAGCGTTTTTTTGGTGATTTTTCCCGTTTAACTTAATGATTGCACGAATCACAGTTATTTTCTTATTAGTAACCTCAAAAAAAGCTATCAATTTTCAATCATACTTCGGACTAACAAATTAAATATTCTTTTATTAGTCAAGTGACGACAAAATAAAAGCCCACTCGAAGAATAAGCCCGCTTTACTAGTCAAGTGACAACAAAATAAAAGCCCACTTGAAGAATAAGCCCGCTTTACTAGTCAAGTGACAACAAAATAAAAGCTCGCTTGAAGAATAAGCCCGCTTTATTAGTCAAGTGACGACAAAATAAAAGCTCACTTGAAGAATAAGTCCGCTTTATTAGTCAAGTGACGATAAAATAAAAGCCCACTTGAAGAATAAGCCCGCTTTACTAGTCAAGTGACAACAAAATAAAAGCCCACTTGAAGAATAAGCCCGCTTTACTAGTCAAGTGACAACAAAATAAAAGCTCACTCGAAGAATAAGCTTGCCTTACTAGTCAAGTGACAACAAAATAAAAGCTCACTCGAAGAATAAGCTTGCCTTACTAGTCAAGTGACAACAAAATAAAAGCCCACTTGAAGAATAAGCCCGCTTTACTAGTCAAGTGACAACAAAATAAAAGCCCACTCGAAGAATAAGCCTGCTTTACTAGTCAAGTGACAACAAAATAAAAGCCCACTTGAAGAATAAGCCCGCTTTATTAGTCAAGTGACAACAAAATAAAAGCTCACTCGATAACTAAACCTATTCATACAAAAAATCCCCTCAGCCACTGAGAAAATTTGTCAGTGGCTGAGGGGATTTTAAGAGAGTAGTGTTACTCGTGATGAAGCAACTGCTTCAAGTCTTCAGCGTCTTTTTTCATTTGTTCAGGTGAGTTGTCTTTGACAAATTCCAGTAAAGCAAAGTGTTCGGGTGACGTAGAAGGAGAGAGAATCTCAAAATAGGAAGCCCATTCTTTAGCCCCCTCTTCTAACGTATAACGCGTATGGTAATCTTGCCAATGAAAAACATGGACATTCGTCAACCATGGTTTCAATAATGGAAGACTGGCTATACGTTGACCAAAGGATAAGCTTTCAGCTAGCTGCCAATACAACTTTACGTTTGGTTCATTGATGGCTTCCAACAGTTTAATGGCACTTTCGGGAGTATCGGTCAAGGTATTGCTGTGGTATTCAAAATTAAGTGTAATGCCAAGGTTTTGTGCCGAATGAGCATTCAGTTTAACATCACGAACGATCATATCGAATTTTGCTTCATCTGTTTCATCAGAACCAACATCGCCGGCCCAGATACGGATCATTTTAGTATTTAGTTCTTGAGCAGTTCTTAACACACCTTGAAAAGGTTCAGTAGATCCAGCTATGTAGTAAGAACCATAAGAAGACACAACTAATCCGGCTTCTTCAGTAAGACGAGCGGCTCTTTTTGCAGCCTTTAAATCTTCGTGAGGCACATGACCTTTGCCTCCCCATTCAATAGCCTCAAGCTCAGCTTCTTTTGCCAGCTGAACGACCTCTTCTATAGAACGGTTACGAAATGTAACGGAACACAATCCTGTTTTCATTTAAATCCTCCTAAGCCATATGTTGGTATTTTTCTTTGGTAATTTGATAATCTAATGGCTCGTCGGCTAAGTAATGTTTCAACTCGCTTAGCATATAAGCTCCCATTCGTTCGACTTCCGTTCCTGCGCTCCCAGCAATGTGCGGAGTAAGAACCACATTTTTCATATTGTATAAAGGCGAGTCGATTACGGGCGGCTCAGGATAAGTGACATCCAAAACAGCTGTTAAATCGGTCCTTTCCTTCAAAACAGCGATCATTTGATCTTCGTTAACGATAGCGCCCCGTGCGGTATTGATGAAAGTCGCATGTGGTTTCATGGATTTCAATAATTCTCCAGTGATCATTCCAGTAGTTTCAGGAAGCAAAGGAGAATGCAGGGAGACGATTTCAGACTCTTTAAATAATTCTGCTAAAGTTACTTTGGTAACGTTCAGTTCGGCAGCTTCTTGATCAGATACAAAGGGATCATAAGCCAGTACATTTACATTAAAGGGTTTTAAATAGTCCAACACTTTTCTGCCAACTTGACTTAGTGAGATCAACCCAATGTTCCGATTGTAATTGCCAAATACAAATGGAAAATCACCGAATTGATATGTTCGGTCTTGTCGAACTTGTTCGCGCAATTCCCAACCATTTTTTAACGCAAATAAGATCTGACTCAGCGTAAATTCAGCTACGGGGATGGCATTGGCTGTATTGGCAGTAGTCACAATCAGTTTACGTTCCCAAACAGCATCGGTCAAAAATGATTTCATAGTTCCGGCTGCGTAAAAAATCGCTTTTAAATTAGGCGCTAATTTTAAAAAGTAGTCATCAAAAACAGGTGCCCCCCAGCCTGAAAAAATCACTTCTACTTCTTGCAGCAATTCAGGATGTTCAAAACACGATTCACTGGTTAAAGGACCATGAAGCACTTCAACACGTTCTGCTATTTCAGTTTGGACTTCTTTTGGATAAACAGCATCAAATAAACCTTCATTTAAGATATATAGAGCTTTTAGCATTTTTCTTCCTCCTCATTATACAGTAATTATTTAGTTGGAGCCAAATTGAAAAAAGTACTGAGGTGCTGCTTAAAGAAATTTGTGAAAGGGCCAATCAGAAAAGCTGATAGTACTGTTCCTTCTCGGATTCCAGTAACATTACCCAAGACAATTAAAGAAAGGATGACAGAAAAGACGATCAATCCATTGTCAAAAATCAGTTTTACATTTCCAAAAGATTTGTGAAATGCTATCGCTAAAGTGTTGACGATTCCTTCACTAGGATTGTAAATGGTCTGAGAAGAGAGTTGTAAAAATATCCCAAATGCTAAAACCACACAACCAATTAGAATAAAGAGGAGCTTGGCTGCATAAGGACTAGTTTGTAAAAAGCTGAAGACAGTCCCGTTTGAATCGATCGAGAGTCCTAATAGAGGACCGACAAGAAATTGCAAGTATTGTTTTTTCTGAAAGTCTTTTTTCAAGATCAGCAATTGTAGAAAGACGAAGAAAATATTCATCAGCATGGTAAATGTACCGAAACTGAAAGGAAAAATAGCGTTTAATACAAAAGGAAGACTGGTGACAGCGGTCGTTCCAAGGTTATTTTGTGTAATGATGCTGATACCTAGACCAATTATCCAGACGCTGATCAAAAATAACCCATAACGTTTGGCAGATTGCTTCAATAGATTCACCCTTTCTTTCTTTTGATGAAAAAAATCGGTATAGTATAATTAAAGCACAAAAAAAATATAGGAGCAAGGCGACTAAGGCGTACAAAGTAAGCGTGTTACATTTTCAGGCCATTAAAGTTTTAAGTGATTTCCACTAAACCAATCAGCCTAAAGAACCACAATAAAAGTAGAGAAAGTATGGGATAAGAATGGAAAACAATCAATTAGCAGTCAATATGCTGGCTTATGAGGCAGCGGTAAATGAAACGACCAGCCAAGTACAATTTTTTAAAGAGATTAAAGCTGCTGGGATCACAAAAATCGAAGTGCGAAGAGAATATGTTCATGACGAGGAAGATTTGAACTCTATTCAGCTAGAAGCAGCCGAGTTGGGGATCGAACTTTTTTATGCCATTCCTGAAATCTTGTTTGAAGACAAATTATTGCTGCTAAATCAATTAGAAGGGTACTTTAAAGAAGCTCAACTACTGGGAGCTAAACAAGTGAAATTTACTGCTGGATATGCTGCGGATGTTCCTCAAGAAGAAGCGGATGCCTTGCGTCGCTTATTGGATACTTACGGAATCGAGAATTTAACGTTGGAAAATGGTCAAGACCCAACATTTGCTAAAGCAGAGACTCTTTACAATTTCATCCAAGTGTTAAAAGAGAAAAGTTTGCCAGTGAGCGTCACATTTGATACAGGGAATTGCTTGTATGTGGATGAAGATCCACTAACAAGTTTTGCAGTATTGGAAGAGGAAATCAGCTATATTCATTTGAAAGATGTCTCTAAATTAACTCTTGCACCAACCTTGAATGGAGAAGGGGATGTACCGACGAAAGAAATTCTGTCACGAGTTCCGGTCACCGTGAATATCGCGATCGAATACCCGCTGGGGGAACATCCAACAGAAACATTGAGGGAAGAACTGGCTAAAATAAGCTAGCTATTAACGTTCTACATCAAAAATGTGGATGAAGAAATTTCTTGATGAGAGCCATAAAAAAAGAGGTTCTACAACATTTGACGTTGGTGAGTAGAAAATACACTTCTTTTTAACTCTAACTCTATTAGAAACTCAGTTCTAGAAATTTATGGAGGAATATGGGGTTGCTTATAACCATGAAAAGGATGCAATGAGAATTACCCCGAGTTAAGCTTCAGCTTTTACTCGGGGTTTGAAGCTTGCAAGTCTTGAGACGCGGTTTTCGGCTCAAGGCGTTCCCATGGTGTTCCATAAGCAACCCCATAGGCCGGAAGAAATTTCTTTACCAACGATAGAAGATGAAGAGCAAAAAAAGAAACACGAAAAGTTCAGTAAAAGGAACTTTTCGTGTTTTTTCTGTTATCAGATCACCGATTCTTGTGATGCAGGATATAGCTTTCTGTTAATTGTTTGTATTCAGTCATGATGGTCTGGATAATAGGATTTTTGGCAGGGTCGAGTACAATGTCATCAATCGAAGCAATCGGCAAGACATCATTGCCGGTTCCTGAGATAAAGGCACCTTCAATTACCGATAATTCGGCAGCAGGAATAGGTTGCTCCACGATCTCAATGCCTTGTTCCTGACAAATAGAGACTACTTTTGAACGAACGATACCCAACAGCACTGTTTTCGCCGGGGACGTATGCAATTTACCATCTTTAACGATAAATAAATTCGAGCGGCTGCCTTCCGTGACATTGTCGTGCTGGTCAACTAGCAATACTTCATAGGCACCCGTCTTTTCACGTTCCGCCAGCACCGTTTTTTGGTATTCTTCCCGCTGTATCTTGATATTAGGATCTTGTCTTTCCAATTTCAGCAAAGTTGTTTTCATCCCTGTGCGGTAGTACGATTCTGGAGGGTAAGGGCTCTTAGTAAAAAAAGACAGCAAGCCTACATCTTTATTTAAAATCAATTTGATGTTTTGATTGGAGACTTCATTTTTGGCTACTAATTGGTACAAACGCTCCGTCAATACGTCGTCTGACTCTGCCAAAGGAATTCCAACTGATAAAGCAGACCGTCTGAAGCGATGCAAATGGTCTTCCAGAAAAAGAGGTATCCCTTCTCGGACTCGAATGACTTCGTACACATTTTTCCCGCTTAATTGTTCAAATGGGCTGAGATCTTCTGTGGACTGCTCTTGATTATTAAGGTAATAAAGGGATTGTTCTATATATTCCATGTTTTTCATCCTTTCATACAATTGTGATGTGTATTCAGTGTAGCACTTTTTACAAGTTGAATGCATCTGAAAATAATGTTTCAACTCTAATTCTATCTGTTAGGAAATTTATATAAATTATGGTATTTTTTAGTGAGATACTGAAAGAGAGGAGTAATAGATATGTCTATATCAGAAAAAAATGGCGCAAGATTTACATAGGATTAATGATTTTTATTTACGCCGTATATGTACCGGTATCCGTTTTTGAATGGTTGGCTTCAGATGGAGGTTTTCCGTTTACAGCTGTGCTGTTAGCCGTGGCCCTTCCTTTGATGCGCAAAAATCATTGGACGCAATTGAAAAAGGAACGTAAAAAATGATGAAAAAGAACCATTCTTTAAAGCCGTAACTTTTTATTCTCCATGAAAAAGATGTTAAACTGCTTACATACACAGCTTCATCAATCATCTTATAAAAAGAGGAGAGATAGTATGCGCGCAGTAACTTGGCAAGGAAATGAAAAAATGGAAGTTAAAACCGTTCCGGATCCAACGATTCAAGAGCCGACAGATATGGTGATTCGAATCACCGCTACAGCAATATGCGGATCTGATTTGCATTTGTACCATAACGGAAAGCCGGTAATGGAAGAAGATTATGTGGTCGGACATGAGCCGATGGGAATCGTAGAAGAAGTGGGATCAGCCGTCAAAAAAGTTAAAAAAGGCGACCGAGTAGTGATTCCGTTTAACATTGGCTGTGGAGACTGTCAATTTTGTGCCCATCATATGGAAAGTCAATGTGACAATTCTAATCCGAATCCGATATTTGATCAAGGTGGATTGTTTGGATTTGGTAAAATGAACGGAAACTATCCTGGAGGGCAAGCGGAATACTTACGAGTACCTTTTGCTGATTTCACCTCCTTTGTCGTGCCTGAAAGCAATTTGCCGGATGAAAAAGTCTTGTTTTTATCTGATATTTTACCAACAGCTTATTGGAGTGTCGAGCACAGCGGCATGAAGCCAGGCGATACGGTTATTGTCCTAGGTTCGGGTCCAGTAGGATTGTTCGTGCAAAAATTTGCCAAAATGAAAGGCGCCAAACGTGTGATTGCCGTCGATAATGTAGACCATCGCTTACAACATGCTAAAAAAATGAATGGTGTAGAGATCGTTAATTTTTCTGATGTTTCTGAAGTTGGGGATCAATTGTACGAGATGACAAAAGGCGGAGCCGAAATCGTCATTGATTGTGTCGGAATGGACGGAGTGAAACCAGCGAAAGAAAAAGCCAAAGACTTTATAACATTGCAAAGCGGTTCTTATTCGCCACTGCAAACAGCGAGTGAATGTGTTAAAAAATTCGGTACCCTTATGGTCACTGGAGTATATATGACACCAGCTGCAAGTTTCCCATTCCAGAATTTCTTTACTCGAAATGTGGACATTAAAATGGGGCAGGCTCCAGTTATTCACTTGATGCCTACGATATACGACATGATCGAAAGAGGAGATTTTGACCCGACCGATATCATTACGCATACGATGCCTTTGGAAAAAGCTGCTGAAGCGTATGATTTATTTGATAAAAAAGCTGACAACAACATTAAAGTAGTGTTGAAACCGGGGATGTCTTAAAAATAATGGACCTTTTGAAAAGTACAGGCTTTTCAAGAGGTTCTCTTTTTGTTTTGCGAGCAGAAAAGAAAGGAGCAACATATGATTCAAGAAATAGGCAGAATTATGTTGTACGTCGATAATCAAGAAGAAGCTAAGAATTTTTGGACACAACAAATCGGATTTTCTGTTGTAGACGACCAAACTGAAAATGGTATCAGATGGATAGAAATCGTTCCTTCAATGGATGCACAAACCAGTTTTATATTGCATGACAAAAAAATTATTTCAAAATTAGAGCCTGAACTGACGTTGACTACGCCATCTTTGATGTTTTACACTCCAAATGTAGAAGAACTATATGAGACATTCAAACAAAAAGGCATAACAGTAGGTGAGATGGTGACCACATCGTCTGGTAAAGGATTTAATTTCGCAGATAGCGAAAACAATTACTTTGTAGTGGTGAAAAAAAATTAAGCTTAGTAATTTAATAGTTTAAACTGAGGAGTTAGTCCAAAAGTCGAGTGGGTTGAGTCGATTTTTAGGCAGCTTCTTTTTTTATTGCCCACAAATAGTTGTTATTGGCTAGTAAAAGCCATTTGGACTTTTTTTTAGTTCGAAATGGCCGCTATTCGTTTATTAAGAGCCATTTGGACTTTTTCTCAGAGTGAGATGGCTGCTATTTGTTTATTAAGAGCCATTTGGACTTTTCCTCAGCGTGAGATGGCCGCAATTCGCTTAATAAGAGCCATTTGGACTTTTTCTCAGAGTGAGATGGCTGCTATTTGCCTATTAAGAGCCATTTGGACTTTTCCTCAGCGTGAGATGGCCGCTATTTACCTATTAAGAGCTATTTGAACTTTTTCTCAGCGTGAGATGGCTGCTATTTGCTTATTAAGAGCCATTTGGACTTTTTCTCAGAGTGAGATGGCCGCTATTTGCCTATTAAGAGCCATTTGGACTTTTTCTCAGCGTGAGATGGCTGCTATTTATTTATTAAGAGCCATTTGGACTTTTCATCAGAGTGAGATGGCCGCTATTCACTTAGTAAGATCCGTCTCCATTTTTTTATTTCTTGCAATAGCCATCACAAGACAACAAAATAGGACTATCTCATTTTTATGATAGTCCTATTTCCCAATAGAAAAGCTATTAAATTCTAGCTACACCAGTCTCAACAGCTGCTTTTTTTACAGCTTCAGTTACGACACTAGCTACTCTTTTATCCAACGCATCTGGAATAATATAATCGGGTGACAATTCAGCTGGTTCAATCAACTCAGCAATGGCAACCGAAGCCGCTATTTTCATTTCCTCATTGATGTCACTGGCTCTCACAGCTAAAGCGCCTTTGAAGATACCAGGGAAAGCCAATACATTATTCACCTGGTTTGGGAAATCGCTGCGTCCCGTACCAATAACTGCCACACCAGCTTCTTTAGCTTTATCCGGCATGATTTCAGGAGTCGGATTGGCCATCGCGAACACAATCGCATCCCGGTTCATTTTTTTGACCATTTCAGTACTTAAAATGTTGGGAGCAGAGACGCCGATAAACACGTCAGCTCTTTCTAATGCTGTTGCGAGGTCTCCTTGAACATTATCCAAATTAGTGACGTCCATCATTTTTTGCTGCTCACTGTTCAAGTCAGAAGAAGCTGATGACAGGATGCCTTTTTTATCTGCTAGGATCAAATCCTTGACTCCAAAACTGAGCAAATGTTTAGCGACAGCGATACCAGCAGATCCCGCTCCATTGACTACGACCTTGATGTCTCCAAAGGACTTGTTGACTAATTTTAAAGCATTGATCAGTCCCGCTACTACCACGATTGCCGTACCATGCTGATCATCATGGAATACAGGGATATCCAATGATTCTTTCAAACGACGCTCGATCTCAAAACATTCTGGAGCAGCGATATCTTCTAAATTGATGCCCCCAAAACTGCCGGCTATTTGCTGAATAGTCTGAACAGCGGTGTCTACATCGGTTGCTTCTATACAAATCGGAAAAGCATCTACATCTGCAAACTCCTTAAATAAAACACATTTTCCCTCCATTACCGGCATAGAGGCACTTGGCCCAATGTTTCCTAGTCCCAGTACCGCTGTTCCATTGGTAATAACGCCGACTAAATTATTTCTTCGAGTCAGTTGGTAGGCTTTTTCAGGCTCTTTTTCAATCGCTAAGCAAGCTTCAGCTACTCCTGGGGTGTAGGCTAAAGCTAAATCTTCACGACTTGTGATTTTAGCCCGGCTAATCACTTCAATTTTACCGTTCCATTCGTAATGCTTTTCTAATGCTTCTTTTCTTACATCCATATCAAGGTCTCCTCAATTTTCAAATGGGAAATGAAAGTCGGTAAGTCCGGCATCGTCTCGAATCGCCAACAGTTCTTTTTGAACAGATTCATTTACCGGCAATCCTGTTTTTTCCCGTTCTTTCCAAATCAAATATTCTTTTTCTCCTGCTGTATAGATCCGTTCTGCTCCGGGTGCTTTTTCAGAGGTCCGTAATTCGCGCATAATGTCTCCAGCAGTTTTCTTAAAGCTGTCCAATCCCATAAATGCTTCAGTATCGATCGCAATAAAGAAATGTCCTAAATGGAATTTTGTTTTTTCTCCATTTTCCCCGATTCCTGACAACATACTCAAAAAGCTCCCTTGCTGCAAAGCAGCAGATAATACCTCTACAATAGTAGCATATCCGTAACCTTTATAGCCAGACAGTTCTTCTCCGATTCCGCCTAATGGAGCTAAGGCTGCTTCACCAGATTGGAGATCATTTAAAATTTGGTTGGAGTCGGTAAGGGCCGATCCATCGCGTCCAATGACGGTTCCCTCAGGAGTATCTTTGCCTTCACGTGCATACAATTCAATTTTTCCTCTTTGTATAATAGATGTTGCGC
The DNA here is from genome assembly GCF_045528345.1 of Desemzia sp. FAM 23989. NCBI lineage: Bacteria > Bacillati > Bacillota > Bacilli > Lactobacillales > Carnobacteriaceae > Desemzia > Desemzia sp. FAM 23989. Next base: position 65,485 of record NZ_JBGQQT010000008.1, on the reverse strand, counting down.
AGTCTAATGAGAAGTGGAAAGCTTCATCTGTTGGAAAACTAACCGTTAACGGGTTGGTTCCCAATTTATTTTCGACTCCAAAAGTAGGGGCGATAGAAGGACGAGCATTTGTTCCGGACATACCGATGCATCCGGCATCAGCCGCCATATCCGTATGATATCCAGCGATTCCGTAATGGGTAGAATTGCGAACCGCCACCATCCCCATGCCATATTTCTTCGCTTTTTCAATAGCCATTTTCATTGAACGATATCCAATTACTTGACCCATTCCGTCATGACCATCCACAACAACAGTAGTAGGAGTTTCACGTAAAATTTCAAAGTTTGTGACTGGATTCTGTACACCATCTTTTATCCGGTCTATGTAAATCGGTTTAAAACGATTTACACCGTGACTTTCGATTCCTTTTTTGTCTGACTGCAATAAGACATCCGCACAAATTTTGGCATCTTCTTCTGGTACTCCATAAGCAACAAAGGCTTTTTCAACAAAATCTGTCAAAAAATCCCATTCTAAGTAGTTTGACATTGTAAGTCCTCCTTTAAATTTTTGTTTATGTGAATTAGCGAGCAATAAAGAATAGCAGGAAACGCTTTCATAAATACGTCTATAGTTTACCACAACATAAAATTGTCCTCAATGATTTCTTAAAAAGAATTCATTTAAGCTATATTATGTATGAGAAAGTGTTATAAGAATAGAAATGAGCACAAAAGCGAATGATTTGAAATAACTAATATAAAAATGTTCGCTAAAATGCTTTACAATTCTAACAACGGGGATTATAATGGCACTATCACATTAATAAACGAACGATTAGATAATAGCATAAAATAAAAGTTCGTTAAAACAGGAGGATTAACGTGGAAGAGAACATGCAGCATCAGGTAGTTGGCAGAAACGCGGGAAATTTAAAGGAACAGGACGACAGTTTAACTTTAAACTATGGCATTGAGGACAAACCAGATCTTGTGACCACAACTATTTTAGGTTTTCAAAATGTATTAACCGCTTTTGGAGGCTTGGTAGCTGTTCCCTTAGTCATTGCTGGGATTGCTGGATTTGGTGTAACGGATACAGCTTATATGATCAGTGCTGCATTATTGGTTTCAGGAATTGTTTCTATTATTCAATCAAAAGGTTTCGGCCCTAAACATTTTAGAGTTGGTGCTGGAGTCCCAACAATCATGGGCACAGATTTTGGCTTTGTCGGTCCTGCTAATGCGGTCATCAATACGATGGGCGGCGGAATTGCAGGGTATTTAGGCGGAACGATGATGGGAGCTTTACTGGAGATTGGTCTTAGTTATTTCGTCAAACCGTTAATGAAATTTTTTCCTCCTGTTGTAACGGGCTCAGTCATTGCTCTGATGGGAATGACTCTTATGCCAGTTGCCTTTGAATGGGTCGGCGGTGGTGTAGGCGCTGCGAGTTATGGAGATCCGTTTAACTTGATTATCGCTACTCTTGTATTTTTGATTATTCTGGCTATCAACCATTATGGCAGCAGCCGTATCGCACCAGCAGCTGTCTTGATCGGTATCGTAGTAGGGTACATCGTTTGTATCCCGCTTGGAATGGTAGATTTCTCTCAAGTAGCTCAAGCAAAATGGTTTGCTTTCCCTCAATTGTTCAAATTTGGAATTTCATTTGACATTCGTTTTGCGATTCCATTCTTAGCTGGGTATTTAGTAACGGTTATTGAAACAGTGGGAGTTATGCAAACGATCGGTGAAGTAACACAAACAAAATTATCTGACGAGGACATTGCAAATGGCGTTCGTGCAGATGGAGTGGGCTCCTTTATTGGACCAGCTCTAGGGTCTGGACCGGTTGCTACATTTAGTCAAAATGCTGGTTTGATTCCATTGACTAGAAACGCTTCACGTACTGTAGCGATTGCTGCTGGATTTATTTTGATCTCAATGAGCTTCTTCCCTAAATTTGCAACATTGGTGTCTATTATGCCGATGCCGGTGTTAGGTGGAGCTGGAATTCTAATGTTCGGTACAGTGGCTGGAGCAGGAATCAAATCACTTTCACGCGTCAAAATGAACAACCGCAACTTATTGATCGTTTCTTCTGCCATTGGAGTGGGTCTGGGTGTTGCTTTCAGACCGGAAGTTGTGGCAGGATTACCTGGCATTCTTGGTGGATTATTTTCTTCAGGCATTTCAGCTGGAACTATCGTTGCACTAGTATTGAATATCCTTTTAAAAGAAGATTAAGTTGATTTACTATCTAACAAGCTACTCTGCTAAAGATGAGTGGCTTGTTTTTGTATATCTTTACTTCCATTTTTTTCTATTTGCTGGTCACTTTTCGTCAAAAAGAATTGTTCACAACATGATAAGTGGATATCTGGTATAATTATTCTAAGAAAAAATAGAAAGGAAGCTTAGATGACAAAATTACTAGGTTTTATCGTTAGCGTTTTAATTTCGATAATGTTCGGGTTTTGGCTGGCAGCGACCAATATATTAGATGGAACTCAAGTCGGACAATTATTGTATGATGTCGTCGATATGATTCCTGTTCCAAATGAATTCAGTCCAGGAATGCAAGTAGATTTGCCTGAAGAAGAAACTAACTCAAACTCAGTGAATGAAACTGAACAACAAGAAGCAGCAATTGAAAACAGTTCTGAAGAAATAGATTATAAAATTATCGAAAATCGAATTTTTGAATTGCTCAATGAATTAAGAACTGAAGTAGGTGTTCAACCGGTAACGAAAAACCAGCTATTAAAGTTGGCTGCAGATCAACGTGCACTCGAAACGGAAGAACTGTTTGAACACACTCGCCCAGATGGCAGCGATCCATTTACTGTTTTAGAAGAAGCAAGTCACGAATACCGCTATCAACTGGCAGGAGAAAACTTAGCCATGGCTACTTATTATTTAGATGAACTCGGTATGGCTGATGTTATTTTTGACGGTTGGAAGAACAGTGAAGGGCATTACGAAAATATGGTCAAACCTGAATTTGAAGAAGTAGGCATAGGCATTCATTATGATGGGGAAGTCCTCTACGCTACTCAAATTTTTGGAACACCAAGATAAAAAAATGTGGCAATGAGAAAGATAATGACTCCAAAAATTAGAGTAAAATCTAATTTTTGGAGTCATTTTTTATGAGAAAGTATTAGGGTGACACTTTATTCCTCAAGTGAGCCCAAAACTATTGTTCACTTGATGCGTAAAGTGGCTTTACTCATCAAGTGAGCCTGAAAATATTGTTCACTTAATGAGAAAACACGTTTTATTCGTCAACTGAACTTATTTTAAATTTCCACTTGAATAATAAAATCCAATTCATTTAAAGATTCAAACCTTTTTTTGCGAATAGTATAGAGTAATGACTATTTTGTGAGAGGAGCTTTTTTATGATTATCAAGAAACGATCCAAGCCATTGACACTTAGAGTTTTAGAATCTTTGAATTACCGAACCGACCTCAAAGTTTTAGAAAAAAAAGAGTATTCCAACCATACTAAGGGTTTCGAAGGTGAAACAGATTTTGACATCTATCCAGAAATCCTGCCAGCTGATAATCTCGTGATAAACGATTTATTGCTTAAGGAAAATGGACAAATGTTTCAAATTGATTGTCTTATTTTAAAGGAAAATACGATTTTTCTTTATGAAATAAAAAATTATTCTGGCAGTTATGATTACAAAAACGGGGCTCTTCATGGGCAGTCGGATTTCATCATCTCGGATCCTCTAACTCAAGTCCATCGTAGTCAGCCACTTCTTCATAATTTAGTCCGTAAACTTGGCTTTCAAATGGAAATAAAATCGAAAGTCGTCTTTATCAATCCAGACTTTTATTTATATGAACTTCCTAGGGATAAACCATTTATATTCGCAAACCAATTACCCCGCCACTTTGAGCAGATGGCAAAAATAACTTCAGTGACAAACGTGGCTCAGAGTCAGCTTGCTAATCAGTTGTGCGCATTGCATATAGATAACTATCGACCGCTTGATTTGCCACAATATGATTTTTCCGTGTTAAAGAAAGGAATTATCTGTCCGCGCTGTTTTTCATTTGATCATATAAACACGCGTCAAAATCGCATCTGTTCTGCTTGCGGGTATAAAGAAACGGCCTCAGATGCTATCATACGTTCGGCAGACGAATGTCATCTGCTTTATCCGGGATTGAACGTCACGAAACGACTCATTACTCTTTGGTGTGGAGAAGAATATGATGAACAGCGTGTTCAACGGGTATTGGCGAGACATTCTCATACACATGGCCACTACAAAAGTACTTTTTACGAACTCCATTCCCCTTTATTCATCAAGTGAGTCTAAAATAATCGCTCACTCGATGAGAAAACCCGCTTTATTCATCAAGTGAACTCAAAATAACCGCTCACTCGATGAGAAAACCCGCTTTATTCATCAAGTGAACTCAAAATAATCGCTCACTCGATGAGAAAACCCGCTTTATTCATCAAGTGAACTCAAAATAACCACTCACTCGATGAGAAACACAACCCACACACATCACTTTAGACACTACTTAACTCAGACAATCAGCTGCAAAAAAAGGTGTCAGCGAAAAATAGCTGGCACCTTTTTTTATACTACAGAATCCAAAACGCCCTTTAGCGACTCTCTGAATTTATCCCGGTCTTCATTAGTAAAGGGTTTCGGTCCTTTAGTCCGTTTGCCGCTTTTTCGCACCATGGCGCTCAAGTAGCGAGATTGCAACAGCTGATCGATATTGTCAGCAGTATAACGGAAACCAGTGTGGTGTAAAACTAAACAGCCTTTTGCTAAACACAATGAAGCTAGACCATAGTCTTGAGTGATCAATAGATCCTCTTTTTTTACCAGCTGCATAATTCGGTAGTCAGCTGCTTCTGCTCCGGTATCGACATAAACTGTCTGAACTCCTGGTGGATACTCAGTGGTAGAATAATGTGCAATACTGGTTACTAAGGTGACTGGAAGACCGCGTTTTAATCCCTCTTCGATCACAATATTTTTCACTGGACTTGCATCCGCATCAATATAAACGTGCATCCTTAGCACACAACCTTTCTATGCCGATAAAACCAATAATTTCAGTATACAAGAAAGCATTCCATTTACCAATTCAAATATAAATAGAAGACCCACTAAATAAAATGTAGTAATCCAAAAATGTGACAAAGTATTCACATTATTTTCCTTAATATACGCTGTTTTTTTCCGATATGGGTTACAGCGATAAAAATAGGGAGGGCTTCATAAAAGAGGAGGGAAGAAAAGGTATCGGTGAGGCAAAGAAATGTACATAAGAAAAGTGAGGGAATAGAACTAATGGAAACTACAAACAATATAAATGAAACAAACTTAGATAATCTAAAAAAACGATCTCGGAGCTTAAAAGGTAAATTTAATGCGAAAACGATCAAAGGAAAATTGTTAATGAATTTTGGTGTCATCATTTTATTGGTCTTGATCAGCAGTGGATTCAACTTATTCAGTGTTACGAATCAAAATAACGCTGTGAAAAAAGTATTAGAAGAAGATATGGCATTATTGATTTTAGATGAAGGCATTGCAAATAATATGGCTGAACGCATGAATTTACTACAAGCCTATGTGATTTCAGATGACACACAGTATTTAGAGAAGTTCAATGACAGAATCGATGCGAGTATTGCTTTAGAGAATGAATTTTTAACTAAATCCAGTTCACCTGAAGCTGAAGAGTTAGTTGACCAAAAGACTAAATGGGGAGCATTTACAGATGAGGTCATTTCAGCAATGGAGAGAGAGGACACTGCCTATGCTGAAATGACGATGTTGACCGAAGTTATTCCTCGAGGAGATGCATTGATTCAGTCCTTTAACGAACTATCAGCTCATCGAGAAGAAGAAATTCAAGAAATAGCTCAAGAAGTTAATCAATCCGGTACTATGATGGCTACAAATTTAGTGATCATTTCAATACTTACCGTAATTATCGGGATTGCGTTTGCTTTGATCGTTTCTAATAATCTGACTAAACCAATCAAACAATTAAAAGAACGTATGCAAATTATGGCAGCCGGAGATTTAAGTTCTGAACCGCTTGTGGTTACTTCTCAAGATGAAATCGGAGAATTGATGACAGCAGCTAATGAAATGAGCAGCCAAACGGCAGAAGTGTTAAAAGAAGCCAGTGCGATTTCGGCTACTACTTCCAGCCATAGTGAAGAATTGACGCAAGCTACTTTGGAAGTGAAAAGCGGTGCTGAACAAATTGCAACAACAATGCAGGAAATGGCATCTGGATCAGAAACTCAAGCAGAGACAGCTTCTGAACTAGCCGTTATGATGGATTCATTTGTAAAGATTATTGAAGATGCTAACGAAACCAGCAGTGAAGCTAAGACAAAATCAGCTCATATCTTGGAAATGTCTGAAAACGGACAAGTTCTCATGAACACTTCAACAGAACAAATGACTAAAATTGACAATGTAGTCAGTCAAGCCGTTGAAAAAATGTTTGGATTGAACACTCAAACCAATGAAATTTCTAAATTGGTAGAAGTTATCAAAGATGTAGCAGATCAAACGAACTTGTTAGCGTTGAACGCAGCTATTGAAGCAGCGCGTGCAGGGGAACACGGTAAAGGATTTGCCGTAGTAGCGGATGAAGTGCGTAAATTAGCGGAACAAACCTCTAACTCAGTGAAAGACATTACCAACTTTGTCCAAACGATTCAAAATGAATCTTTCGATGTAATGGACTCTTTAAGCAGCGGATACAGAGAAGTAACCGAGGGCTCAGCACAAATCAAACAAACAGGAATGACGTTGAGTTCAATCAATGCTGAAATCTCACATATTACAAGCGGCGTAAATAAAATTACGGCTAATTTACAAGATATTTTGGCTTACAGTAAAGAAATGGATATTTCTATCGGAGATATTGCTTCTGTTTCCGAAGAATCTGCTGCAGGAGTCGAAGAAACGTCAGCAGCTTCACAAGAAATTTCTGGTTCAATGGATGAAGTATCTGCAAGTGCTGCCCAAGTTTCAGAATTAGCTGAAGAATTGAATAGTTTGGTACAGCACTTTACATTAACAGCAGAATAAAAAGATCTATTCGACTGTTGAATAGGTTAGACGCGACAGTTTATGGGTTTGATTTAAAAGGAGATTTTTACATGCACTGACTTTATAGTTGAAGGGGAATAAACGATGGCTGACAGATTTTTGGATACAGTAAAGCGAATGTGGGGAAAAATAAAGACCATTCAATGGAGAAAAGCGGCACATACAAAGGGAGAACGGAAAAAAAGTATTAAATATCCCGTTATCTTTTTGATTGTATTGTTGGTGATTGTACCAGTTATTGCAGCTTTGGCACTGTCTTTGAACAGTTCAAATAAATTACTGGCTGATCGCATTGAAGCCAGCGAAAAAGATATGACTTCTATTTTAGCGAATCAATTAGAAGCAACCGCTAAATCAATGGAAGTCAGTTTGGATTTATTGGCTAAAGAAGAAGTTTTTTGGCAAATAGCTGAGGACGAATCGGTACGTTCAGATATTTGGAATAATTTAAGCATGATCCAAACAACAAACAGCAACATTGGAAATGCATTATATGCTCCTGTAGAAAAAGAAATCATTGCCACTACAACGGGAGTATACGAAAATTACGATCCTACCACACGAGAATGGTATACCGGCGCATTAGACGCTAAAGGGAAAGTTTACTGGAGCGCACCGTATACCAATACGGCCACTGCAGAACAAATCGTTACAGGTTCTAAAACCATTTATCAAGGCGGATCTTTAATGGGTGTATTGGCTTTTGATCTAGTATTGACTGAATTCAATGATGCGATCTCTAATTTGAATATTGGAAATACCGGTTACTTTTTTGTAGCAGACACTGCCGGGAAAGTGTTGATGTCTCAAAAAGCTTCGGAAGTAGATGCTTCCATTGTGAGCAGTCCTCTGTTTACTACTGCTTATGAAGAAAGAGGATTTGTCACTAACGAACGCAACGAGGACATTGACGCTTATTACCAAAAATTGCCTACCTTAGGCTTAACGGTTTATTCCATTGTAGAAGAAGGAGAAATGGCTCCTGAAACAAGCGCAAGTATAAAATTGTTATGGGTGTTGATCCTGATTGGAATAGTCATTGCTATCCTATTGGCTTTATTGGTCGCAAAATACTTGACACGTATCACATCCCTATTTGCTCAAGCCTTTGACAAATTAAAAAATGGGGATTTAGCTGCTCGCTTAACCGAAGATGATTTGGCATTTACATTTGAAAGCAAGCTGCTTAACTGGAAGAAAGAGATCAAAGCTACAAAAATAAGCGGTGACAGCAATGAATTTGGGCAAATTGCGTATCATTTTAACGAAATGGCTGCTCGATTCAATCAAACTGTTGGGCAAATTCAGCATGACAGCATTCTGTTGACGGATATGACGGAAACGATGCAAGAGATCTCTAAACAAACGTCCTCAGCTACAGAAGAAGTCTCAGAGACAATCACGGGCATTGCTGAAGCAACTGGATTACAAACACAAGATACAGCTACTACGGCCGAGAAAATGGATGAATTAGTGAATGTATTCAATCAAATTGAAGTCAGCTTAGGAAAAATGCAACTTCATATCAATGATACTTCTGATGCTAATATGAACAGCAGTGAAAAGCTGTTCTATGTGTATGAAAATTGGCAAGGAACTATTGCGATGATGATGAACTTAAAAGAAAACATTGATAGTGTCAATGTTGAAATCCAAAATGTGGATAAAATTGTTCAGGCCATTCGCGACATCTCTAAACAAACGAATTTGTTAGCTTTAAATGCAGCTATAGAAGCGGCTCGAGCAGGAGAAGCTGGAAAAGGATTTGCGGTCGTTGCGGATGAGGTTCGGAAGTTAGCTGAAAAAAGTTCTTCTTCTACTAAAGAAATCAGTCAAATTATTGGAACTATCCAGCGTAAATCTAAAAACATGGTGGACAAAGTACAAGAAACCAATGAGGGAAGCGAAAAGCAAACGGCCTTTATCGATCAAGCTATTGACGCAGCCAATACGGTTACGGATGAAATGGATCTATTGCTGCAAGATATCAACAGTGTGTCGGAATTAAATGAATCCATTATAGCTAAAAAAGATGAAGTAGTGCTTTCTATTGAGAATATTGCAGCTTCAGCTGAAGAAAATTCTGCTGGAACCGAAGAAGTTTCCGCAAATGCTGAAGAAATATTAGCTACAATGGAAGAATTTAGTGCCCACATTACAGATTTGGAAAAGGTAGCCGGAGAATTAAACGAAGTAGCCAACCAGTTCAAATTGCAAGATGACGATCAAGATACAGCAAGTAAAGACAGTGAAACTCTGGGAGAATCAACGGAACTTTCATTAGAAGGAATATAAAGAATGAGCCAGCCAGCCGACCTTTCGCAGTCAAGAAGTGAAAGGTCGGCTGACATAGCCGTTTAAGAGAGCAGGTGAAGCTATGGAAAAGCACATTATTTTCATGTGCAATCATCAAAAAATTGCTATAAATATTGATGCTACTGAACGAATTTTGTTGTTGGAAGATATAACATTGATTCCAGATACATCAAGCTACATTAAAGGAGTCATTGATTATAATGAAGAAGTTCTTCCTATTGTAGACATGAACGAACGATTATTTAATGAAACATACCAACGAACAGAACAAACCAAAGTGATTGTAGCTTTTTGGAAAAAACAAAAAATCGGTTTGATCGTAGATGATGTGATTTCTGTTCGAGATTTCAACGATCAGCAACTCCAGTCTTCGAATGAAACTAAAACAGATGGACAGAAAAAGAAAAGCATCCACGCCATTATTAGAACAGAAGACACGATCATTACAGTCATAGAAGTGAACAACTTATTTTCAAATGAGGGAGAAGATGAATTGTTATCGATTATAGAAACATTTGCGAAAGAGAAAGCAGAATGAATCTAATGATGGAAAACGAGTCCTCTTCTGCATGTAAAGAAGTGGTGAACAATGAATGTCAGAAGAAATAAAAGTAAGAATATCAGACTATAAATTGGCAACTTATCCAGATACGTTGATCACTATTGCATTGGGTTCATGTGTAGGAATTGCGATTTATGATCCCATTACTAAAGTCGGCGGTTTGAGTCACGTCATGCTGCCGGATAGTACCATGTTTAAACCACCCTATAAAGTAGAAAAATTTGCTGATTTGGCTCTTCCGCAAATGGTGGAAGAAATCAGAAAGCAAACAAAGCACCATCAGCTGGTAGCAAAAATAGCAGGTGGAGCCAACATGTTTCAGTTTACCAGCCAAGGAGAAGGCGAATCGATCGGTGAGAGAAATATCAAGGCTGTCATAGCCAGTCTTAACGAGATGAAAATTCCATTACTGGGACAAAATACAGGCGGTAATATAGGAAGAACGATGATAGTGGATCTAGGTAAGTTCGAAGTGAAGGTACGAAATGCGAATCGCGATATTAGTATTTTATGAAAGGTAAAGGAATGAAGAAATGAGTATTAAAGTGTTTATAGTCGATGATTCGCCATTTATGCGAAAAATATTTTCGGATATTCTCTCTGATACTGCGGGATTAGAAGTCATTGGTACTTCTAGAAGTGGAAGAGATACTATCCGCAGATTAGATACCCTTAAGCCGGACATCATTTTAATGGATGTGAACATGCCGGGACTTAGTGGGTTTGAAGCTTTAAAACTCATCAAGGAAAAGACATCGATTCGAATCATCATGATGAGCTCTCAAGGTGGAGAAGACGTTACTATAAAAGCCTTGGAAAGTGGTGCGGAAGATTTTATCGGTAAACCGCAAGATTTAAAGAACACTTCCACTGAATTTAAAAAAGAATTGGAGTACCGTATTAAATCATTGTTTAAAAATGAATGGGTGCGAAAAGAGAAACCGCTGAAAAAAAATCCGCCAGTAAGGAAAAGAATTTCAGAAAAAACGGTTTTTTCAAATCAAGACCTCCCCAAAAAAGTAGAAGCTATTACAATCGGTGCTTCAACAGGAGGCCCAAGAGCATTGATGCAGCTGATCCCGCTTTTTCCGGCGGATCTATCAATACCTGTTCTTGTGGTGCAGCATATGCCGGCAGGTTTCACGGCGTCATTCGCTAATCGCCTCAATGCTGAATCAAATGTGACCGTTGTAGAAGCTGTAGATGGTTTACCTGTGGAACAAGGGGCCGTATACATTGCTCCTGGGAATTACCATATGATAGTTGACAATAAAACGATCCGTTTATTGTCTACACCTAAAATGCATGGCGTTCGCCCGGCGGTGGATATTTTATTTGAATCCGTAGCGAAAGAATATGGCTCTAAAGTACTAGGCGTAATCCTGACAGGAATGGGATACGATGGAACTCAAGGGCTGTATGACATCAAAGCTGCAGGCGGCTATTCCCTTGCACAAAATGAAGAAACTTCTGTTGTTTACGGGATGCCCAAGAATGCTGTCGAAAATGGTGTAGTGGATCAATGTATTGGATTAAAAGAGATCTCTGAGATTCTAAATCAAATGATAAAGGTGAGCTAATGGAACTAAACTATGAATTCTTTTATCAATGGACAACTAAAAATCTGAAATTGAATTTAGATGGATACAAAGAAACACAATTGCAGCGACGGATCGCTACCAGTATGAAAAATGCCGGGGCTGAGACATTGGAAGAATATGCAGATGTCATCAACAAAAATCCTGAAGCAAAACAAAAATTTTTAGACTATATCACGATCAACGTAACAGACTTTTTTCGCAACAAAGATATTTTTGAGGAGTTTGAAGAGCAGCTGATCAATGAATTGCTTCCAAAATTTCCTTCGTTGAAAATATGGAGTGCAGCTTGTTCAACAGGTGCTGAAGCGTATTCTATCGCAATGATTTTAGCGAAACATCACGTTAAATTACAGAATAAAATTTTGGCTACAGATATTGATGAAACCATTTTACAAAAAGCACGTGTTGGAGTTTACAACGAGTATGAATTGAAAAATCTGGAATACAATTTGCGTGACAAATACTTTCAGGAAAAAGCGGGAAAGTATGCTGTTAACAGTTCGATCAAACATACCGTTGAATTCAAGCGACATGACTTGATATCGGATGATTATCCTAAAAACTATCATGTCATCGTATGCCGAAATGTTATGATCTACTTCAAAAATGAAGTGAAAAACGATATTTACCGTAAAATAAGCGAGTCATTGATACCCGGAGGACTCTACTTTGCAGGAGCTACCGAAACCATCTACAATCCATCACAATATAACCTGACAAAAGTAACATCATTTATCTATCAAAAAAACCAGGATGCGTAGAGGCCTTGGGAGCAATGAAGCAAAAATAGGAAATTTTGATTGGGGTATTTTTTACCCCAAACAAAATTTATCTTTTTTGCAAAATTGCTAGGCCTCGCAGCTCAACTAAACCAGGATGCGTAGGTCGCTTGATAGACACGACAAGAAAATAGGAAATTCAAATGAGGATGCTCTTTATCCTCAATTGAATTTATCTTTTTCTCGAGTGTCTAGCGACCACAGCTCAACTAAACCAGGATGCGTAGGTCGCTTGCTCAAGCTCGAAAGACACATCTAGTAACAGAACAAATATATTATACGAGGAGGGGATTCAATGGATGACAATAGTAAATACCTTGAATTGTTTTTCGAAGAATCGGATGCACATATCCAAAGTTTGAATGATTGTGTGTTGGAATTAGAAAATGATCCAGATAATCAAGATATTATGAATGAGATGTTCCGTTCCGCTCATACATTAAAAGGAATGGCTGGCACAATGGGATATGACTCATTAGCTAAACTGACACATAAAATGGAAAACGTATTTGATTTATTAAAGAAAGAAACGATCAAAGCAGATTCTCAATCCATTGGACTTATTTTTGACTGTTTGGATTCTATATCCGCCATTGTGGAAGATTTACGAGAAGGCGGCGAAGGAGATTTAGACGTAGCTGAACTAGTGGGACGTCTGAACGCAGTTTCTGAAGGAGGATCAGTTGCTTCAACTACTGACCAACCAGCTGCAAAAAAAGATGATAACTTCAATTCTCAACTGCATTTTATCGATGAATCCGATGTCTCAGTCATTGAAAGTGCGGCTGAAGATGGCTACCAAGCCTTTGTAGTAACGGTTAAAATCGAAGAAACCAGTGGGATGAAAAATGCCCGCGTATTTCTCGTGATGAGCAAATTAGACCAACAAGGGGAAGTACTCTATTCTGAACCAGATCCAGAAACACTAGAAAAAGAAGATTTTGGTTCTATTTTCAAAGTAGTGCTGTTGACACAAGCAAATGCTGAAACAGTCAAAGAAGCTGCGCTGAACAACAGTGAAATTGAAGATGTCTTAGTCAAACACTTTGAAAAAAGTGATATCATTTCAAATGAAATTCAAGTTCAAGAAGAACGAGTTGAAGTTGAAACAGTAGAAGAAGTGAAGGAAACTAAAAAAGAAACCAAGAAAAAAAGCACAGCAAAAGCTGTTCATGCCAATCATACCGTTCGTGTAGACATCACTAAACTGGACGATTTTTTGAATGCCGTGTCAGAATTGTTGATTTACCGAACTCGTTTGGAAAGTATCAGTCAAGATAACCACATCAAAGAAATGGATGAACCGTTAGAGCAATTTGCTCGAATCACGACTGAATTGCAGGATCTAGTATTAAAAATCCGTCTGCAGCCCGTCAGCACGGTGATGACGAATTTCCCTAGGATGATTCGTGATTTAGGAAATGATTTAGGCAAAAAATTCAATTTAGTGATTGATGGCGGAGAAACGGAGCTGGATCGGACAGTTGTTTCCGAGTTAGGCGAACCGTTGATCCATTTGATCCGAAACGCTGCCGACCATGGAGTAGAAATGCCGGACAGACGTCAAGAACTTGGAAAAGATTCTGCTGGATTGATCCAAATTGCGGCTTATCAAGAAGGAAATCGTGTCGTATTGACGGTGCGAGATGACGGAAAAGGACTAGATCCTCAAGCTATCAAAGAAAGTGCTGAACGTAAAGGCATATCTACTGCAGGACTTACCGATATCGAATTGCAGCATTTGATTTTCCATCCAGGTTTTTCAACGGCTAAAACAGTTACCGGAATTTCTGGTAGAGGAGTCGGAATGGATGTAGTGCAACAAAAAATCCATTCTTTAGGCGGAAACATAGAAATCATTAGTGCGATCAATCAAGGAACGACATTTAAAATCAATTTGCCATTGACCTTATCAATCATCGATTCATTATTGATTAAAGTTGGAGAAAGTACATTTGCGATTCCTCAAGGGATTATTGAAAAAGTAGTGAGTCCAGGTCCAGGCGAGATCATCCAAACGTATCAACAAGAAATCTATACCAAAGGCGGAGCCACTCCAGTCATCCGTTTAACGAATGTACTGAATGTTCAAGAAGTTGACACACCAGAACCCTATTTGATTATAGTCAAATTAGGAGAGAATCGATTTGCTTTGATGATCGATGATGTTATCAAGCAACAAGAAATCGTGATCAAAGATCTAGGGAAAGAATTGGCCAACGTGACCAGCTATTCAGGAGCTACTATTCTAGGAAATGGCGAAATCGTGTTGATTCTAGATGTGACAGCCATCACCAATGAAAGTCAAGGTGTTCAAAATGCCATCCGAGTTTAATAGTGTACAGCTAGATGCGTTAAAAGAAGTGATCAACATTGGGGGCGGGAATGCGGCCACCAGTTTGTCCCAGCTGATCAATAAGCCGGTTCAAATGACAGTGCCGGTAATTGAAGTATTGGCTTACGATGATTTGTATCAACAAGTCATGTCAGAAGAAACGATTGTTGATGCAGTGATGACGAGAATGATCGGACAAGCAGAAGGCATCTTCTTGCTGGTGGGGCTGGAAGAGGATATGAATCACGTAGCTTCTATCATGTTGCCAGATGATGCAGCAGCTAGTCCTGAGATGATCAACTCGGCCTTAAAAGAGCTGGCCAACATTTTAGTCAATTCATTTTTAAATTCTGTAACAAAACTGTTGGATATTAACTTATTGACATCCATTCCTTTATTGACACAAGACATGTTTGGCGCCATAGTAAGTAGTGTCTATATGGAAAGCGGACAATACGATGACACGATATTAATTTTAAAAAATGAATTTTATTATATGGGCGAACGAATGGAAGCAGCTTTGTATTTCGTTCCAAAACCCGGTGTATTAGAGAAATTATTTAGTTTATTAGGAGTTTGAAAGGGGAAATAAAAAATGACAAAACGAGTACTGATTGTAGACGACGCGGCATTTATGCGCATGAAATTGAAAGATATCTTGGAGAAAAATGGTTACACTGTGGTAGCGGAGGCTGAAAACGGTGCCGATGCAATCGAAAAATACAAAGTTGAAAATCCGGATATCGTTACAATGGACATCACTATGCCGGAAATGGACGGAGTAGACGCATTAAAAGGCATCAAAGCCTTTGACGCCAATGCTAAAGTTGTGATGTGCAGTGCGATGGGTCAGCAATCAATGGTTATGGACGCTATCCGTGCCGGAGCCTTGGACTTTATTGTTAAACCATTTGATACAGGACGTGTGATCCAAGCGTTAGACAAAGTCACTCAATAATTGGAGTTGAACAAGAATGCAAATTGTGATGTTTACGATAAAAGAGAATTACTATGCCATTGAATCCAAAAATGTGGAAGAAATTACGCAACAGTTAACTTGGACTCCTGTACCTACTGCACCAGAATGGGTACAAGGACTGATCAATCTGCGAGGCGAAGTCCTAACTTTGATCAATTTTCAACAATTGCTGTATCCCGATCTCACAGGAGAAGATTTGTGCTACAATAGGACCATCATTTTATCGACTGAAAAAGGGAAAATCGCTTTAATGGTGGATAGTGTGGAAGAAGTAACCAATATAGATGCCGCTGATATTGAACTTGCAGACAACAGCTCTCAAGGAAAAGTTTCTGGAGTGGTTTCTATTAAAGATAAGATCGTTAGTGTTCTTAACTTGGAAGCTTTATTACCTAAAAGTGAGGGAGAATAGTGAAACAAGTCTTATCACAGCAAGAAATTGACTCCTTATTGGAAGCCGTGCAAAGTGGGGAAATCGATTCAGAAGAACTCGAAGAAGCTGAGAAGCCTAAAATAAAAGCTTATGATTTCAAGCGACCCGTTCGCCTTTCGAAAGAATACATCAGTACTCTGACAATGATTTTTGAGGAATTTGCTAAGATCGTGGGAAATCAATTGACTACTCAAGTACGTAATAATGTTTCTCTTCAATTGGCTTCTATCGAACAAGTCAGTTTTGAAGAGTTTATCCATTCTGTGCCTCGTTTTACTTGGATGAACGTGTTCCACTCGAATCCTTTAGAAGGGGTACAAGTGGTAGAACTGAATCCGCAAGTAACGTTGCAGATGATCGAATTGTTGTGCGGCAGTTCAGAAATTATTGAAAGCAAAGACTTCTTAGAAAAAGAAAGCTTTACAGAAATCGAATTAGCTATTTTAGAAGAAGTTTCTCTAAGTTTTAAAAAAGCGTTTAAAACGTCATGGGCAGGTATCATAGAATTGGATACTGAACTAGAAGCGATGGAAACAAATCCGCAATTGCTGCAAAGTATGTCGCCAAATGAACCAGTTGTATTGACCACGTTTACAGTAACCCTGTTGGGAAATCAGTCATTTATGAACTTGTGCATACCGTATGTTTTCTTTGAAAAAATCTTGGACAAATTAAGTTTCCGAAATTGGTTCCATACTGAAAAAGGAAATAGCGATCTGGACAATGAAAAGTTGGAAAACAACTTACAAGCGGTCCAAGTCAATACGGAAGTACTGCTTGGAAAAACACAAATGACGTTAGACAACTTTTTGCAATTGGAAGTGGGAGACATTATTCAATTAGATGGAAAAACTTCTCAACCGCTGGTAATGTCTGTTGAGAATTTACCTTCTTATCTGGTGAAACCTGGATTGCATGGCAAAAACTTGGCAGTTGAAGTACTAGAAAATATTGGAGGAGAAACAAGCTAATGAGTGAAGCATTATCACAAGAAGAAATCGATATGTTGCTAAATGGAAACAGCTCAGCTTCAGCAGAGGAGCCAGTTGAATCGTTGACTAAAGATCAACTGGACATTATTGGTGAAGTCGGAAATATCTCTATGTCGCAAGCGGCAACTACCTTATCGACAAATTTAAATCATCAAGTTAAGATCACGACGCCACGCGTTTCGACAACGACTTTTAAACAGATCATTGAGGAGTCTGCTACTCCAAAAGTAGCAACTACGGTTGAGTTTAAAGAAGGCTTAGTAGGAATGAATTTATTGATGATCGATGTGAACGATTCTGCTGTGATCGCTGACTTGATGATGGGCGGAAGCGGAGATGTTCAATCGGAAGAATTAACCGAGTTGGAATTGAGCGCCGTTAAAGAAGCCATGAATCAAATGATCGGATCAGCTTCTACAGCCATGGCAACTATGTTAGGACGGGCCATCGATATTTTACCGCCAAATGTCATCGTCCTGAATGAAGACAATTTGGATGCTCATGAAGAATTGATCAATAATACAGGAGTAGTATGTAAAATTGCGTTTGATTTAGACGTAGAAGGTATCTTACATAGTGAGATCATGCAAGTCTTTACTTTGGATACAGTGAAGTTGATTGAAAGTCTCGTGATGAATGATACAGCTGAAGTGCTTCAAGATCGGCCTCAGCCTCAAGCGGCAAAAGTGGAACAAGCTCCAGTGGTGGAATCACAACTTGCACAACCAACTGAAAAAGTATCTGTATCTAAACCCCAATTTCCTGAATTAAGCGCCAAAGATTCAGAAAAAGCGACGAACAACTTGGACTTGATTATGGATGTTCCCCTTGATTTCAGCGTCGTATTAGGCGAAAGCCGCAAAACGATCAAAGACATCTTGTCACTAGGAACAGGTTCAGTGGTTGAATTAAACAAAATGACTGACGAGCCATTGGAAATTTATGTCAATGGCAAATTGATCGCTGAAGGCGAAGTAGTCGTCATCAACGAAAGCTTCGGAATTCGAATTACGAATATCTTGAGTAAAGAACAACGCGTGAAGCACTTAAACTAGCGAGCGACTAACCAAAGCTCGCTACAGAACTTTCTTCCAGAATCGGGATTGCTGGGTGAGAGCCATGGGAGCGCGTGGAGCATAGAGTCTCCACGCTTGCAAGCTTCAAACCCAGCGTAAGGGCTGGCCCCCAAATGCTGGATAATTCACATTGCATCCTTAACATGGCTACCAGCAACCCCGATTCCTCCAGAAAGTCCTAGAAGTTAGTGTTTAATCAACTTAAACTTTCTAACAATATTAAATGATGAAGAAACCAAAAAATAAGTCTTGATGAGAAGTAGCGATACTTTTTATCAAGGCTTATTTTATTTGATGATCCATTTTGTCAGCAGAACTAACAAAAACAACTTTACTTGACTTGTGAAGTGCGAAATTGAAGCGACAAGTCAGGTTAAACGTCCATACCTGACTTGTAGGGAGAAAAATCGCCCACACAAGTCAGGAAACTAACTTTTATCTTACTTGTGAGGTCTAAAATAGGAGTGATAAGTCAGATAGAGAATTACTATTGATGTGGAGTACTTTGAGGAACACTGACAGGTCGAATAAAAAGGGTCTAAATTACCATTCTAGCTTTTGCAATCAGTACAACGAGTCGTGAAGTAAATGAAACTCAGCCCTTGTAACTCACCTTATTGATTGTCTTTTGCCTCGTTTGTCAATGTGTCACAAAAGATTTCGTTTATAAATTTCTGTAAATGGGTTAATATTTAAAAGAATCATCCGATATAACTTTTGAAAGTCATAAAAGACACGAATCAACTAGATAACAACCTAATGGACAAATAGAAAGGAGCTGGAGAAATGAAAATCAATAATGGTTACAACCAATATGTGAACAATAATCTCCGCTACAATAAAGAAAACACTCAAAATAAAAAAATTCAAGATCAATCGCAAACGGTAAATGAAGATGCTGTAAAAGTAGACATCTCTGATGCTGCTAAACAAGTTGCAGAAGCAAACAACAATGTTGTGTTTAGTGAAAAAGTTCAAGCGATCAAACAAGCTGTTTTAAATGGTACCTATGAAGTATCACCAGAAAAGATCGCAGATAAAATGACTGCTGAGATAGGTCAACAACGAAAAGGTATTGAAGAATGAGCCAACAAAAGAGTGTTTTCAACTTACTGACAGAATTTGTAGATTTGTTGAAAAGCGAAAAAGAGGCTTTGATTCATAACGAGGCTGAAAAAGTAGGCGCAATCGTCACTCAAAAGCAAACGTTTCTAGAAATCTTAGAAACGCTGACGCCAACTGCATTCGACGACGCGTCACTAAAAGAGCCTTTAGCTGAAATTAAACAATTGCAAGAAACCAACTTGATGCTGACTAAAACAGCCCTGCAATTTCAAGAAACGGTATTGAAGGCGATCACTCAAACAGTGAAAAGTTCTGGTAATACGTATTCGAAAAAAGGTTATTACAAAGGCAATGAACAAGCAACTTTAATCAATCAATCCCTATAAAGAAACAAGAGGTGGAAAAATGTCCGGATTATTTGGATCCTTAAATTCAGCAACATCAGGTATGACTGCTGCTCAAACCGTATTGCAAACCATCAGTCATAACGTCGCAAATGCTAATACAGACGGCTATTCTAAGCAAAAAGTCACTATGGAAACCAACAACCCCTTCAATAAATCGGGTGTAGGTCAATTAGGTACTGGTGTACGTATTTCAGGAATTATTCGCGTGGTAGATGACGCTGTTGTAGAGCAATTAAGAAATGAGAACAGCAGCCTTGAAATGTTTGATACGAAATCAGACGCTTTAGCTCAATTGGAAGCCATCTTTAATGAGCCTTCTACGACAGGCTTAAGCAACAACTTAAGTGAAGTATTTGCTTCATGGACTTATCTTGGATCAAATCCAGAAGTCGCAACGGCTAAAACAATGGTCGTGCAAAATTCAGAGACGATGACAGATACATTGAACCATATGTCTACACAATTGGAAAGCCTGCAGACAGGTACTATAAAAAATATTGAACAAGATGTCAAAGACTTCAACAGCAAATTAGAACAACTGAACTCTTTGAATAAACAAATTTCTTATTCTATGTCAAGCGGTCAAACACCTAATGACTTATTAGATAGACAAGATGCTTTGTTAGGTGAGTTAAGCGGCTTAGCAGGTGTTGATGTTCAATTTGATGAAATGCGCCAAGCTACCGTAAGCATAGGGGATGATGTTTTATTATCGCCAACCAATATGCAAAAGTTGGCTGTCGCTAAAGAACCGAACCCAGAAGGTAAGATCGTTTTAGCTGGTGACAACCCTAAGGAGGTTGTGTTGACTAGTGGATCTGCTAAAGGTTCTCAAGAAGCATTAGCAGAAGTGAATCACCAGGTAGAAAACTTGAATGATTTTGCTTTTACATTTGCTAGTGCAGTTAATGCGATACATAGTGGCGGAGAAGAGAACGGAGAAATGTTCTTTGATTTAGGCACAGATACGAACTACGCTAAAAATATTTCTGTGAATGCTGACTTGGTCAAAGATCCTAAAAATGTAAACTCTGGCAAATCATTGGAAAATCCTGTTGCTGGAGATGGTACACGTGCTCAAGCGATTGCGGATTTACAAAACACGAAATTGGTGTATTCTTCAGAAACAACGTTTAAGTATGACGAAGAGACAATGACGATTGGAAACCAAATCGGTGGAACTTCTGTTGTCAATGGATACAACGACATCGTAACAGAGGTCGGGATTTCTAAACAACAATCCGATAACATGGCTGCCAGTCAAAAAGATTTAGTGCAATTACTGGATCAACGTCGACAATCGATTTCAGGTGTTTCGATCAATGAAGAAGTGGCCAGCATGATCCAACACCAAAGTGCTTTCCAAGCCAATTCCAGAATGATCTCAACGATTTCTGAAATGCTGGACACTTTGATCAACCGAACGGGGGTATAATGAACGATGCGCATAACAGATTCTTACATGTCTTCTAATTTCCTTAGCAGCTTACAAAATAATTTAACTCGTTTGTCTAAGGTACAACAGCAATTATCTTCTTTAAAAGAAGTCAGCAAACCTTCAGATGACCCCATGTTGGTATCACAAATCATGGACCTGAACAACAGTATTATTCAAAATGAAGAATACATGACGACCATTGAAGATTCCATCGATTTTTCAAATATGCAAGACTCTGCTTATAGTTCAGTTACCGAATCTTTATCTAGAATACGTACGCTGATTCAACAAGCCGGAACAGATACGATGAATAGTGGAGACCGCCAAATTGTTAAAGCAGAAGTTGAAGCCGAAATTCAAACGATGACAGATGCCTTGAATACAAACTTTGGTGGTAAATACATCTTTTCAGGTATGAATACTACAGAAAAGCCTTTTAGCATTGCAAAAGATGCAGCGGGAAATATGACCGGTATTGATTATGCAGGAACGTCTGATAATTTACCTAGAAGAATTGCTCAAGGAGTTCAAATTGAACTCAAAACAGACGGTTCAGCTCTAATGAATAAGCAAGTTACTGAGGAAGGTTCAGATGACTTGGGTATTTTCTTAGCGGATGTACTGACAGCTTTAAAGACAGATAATGTAGATGCTTTATCAGGGAACTTACTTGAAAGAGCAGATAGTAATATTGATCATATTGTTACACAACGCGCAGAAAATGGAGCTGTTTTTAATCGACTGGAAGCCTCTAAAGAACGCAATACATCAGAAAACCTAAACTTAGAATCCATGCGTTCGGGCAAACAAGATATTGATCTAGCCGAGAAATTCATGGAGTACACCATGGAACAAACAGCTTATCAAGCATCTTTAGCTATGGGTACAAAAATTTTATCGACCAGTATTCTAGACTATCTGTAAAAAGATAGTTTTTTACAGATAGTCACACTACAAATAAAGAACCCCAAAAGTTAGAGTACAATCTAGCTTTTGGGGTTCTCTGTTATCTAGTTGTAGTAAGAGAAATTCTTTTTACGGTACTATTCAATTATTCTGAGTATTGTGCTTTAATATAAGTTGCCGCATGTTCAAGATCAGGATAAATGTGATGATCATTAATGCCTAAATGGGCTAATTCAAGTTTTATAATTTCCTTTAAGGCAGAAGGGATGATGTAACGAATAACCTTTTCATGGTGCTTGGCTCTATATTGTTCGATGGAGGATTTGATTCCGTTGGGTGATGAGTCTAAGGAATCCTTTTCCATATCGTATAAACTAGTAATAATGAAAGAACCGTTTTGGTTACTAATTCTTGCATTGTCTATATGTGTACTAACAAAAAAGGCTTGTGTTAGATGGCGAGGATCGATAACGGGTTCAAAGTCCCCTACAGTTGATCGGATTTCATGTAATAAATATTTTACAGAATCTTTTTGGTTGAATTCAGCAATAACGTCTTTTTTGTTATCATTAGAAGCACTAAATTTGTTGCTGAATTCTTTTGAGAGTGTAAATAGTTCTTGCTTTTTTTCAGCATCTATTGCAGCCAATGCGCTAATAATTTCAACGGTATCACTATTATTCGTTTTAACATTATTTTGTTGGGTATCGAACCGAATAAATTCACCATCTAGATGAGGATTTCCTGAAATAGCAAAATATAATGCAACTAATGGGTTTGAGGTGATATCTATTAATCTAGTTGGCATTCTGTAATGTTGCATTTTTCGCAGAATATCTACATGACGATGAACGTTTAAGAAATCTTGATTTGAAGTAGAGATTAATTGATCGTTCATCTGACTCTCGTACTTTTCTAAACCATTTCTATGTATACTTGGAAGTAAAGAATAGTTGACACTACTATGTCCTCGATAAAAAAACAAGTCTTTTCTTTTTTGAAAATCAGAACATGCTTTAATGGTAGATTGTATTTTATGTTGTTGTTTATAGTCTTTAGAGAGTGAGAAGGCATTTTTAAAGTTCTTAGACTCTTCATTTAATTCACAAATAGCTTTTTCTTTAATTTTTTTGATTTCTTCATGAAGTTTTTGTAAAAAAGTATAGGGATTTAAGATGATACGAGCTTCAATATCTTGATTAATAAGGTAATGTTTTTGATTCTTTTCAAGTATATCATGAATGTATTTTTCAGTTTCTACTTTAGTATCAAGCGTTTGTTTATTTTTTTCGATTATATTATTTGTTGTAAAGAGGTTTAATTTTTTTTCTTTTAAAACAATTTCACAATTACGACAAGGATGTTCGATAAAATTTTCTGTATCAACTTTTTCATGGGTACTCTGTTGTCGTCTTACCTCATATAAACTAAAAAAATCTTCGATACATACAAGACCATTCTTTTCAGCTTCCTCTATTAATTTGCTAAACGCTGTTTGTTCATCAATAACTTCCATTTCATCTCTCCCAAAAATATCATTTTTGTATAACCAGATATACTTGTTATTCTAGCACTACTTTACCAAACGAAAGCAACAAAAAGAAGACTGTAATTAAAAATAAGAGTAGCTTATTTAATCCTGAATGATTCAAGGCAGTTATGAGAAGCAAAATAGTCATTTTTTCTATTCTAGACTGCTTATAAAAAAATTTAAATCATTACTTAATGAAATGGCTAATCAACCGATATAGTCTTTGAAGACGCGAACTTCAACAATTTTAATTTTAGAGCATAAAAAAGCAAAAAATACTTAACTACTAAAATGAATGACCGATATAGATTTTGAAGACGCGAACTTCAACAATTATCTTAGGAGGAATTATATAATGAGAATTAATACAAATACAGCAGCAATGAATACTTACTCAAATCTTACATCAGCTAACGCTTCAAAAAGCAATTCATTAGCTAAATTATCTTCAGGTCTACGCATCAACAAAGCAGGGGACGACGCAGCAGGTTTAGCAATTTCAGAAAAAATGAAAAATCAAATCAGCGGAATGACTCAAGCTTCACGTAATGCACAAGATGGCATTTCTTTGATTCAAACTGCTGAAGGTGGCTTAACAGAAACACATAGCATTTTAAATCGTATGCGTGACTTAGCTGTTCAAGCTAAAAATGACACAAATACAGATGAAGATAAAGGCGCAATCCAAAAAGAGATGGATTCTCTTTCATCTGAAATTGGACGTATTTCTAAAGATACTCAGTTTAACTCAAAATCATTATTAGATGGTGGAGCTAAAGGTACCACATTTAATTTCCAAATTGGAGCAAATGCTGGTCAAGCTATTGAACTATCTATTAAAGATATGTCTACTAATGGTTTAGGGTTAACTAGTGAAACTGGACTTACTAAGGAAGCAGCAACAAAAACTGCGGCAGTTAAGGCAGCAGCTTCAGTAGTTGAGGATGATGCAAAAGTTTTAGCTGCACAAAAAGCACTTGATGAAGCTGTAGATGGCGATGCTCTTGCAACACCAGAAAATGTAACAGGAACATATAATGCTGCAAAATTGAAATATGATGAGAAATTAGAAGCAGGAACACTAGATAAAGCAGCTACTGAAGAATTTGCTGAAGCGAAAGCAGTATACGATAAAGTTGTCTCTGAGAAAGATCCTACTGGTGCTTTGAGAGCTGAAATAACAACAACGAAAGAAAAAGCAGCTAAATCTTTAGTTGCATCTGTAGAAGCTAACAAAGTTGCTGTAGCAAACGAAGGAAAAACTGAAATGGCAATCTCAAGTAAACTAAAAGTTTCAACAACAGAAGGCGAAACTGCTCTTACTGCTAAAGACTACGATAACGTAATTGAAACAATCGACTCAGCAATTAAATTAGTTTCTGAAGAGCGTGCAAACTTAGGTGCTGTTCAAAACCGTTTAGACCATACAGTTTCTAACTTAGCTACAACTAAAGAAAACTTGTCAGAAGCTAACTCACGTATTACTGACGTTGACATGGCAGAAGAAATGATGAGCTTTACTAAATCTAACATCCTTTCTCAAGCTTCTACTTCAATGTTGGCTCAAGCAAACCAAATGCCGCAAAGTGTTCTTTCATTATTACAATAATCTTTTCAAAAATAGAATGATGGATAATAGGCCGGCTTTTGCCGGCTTATTATTTATAAGTTGAAAAAAATGTGTAAAACATTTAAGATAAAGAAGATTTTTCTTCTTTTTCATCATGGTGGAGGTGTGGAAATTGTCTGAAATCAATTCTATTCAAGCAAGTAAACCAATAGCTGCTATAGAAAATAAGCCATATACTACTCCTGTTTCTTCGGGAAAAAGCGATATAGAAACTCAGCTCCAATATGATGAAGCAGAAGAGAAGATTACAATGGAACAACTTGAAAAAGCAGTAAATAAAGCAAATGAACATATTCTGGGAGTAAACACCCAATTTCAATATCGAATACATGAGGGAACAGACCGGATTATGGTGAAATTAATCGATACAAAATCTCAAGATGTGATTCGAGAAATTCCACCAGAAAAAATGCTGGATTTAGTAGCAGAGATATGGAAACGAGTAGGACTCGTTATTGATAATCGAAAGTAATGAGGAGATAAATTATGACAAGTAGTTTAAGTTTTATGGGTTCCTACTCTGGGATTACCATGGACACTGTAGAGCAATTAATACAAGCTGAATCAGGAAAATTAGTTCAATATACAAATCAGCAAACGGAGTTAACCAGTGAAAAAAATGCCTGGAAAGACATTAATACTCGTTTAGATTCTTTATATAAGAAATTTGATGAGCTAAAAGAAGCTGCGACTTTCGATACCAAAACGGTTACGAATAGCAATAGCAGTGCTGTTACAGTATCAGCAGGTACCGATGCCTTAGAAGGGACATACAATGTAGAAGTTACTAAATTAGCAACTTCTAGTCAGTTAACTTCGGGCACTATTGAGGCCATGAAAGGTGTTCAAAAATCTACTGATCCTTTAACGCTAGAGGGAAGTTTAGCAATTTCATCTACTTCATCAGAGCTGGATGAAAATGGAGAACCTATTCAAACAACTTTCGAAATAACCGTTAAAAGTGGTGAAAGTTTAAAGGATATCGTCACTAAAATCAATGAAAAAGCTAAGGAAGAAAAGTCTGGATTGCAAGCTTCTATTGTTGATAATCGTATTATATTAAAAGACTCCAATATGGGTCCTAATACAATAGAGGTTTCAGGAGACTTAGCAGCTAGTTTAAGTCTGAACAGCGATAATCCTGATGCCGAACTTTATATTGGGAACGGCTCGATGATGAAGGTTAATGGTATTGAAATTACGCGAAATTCGAATACGATTACTGATGCTGTAGATGGCTTAACGTTTAATTTAGTTGGTGTAAGTGAAAACAACAAAGTAAGTACCGTTAAGGTAGCTGAAGATGCGGATAAAACCACAAAAGCTGTGCAAGCTTTTGTGGATCAATACAATTCTGTCATGTCTTTTATTGGGGATCAATTAGATGTCGGAGATCCATCAGCGGAAGGCAATACAACTGGAGCCTTAGTTGGTGATAGCTCTGTGATGCGATTGCAGACTCAGTTGCGTTCAATGATGACTAGTTCATCTAAGGATTCTTCGCAATCGATTAAAGGATTATCCGATTTAGGAATCGAAGTAGACCGTTATGGAACGGCTACATTGGACACTGCGAAATTAAAAGAACAATTAGCAGAAAACTCCAATAACGTCCAGAACTTCTTTTTTCGAGAAGAACCTGTATTAGATGCTAATGGAGCGGAAACCGGAGAAACAAAAGAAGTTGGTATAGCTTCTCAAATGACGACTTTTATCAATGAATACATTGGTGAAAAAACTGGAATCATTACGACTAAATCTAAAACAATTGATGATATGATTAAAGGTTTGGATGAACAAATCACCAAATTCAATGAGCGCTTAGAAAAGAAACGTGAACGTTACATTACACAGTTCACTGCTTTAGATGTAGCTATGATGGAAGCTGAATCTCAATTGAGTTATTTAAATAGCCAATTAGGAACTTCTGAAGATTAGAAGGGATACAGTAGATGCCAATTAAACAAGCTGATCGTTTTGAAATATTGAACTTGCTTTACCGACAGTTAATGGTCTGGGATGGTACTAGCGTAAATGCTAATGAAATCATTGAGAAAAATAAGTCATTACTGATAGAATTAAAAACAATTGACGTCTTATTAAGCGAACAAGGTAATGGGAAATACAACGAGATGGAACAACAACATGTTGCCAGCATTATTAAAGCGCAACAAGAACTGTTAACGGTCATTAAACATGACCGCACCGACATCTTAGAAAAAATGAAGCAAGTAAATCAGAAAAATAAGATTGTGAATAACTATTATTCTTCTTTTCAACAATCTATTTTTGTGGATAAAGGTATGTAACTCTTAGGGAACAAGTTATAAGGAGAATAGAAATCATGATGCAACAACGCAATGCGCAAAATATCTACAAACAAAACCAAATCTTAAATGCCAGTCCTAAAAAACTCGTTGTTTTATTATATGATGGCTGTATCAAAAATCTTAAATTAGCTGAGATCAGTATTGCAGAAAAGAACTTAGAGCAAGCAAACAATGCTTTGATTAAAGCTCAAGACATTGTTGCTGAATTAGCGGGTACTTTGAACAAGGACCAGGGCGGACAAATTGCTGAAGACTTAAGTGATATTTATGAGTACCTAATGACAAAATTGATTGAAGCCAATCGGACTAAAGACGTCACCATTATTCAAAAGAACCGAGAGATGCTGGAAGAGCTTCGAGAAGCTTGGGCAGAGATCTAATTGTGACAAAAAAAGTTGAATTTTAGACATTCTTTTGTAAAGCAAAATATTCACAAAGAAACTACACTTGAAAATAAGTGTAGTTTCTTTGTTGTCTCAAGGGATAAAAGCTATTTTTTTAATAAAAAAGCGCATTTTATAAAACTGAATGTTACAAAAAATGTCAAAGTATTACTTTGATTTACAAAGGAATTACAAAAATACCGTTGTCAAATAAAAAACGATGACTTATACTTTAAATTGTTGAGATAAACGTTGTCATAAAATAGAAATTATACATAATTTGAATATTTATAATACAAGTGTTGTTTAATAATGGGAATAAAAGTGAGTTTTGGAAATTGAAAAACGAACATTTTTTATTGTTAAGCTCTTTTTTTATGTGAAATACACTAATATCGCTAAATATTTTAATCACCAAAAGAATATTTATACATTTTTTATGAATTAAGTGAAAAGGGTCTTAAAACAAAAGTTACTTTAGTACTGAAAGATCAACTCTTTTGTTTTTTAGCTTTTTTATAAAATATGCATAAAGTAATTTAAAGAAAAATAAATACTGTAGGAGGCTTACTATTGGATACAACATTTGGATTAATCAAAAATGCATTGAATGCTTCGGAACTGAGACAGGAAATGATCTCCAGTAACATCGCCAACGTCAATACGGACGGATATAAGGTCAACAAAGTGGAGTTTGAGAGTCTATTGACTCAAGCATCAAATGGGTTTGCATTAACGAAAACGGATGATCAACATTTTGGGATTGCGGATTTAACAGACGTTCAACCTATTGTGGGGAAAAAGACCAACACTACTGTCAAAGACAACGGCAATAATGTAGATATTGAAGTAGAGATGATGGACCAATCAGAAAACAGTCTTTACTATAACGCATTGGTTACACAACTGAATACTAAGTATTCCATGTTGAATAGTGTGATCACGAAATAACAGGAGGAATGAAGAATGTCTATTTTTGATTCTATGCGCATCAACAGCAGCGGATTGAGTTTGGAACGATTAAAACTGGATACTATTTCGAGTAATATCACAAATGTGAATACGACTCGTACAGAAGAAGGCGGACCGTACCAAAAGAAAACGATCGTCTTTGAAGAAAGCTTGATGCAAAAAACGTCCGATTTGGCGGGAACAATCGGTCAAAAGAGCTTTGGGGTTAAGGCAACGGGTATTGAAGAAAGTGACGAGATCGTAATGGAATATAATCCAACACACCCAGATGCAGATGAATTTGGGTATGTTTCGATGTCCAATGTCAATATGGCTGATGAAATGGTGGATATGATGAACACGATCCGTACGTATGAAGCTAATGTAACAGCCACTAACGCCAGTAAAAGTATGCTGAGTAAAGCGTTGGAAATTTCAGCTCGTTAAGAAAGAAAAATATGCGCAGTGGTTGCGTATAGTATGAATAAGTCAGCGTAAAAGATTGTTATGAGGGAGAAATGAAATGAACGTAGATGCAATGTACAGTAGTTTATTGAACGGGATCACAAGCACGGATAGTTTGGCTAGTTCAAATGCGGCAGCAGCAAATGGAACAGGTGAAGCGCAAGCTTTTGAGAACGTATTGAGCCAAACTATGGAAAGTTTAAATGGTCAACAAGCAGCGTCAGATAATGCTATTACAGGATTGATTACAGGTGATGTGGATAACTTACATAATGTTATGATTCAAACGACTGAAGCTCAACTTTCTTTAGAATTGGCTATTCAAGTACGTAATAAAGCACTTGAAGCGTATAACGACGTTAAAAATATGCAATTCTAATAAATGTTGAGGAGAATACGTCTAAATGAATAACATAAAGGAAACATGGGGGAAAGTACAAGCTGGCTGGCAAGCTATGGATAAAAGCAAAAGAATTCAATTAGGAGTTATTCTTTTAGCCATTATCTTGGTAGTAGGAAGTCTTACATATTACACAAAAAAAGTCGATTACAGCGTGTTGTTTGCCGATATGGAAGCAGCGGATGCAGGTGTGATCGTAGAGGATTTGGAAGCGCAAGGTGTAGCTTACAAGTTAGAAAATAATGGAACAACTATCATGATCGATTCTTCTTTAGTCGACAAATACCGGATTGAATTGGCTATGAACGATATGGTGCCGGCAAGTTCTGTTGGGTTTGAGATATTTGATACGTCCAGCATGATGGCAACGGATGAAGATCGCAGTATTATGTACCAGCGTGCGGTTTCTGGCGAACTGCAACGTGCCATCACAGCATTGGATTCTGTCGATGGTGCGCAAGTGATTTTATCGATGCCGGAAGACAGCGTGTTCGTTGATCAGGAAAATAAAGCAGAAGCGTCTGCTTCAGTGGTGATCACACCGAGAACAGGTAATCTGTCTGCTTCAGAAGTTCAAGGGATTGCTTCCTTGATTTCAGGAGCGGTGGATAATTTGCCGCAAGAAAACATTAAAATCGTGGATACAAACGGGAATTTGTTGAGCAGTGTCTTAGGAAATGAAGGCTTGAACTCAGTTGATTTAACCAACCAATACCGTGATATTGAAGCGAAATACGAACAAGAACTGATCAGCAAATTAAAAGAAACATTGGGTCCAATATACGGAGTGGAGAATTTAACGATTTCAGTCAATGCTGCTATGAACTTTGATGCAGTGGAAGAAGAAGCTGTTAATTACGATCCTAACTACACTCCAGATGGAGAAACCACAGAAGGCCCTGTTGTCCGCAGTGAAAGTGTACAAGCCAGCGGCTCAAACATGGGGATTGATGAAACAGGCGGAAACGATAACGTAAGCAATGTGATTGTAGAAGGTGAAGCTGAAGAGGGGTCTAGCTACAATCGTACGGTCAACAATGAAATCGACACAACTACGACCCGTACAGTTAAAGCGCCGGGAACCGTGACATCGTTGTCTGCTTCAATCGTTTACAACGGGAACTTAAACCTTGACCAGTCTGCTCAAATCGGTGAGATTGCACAAATGACGATCGGAGCAGATCCAGATAGTATCGTGATACAAGGTATTCCTTTTGTGAACTCAGACACAAACGAACAAGTGCCGATTGGTGAAAATATCCAACAAGACTTGATTGCTGCATTGAAGAAAAACTGGCCTTACGCGGCTGGTGGAATCGGATTGATCATTTTGCTGGTTCTCTTATTGAAGATTTTTAGAAAGAGAAAAGATGATGAAGACGAATTCGATGACTTTTATAAGGATGAAGAGGAGAGCAGCGCTCAATCGATCATGAGAGAAAACGAAGCTTTGATTGCGAAAAAAGCAGCTGAAAAAGAAGAAGCTGATTTGAAACTGCAATTGAACAGAACCATGAATGAAAAAGAAGATAAAGTGAAAACGATGGCCAAAGAAAACCCTGAAATGGCCGCAGATTTAATCAAAATTTGGATGAAGGAAGAGTAGCGGATGGAAAATGAACAAACAGACGGCTTGAAAAAAGCCGCTATTTTAATGATTACATTAGGTTCTGAAGCCTCTTCTCAAATCATGAAGATGCTGCCGGACAAGATCATTCAAAAAATCAGTTATGAAATTGCCAATATCGATTACGTAAAACCGGAAGAGCGGGATACGATCGTCAATGAATTCATTGAGATGCAGCAAGCTCGCGAATACATTATTGATGGCGGGATCGACTATGCGAAAAATTTATTGAATAAGGCTTTAGGACCTCAACGGGCAAAAGAAGTAATCGATATGCTGAATCAAATCCAATTACGTGAGCGCCCATTTGATATTGCGCGCAAGGCGGATCTTCAACAATTGACCAATCTTTTACTGGGCGAGCAACCTCAGACAGTAGCGTTGATCTTATGCTACATGCAGCCTGAAAAAGCCGCTAATGTATTAGCTGAGTTTCCGATTGAACAACAATCGGAAATCGCTGAGCGGATCGGGACAATCAGTCATACGTCGCCTACGATCATTGAAAAGATCGAAAAAGTGATTGAAAATAAATTCTCCAATTATGTGGAAAACAATACGGAAGCTGTTGGAGGCGTACAAACGTTGGTAGAGATTTTAAATTCTGTTGGCAGAAGTACCGAGAAAAATATTATCCAAGTATTGGAAGACAGACAGCCTGAATTGGCGAATGAAGTCAAAGCAAACCTATTTACCTTCGAAGACATTGTTACGTTGGAACGCTCGGATGTACAGAAAGTCCTTCGTCAGGTCAACAAGGACGACTTGTTATTGGCGCTTAAAGGAGTATCGGATCAAATCAAAGATTTTGTTTACAGCAACCTGTCCAACCGTCAAGTAGAAACAATGAAGGAAGATATGCAATTCTTAGGACCTGCTCGTTTGTCACAAGTCGAAGAAGCGCAACAAAGTGTTGTGGCGGTTATTCGCAAGCTGGATGAACAAGGTGAAATTTATTTGAGAAGAGGAGAAAGTGATGTCATTATTTCATAATGTGATAAAGGCAGATCGAGCTTCTCAAGAAGCACAAGTGGCAGAGATCACCACAGACTTTACTGTATACAAAAAAGAACCTGCCAGTTCTGCAGAATCGGGACCCATCAGTGAGGCACAGACTAAAGTAAACCGTCTCTTAGAAGCAGCAGCGCAAGAAAAAGAACAACTGCTGCAAGCTGCTCAAATAGAAGCAGAAAATATTAAGGCTATTGCTCAACAAACGGGTTTTGAAGCGGGAAAAGAGCAAGGTTACCAAGAAGGTTATGCAGAAGGATATGCTGTGGCTACTGAAGAAGGGGAACGAGCTACCGCAGCACTGAAACAAAGTGCCCAGCAAATGGTGCAGCAAGCGGAAGAACTAGTGAATCAATACTATGTTGAAAAACAGGAACAATTGATCCAATTAGCAGCTACTATGGCGGAAGCGATCGTCCATCAAACCATTGATGCTTCTTCAGAGCAAGTATTGGAATTGGTAAAACCTCTGTTGATTCGCATGAACAAAACAGAAAAACTGATTACCGTAACGGTTCGCCCAGAACAATCTGAATTGGTCCAAGAGAAATTAACGGAATTGGAACAAAAAAATCAGGAAGTTCGATTTGTAGTGTTAACGGATCACACATTGGAAAAAAACGGCTGTGTGATCGAAACAGCTCATAACATTACTGATCTGCAAATAGGAAAACAACTCGACAAAATGGTAGCAGAAATGAAAACAATGAGGTGACGGTAAAGTGATAGAAATTCCTTTTGAAAAGTATGGAGCAGTATTAAAAGAGAAAACTTATACCTTGAAAATGGGGAAAGTCAGTCAAGTTACCGGGTTGATCATTAAAGTAGAAGGCTTAGATGCTTTTGTTGGAGAGGTATGTGAAATCCTCATTAAATCCAGCAGCCGAATGGCGTTGAGTGAAGTGGTTGGATTTGTGGATGAGACGGTCCTTTTGATGCCGTTGGATGAAGTAGAAGGAATCGGACCTGGTTGTTTGGTCCGTCCAACGGGAACCACACTGAAAATTGAAATCAGTGAAAATTTGTTGGGAACAACCATGGACGGCTTGGGTCGCCCAATGTATCAAGATATTGAGATCAATGGTGAAAACTTTAATGTAAACCAAAGTGCGCCCAATCCTTTTACACGTATGAAGATCAAGGATGTAATCTCAACCGGGATCAAAGCAATCGATGGGTTGCTGACAGTTGGTGAAGGCCAACGGGTCGGGATATTCGCCGGTTCCGGGGTTGGGAAAAGTACATTGCTTGGGATGATCGCTCGTTACTGTGAAGCGGACATTATCGTCATTGGGCTGATCGGAGAGCGTGGTCGTGAGGTCCTGGAGTTTATTGAAAAAGACTTGGGTCCTGAAGGCTATAAAAAATCCGTTGTAGTTTGTGCGACTTCAGATATGCCGCCTTTGGTTCGTTTGAAAGGTGCTTCTGTAGCAACAGCAATCGCAGAATATTTCCGAAACCAAGGGAAAAAAGTGGTCTTGATGATGGATTCGGTCACTCGTGTAGCGATGGCGCAGCGGGAGATCGGGTTGGCAACAGGAGAACCGCCAACATCAAAAGGGTATACACCATCGGTATTTACGACTTTACCGAAACTATTGGAGCGAAGCGGTATGTCCGATAAAGGATCGATCACCGCGTTTTACACCGTTTTGGTTGAAGGGGACGATATGAATGAACCTATTGCAGATACGGTGCGCGGGATCTTGGATGGACACATCGTCTTGTCTCGGAAAATTGCCTCGGAGAATCATTATCCGGCGATCGATGTCCAAAGCAGTATCAGTCGTTTGATGAAAGAAATTACAGATGACACCCATTACCAATTATCCGGAAAGCTGAAAGAAAACTTAGCGATCTATGCGGAATCAAAAGATCTGATTGATGTAGGAGCTTACCGTCAAGGAAGTAATCCATTAGTAGATCGTGCGATCCAATTGAATCGTCCGATAAAAGATTTCTTGAAGCAAAATGTGGATGCACCTTCTACATTTGAAGAGACAAAGGCGGCCTTGAGTCAAATCATGCAAGGTGCTTAACAGATAAGAGAAAACAGTTGAGGTGAAGCAAGTGGCAAGTCAGAAATTTTCAATGGAAAAAATCTTGGATTGGCGTTCAGACATCGAAGAAATGGCTAAGCGAACAGTAGGCCAAGTACAAGTAAAAATCGAAGCTCAAAAAGCAGTATTGGAAGATTTGATTCGGGAGAATACTAAAATAAAAAATGATCAGCTGACGACAACAAAAATCAATGATTTACGCCACCAGCAATTGTATAAAGCGTTGCTGGACGAAAAAATCATTCAGCAAAAAAATCAACTGGATTTGACTCAAAAAGAGTTGGAAGATGCACAAGCTAAATTAGTTGAAGCACATAAAGATAAAAAAGTGATGGAAAAATTAAAAGAAAAAGAATTGTGGTCAGCTCTGGAATTAGAAAAAAAAGAAGAGCAACAGCAATTAGATGAAATAGCTACACTAAGTTACGGACGCTCATTTTATTAACCTCAGTACGATTTGAAAGGAGGTGAAAACTATGCAAGCCATACAAGCAGCGACCACGATACATAATACAACTGAACCAGCAACAGGGCAACAAACGACAGCTGTTGAAAAAGCTGCCTTTTCCGAGCAATTGGAGCAATCAATAGACCAACAAGCCAAAAAAGCAGAAGACTCTGTCAAAGATGATTCAAGTTCAGATCAGTCATTGGAAACGGATGAAGCTGAGCAAAACGCTGAACAAATGGAGCTAAGTGAAGACGAAGTAAAGCCTGATGCAGCATTTTTATGTTATCAACCCTTTCTAACAGCTGAACAACAATTGGCCGTTCGTTTTAAACATGTATCGGTCGAAAAAGAGATAGAGCAAAACGATGGTCAAACGACTGTTGAGCCGCTTCAACCACAAAATACCGCTATGCTGAATCGTCTCGAAGTTGGGCTGAAAGCAACTGAAGCTGTATTGCCTGGAGAAAAGAATGCAGTTCTTCCTATTTCGTTAGATGGAACACAAGATACAGTGGAAACAGAAGTAAAAAAAATGTTGCCGGATACTCTTCAAATAGTCGATAAAACAGCTGGGCCACATTTAACTGATCAAACTGTTTCTTTAATAACAGATAAAATGCTAGATGCAGGAAAACCTGTTGAGCAAGCTGTTGTAACAGAGGACGGTCAAGAAGCTTCAGCAATGCAAGAAAAACCAGCAGTTGGACAACAGAATCTGTCTGTGTCTTCTAATCAACAAAGTATCGTAGATCCACTTGTTGCAGAAGAAGCGGCTGAATTAAAACAACCTCCAGTAGTTGAAGGTATGCAAATGGAAATCAGTGATTTGGATGTGCAATCTGATTTGCGTTTGAAAGTCACAGCGGCAACAACAAGCGACTCGTCTTTCGCACAACAACCTGTAACTCAAAGAGAAGTGCAGTTACCTGTAGCTTTGAACAGTGGAAGTCTGTCAACAAATCAACAAGTATTGTCTCAAGCTATCAGTGAGGTAGTGATGGATCAAGTCACTACGCTGAAAGATGGTCAACAGACAATGGCTCGACTCAGTCTGACTCCTGAAACACTAGGACACATTAAAATTGAATTGAGAATGAGAGACAGTCAATTGCAAACAACGATCGTAGTAGAAACTACGGAAACAAAAGAGCTGCTCGACAGCAGTATGCAGCAATTGACAACGAGTCTGGCACAGAAAAATATCCAGCTCCAAGACGTATCGATTCAATTGAATCTGCCTCAAAACTCAAGTTTTACATTTGCGGAAAGCGGTTCGCAACAAAACGCACAGCAACAAGATAGTGAACAATCAGCAATGTACTTT
This sequence comes from Desemzia sp. FAM 23989, assembly GCF_045528345.1. Lineage (NCBI taxonomy): Bacteria > Bacillati > Bacillota > Bacilli > Lactobacillales > Carnobacteriaceae > Desemzia > Desemzia sp. FAM 23989. The sequence continues at coordinate 29,324 of NZ_JBGQQT010000008.1, read as the reverse complement.
GACCCTGTAGAGGAAATCGGTCATCCAAAAACAAATGAGGAAGAAGACTCTACTACAGGAAGGTTGAGTATTTTAGCCTGAAAGGAAGAAAATAATGGATATTCCAACAAGTTTTAATATTGGATCTGTAAGCAGTATCAGAGGAACAAAACAAAAATCCAACTCTGAATTGAGTTCAGAAGACTTTTTGAAAATCATGGCGGCGTCTATCAGCAACCCTCCTCTTTCAGGTGGAGAAGGTGGCAGTAGTGATGGAGGGAGCAGTGATTACATCTCACAAATTGTTCAGTTCAACATGGTGGATCAGTTAACAGCTTTAACGGAAACCACGACCAATAATATGCTGATGATGCAGCAGCAACAAGGATTAGATCTATTAGGCAAAGAAGTAAAAGTGCTTGATGAAACGACTTTTGTAACGGGAACAGTTGAAAAAGTGAAGTTCACGCAAGGATACGCTACTCTTCAAATCAACGGAACCGAATATGCCTTAAATGATGTGGTAGAAGTAGGTGTTCAAGCGAATGACCCTGCGAATTGATAGTCAACAAACTCACGCGTTTAACTCTAACAAGTCGGTTAATCCGAAAATCGACCGGACGTTCAGCACGTTCTTATCTGAAGCTGCTCAACAAACTGTCAGCACGAAAGAGATCAAAATCTCTAACCATGCTCAAAAGCGCCTAGATGAAAGAGGGTTGCAGTTGGAAGATAATGACATGGAAACCTTGGAAACAGCCTTTGACGAATTGAATCAAAAAGGTTCTAAAGATTCCTTGATTTTTTTCAAAGATATGGCATTGATCGCAAGCATTGATAATCGAACGATCATTACAGCTCAAAAAACGAGTGAAATGCGGACAGTCACCAATATAGACAGTGCAATATATATTTAACTAATTATTTGGCCGGACCTAACGGAAGCCAATGACCCATGGACCGAATGAAGTGGGTACAACTGAATGGAGGAAATCAACATGTTAAAATCATTATACTCAGGCGTTACAGGAATGAAGAGCCAACAAACAAAAATGGACGTTATCTCAAATAATATTGCAAACGTTAGTACGACAGGGTTTAAATCAGGACGCGTGCGTTTTGAAGATATGATCAGCCAAACGAATGCTAATGCTCAAGCAGGCATCAATGCTCAGCAAGTCGGATTAGGGGTGCAAACTGGTTCAATTGATACAATCATGACAGGTGGTTCTTTGCAAACAACCGGAAGAGCATTAGATTTTGGGATCGAAAATGGCGACAGCTCATTCTTTACGGTAAGTGGAGATGGCGGAGTGAACAATTCTTATACACGTGACGGTGGTTTCTATACCGATTTTAACGGCAACTTGGTTACATCAAGCGGCTTGAGTGTGATGGGTTATGCTGCTGATGCAGATAACACAGGTATTGCTGAACCTAGAGTAATGGAAGCCTTAAATATTCCTGCAGAACATCCAACTGTAAATGATGCAGATGGAAATCCAGTTAAATTGCAAAACTATTCAGTAGATAAAACAGGAATGATTACAGGGACTTACAGTGACGGTAAAGTTTACACTATCGGACAAATCGCATTGACTAGTTTTTCCAATCCAGACGGTCTAGAAAAAGCTGGCAGTAATCTATATAATGCTACAGCCAACTCTGGAGAACCTGTACTTGGCGAACCAGGCGAACCGGGATTTGGTAATGTGCAATCTGGTTTCTTGGAAATGTCTAACGTGGATCTAGCCAATGAATTTACCGATATGATCATTACAAACCGAGCATATCAAGCCAACTCAAGAAGTATCACTACTTCAGATTCAATGTTGGAAGAATTGATTAATCTGAAACGTTAATTACTAGATACCTAAAAAGGGGCACTTAATGAAGGCCACAATTGATAAGTCCTTCATTAAGCCAGTCTCTAACAACGAAATGAGGTTGATGTATGATTGCTTTAACATCTGTGTCAGGAAAAGAATTTTATTTGAATTGTGATTTGATTTACCGGGTGGAACATACTTTTGATACCATCATTACTTTGGTAGACGGAAAAACGATTCGGGTTGTGGATTCTGAAGAAGACATTGTCAAAAAAATGATTGCTTATAAACGCAAAATACACAGTCCATTTCCAGAGAGCGAGGAAAAAGCATGAAGAAAAATATGGTTCCTTTAATTGGAATAGTTGTAGGAACTGGACTACTGATTTGGTCGATCACATCTGGCGGCCCATTTGCTGCCTTTTTAGATGCACCATCACTTGCTATTACGCTGGGTGGTTCATTTTGTGCATTATTGGTTAGTTTTCCATTAAGTGATGTAAAAAAGATGCCGACTATTCTCAAAAAGTTAATGTTCAGCCCAGACACCAATGAAGAAGAACTGATCAATACCCTTATTGAAATTTCTAAAAAATCGAGAAGCCAAGGGATTTTAGCGATTGAAAATGATATCAAAGAATTAGACAATGAAATGCTGGTTTATGGATTAGAAATGGTAGTAGATGGATCTGACGCAGAAGATATCCGTGAAATCATGGAAATCAAAGCAGAGAATATTGAAAAGAGACATAGCGTCGGACAAAATATATTCAATAAGTGGGGAGAACTAGCCCCTGGTTTTGGGATGTTGGGAACACTGATTGGATTAATCATCATGTTGGGGCAATTGACTGATCCAAGTACTATTGGTTCTGGTATGGCCACAGCATTGATCACTACTTTCTATGGAAGTTTCTTAGCCAATATGATTTTCTTGCCGATAGCGAATAATTTAAAAATGCAGACAGAGGCAGAAATGCAATTGTGTGAAATGACGATTGAAGGAGTTCTATCGATTCAAGCTGGACAAAATCCGCGGGTCATTGAACAAAAGTTGAAAAGTTACTTGGCCGATTCTAAAAATGGTGTCGATTCTGAAGCGAGCAGCGATAAACTAGACGGCGAATTTTCAAAGGAAAAAAATTATGGCTAGAAAACAGAAAAAAAAGATAGATGTAGAAAGCGGAGGCTCTCCGGGCTGGATGACGACCTTTTCTGATCTAATGACTTTGTTGTTAACGTTCTTTATTCTTCTTTTCTCGATGTCCAGTGTCAGTGATACTAAATTCGACCAAGCATCTGCGTCAATGTCTTTGGCTTTTACCGGTCAAGACGGTTTATTGCCTAAAGAAACGACTGTAGTTCCGGATGATACTGGAGAAAAAAAGGATATCGATGGCGTTAAAACAACTGGGGATGAAATTCCGCCTGAATTAGTTGAAATGTATGAAAAAATGGAGCAGCTGCTGCATGAACAAGATATGGATACGACTATCGGCATTGAAGTGGACTCAGAAGGGATCTATTTAGACATTAAAGATTCGATTCTCTTTTCACCAGGGAGTGCGGATATCGTTGGTTCCGGAACAGAGACCTTGAACAATTTAGCTGAATTGATTCAACAAGTAGACAACGAAGTCATTATTGAAGGATATACAGATGACGTTCCAATGAGTAATGAACAATACGACAGCAACTGGGAACTGTCAACATCCAGAGCCGTTTCTGTATTGCGGTATTTAAGTGAAGAAAAAGCGGTCGATCCAACACGATTATCTGCTAGAGGATACGGTGAACATCACCCGATTGTACCGAATGATTCAGCGAAAAACAGAGCAGAAAACAGACGAGTCAATATCGTCATATTATATGAAGAATTTGAGGAGGGAAGTTGATGGAAAATGAGACTTCTAAACCAAAAAATAAATTAAAGCCTATTTTGATCGCTGTGGTCATTTTATTGGTCTTAACGATTGGAACTTTATTAGGAATTGGATTTAGTACTGGAAAAATTCAAGAGGTAACGGCAACTATGTTTGACTCAAGTGAAGAGATCACTGTTCCGTTAGATCAGTTTCTGGTCAATTTAACACCTGGCGAAAGCAACAGAGATCAATATTTACAAATTGAATTATCCATCTTCAGTGCGCAAAAAGATGCAGAAGCAACACTAACCGAGAGAATGCCGCAAGTTAGAGATGCTGTCATCACGGTACTGAGAAATAAAACGAGTGATTCCTTATATGCAACAACTGAAGACGGAACATTAGTGATCAAAAATGAAATAAAAGAAAAAATCAATCAAGAAATTGGAACGAGTTTAGTAAGTGATATCTACATAACGAACGTCGTTACACAATAGAGAGTCAGAAAGGAAGAGGAGTTAAAGAATGGGTTTTGGAACAGGGCTTGAATATGTCTTTAAAAGTGTTTTAGCATTGATCGTGATCATCTTTCTGGCAAATAAGTTTTTACAATATTTAAATTCTGTGATGAAGAAACAGGCTAAAACCATTCAGGTTATTGAACGGATGCCGATCAATAAAAGTTCTTCATTATGCATTGTGGAAATGCTGGGAAACTATTATTTAATGAGCTTTACAGAAGGACGCAATGAGATTCTTAAAGAATTTACCACAGAAGAAAGCCAAGCGATCGTAGCGATGCAGACAGAAAAAGTGGCTCTTGGGGAACAAAAAATACCAAATGCAGAACAGTTTAAAGATGTATATGCAAAAATTCAAGAAAAAATTCAAACTTATACTGAAAAGAGGAACTAGAATTGTTGAAGAGAATCTTGCTTGTTATGGGCGGAATAGTAGTGTTGTTTGGGTTTCCCCAACAAGTAGGAGCAGCAGAAATTATGGACAGTGTAACTTCTGCTTTGGAGAGTGGAGCAGGAGAAAATGCCGAGACTGTTCAACTGTTCTTATTGCTTACCCTGTTAAGTTTCGGAACAGCATTTCTTGTTTTAACAACAGCTTTTACCCGAATCGTTGTGGTATTATCTTTTACCCGAAGTTCACTTGGAACACAACAAAATCCGCCAAATGTCGTGATTATGGGACTAGCTTTGTTCTTAACACTTTTCGTCATGCGTCCGGTAACGGACGAAATTATGGATGAGGCCATCACGCCTTATTTGAATGATGAAATCACAACCGAAGTTGCTTTAGACAGAGCGGAAGATCCGTTAAAAGAATTTATGGCAGCACAAACGCGTGAAAAAGACATTCAGTTATTTCTAGATATCTCTGGCGAAAGTCAGCCGGAAAACCTGGAAGATCTGCCGATGATGGTTTTGACGCCCGCATTTGCGATCAGTGAATTACGGACTGCCTTTACTATCGGGTTTCTGATCTTTATTCCCTTTCTAGTAATCGATATGGTAGTGGCCAGTATCTTGATGTCCATGGGGATGTTCATGCTTTCTCCAGTCATGATTTCCTTGCCATTCAAGTTGTTGTTGTTCGTTTTAGTAGATGGATGGTATTTAGTAGTTGAATCCCTTGTTTCAGGATTTCAGTAGAGGTGCAAAATGACGATAGAAAAAGTGTTAGATATTTTACGTGAAGCATTCTTCGCGATTATTGAAGTAGCTGGACCAACGCTGGCGATAGCGTTAGTAGTAGGTTTGTTTATCAGTATTTTACAAGCTACTACTCAATTGCAAGAACAGACATTGAGTTTTGTGCCTAAAATATTGGCAGTGATCGCTTCTTTGATCATCTTTGGCAATTTTATGCTGAATGTACTGATCGAGTTTACTGAAAAAATCTTTGAAACGATTGCGAGTTTGTGATGGATACAGGAATGTTAGCGGAGATTCATGTTGCTCTATTGATTTTGATGCGTGTTTCTGCCTTTATCTTTGTTTGTCCCGGATTCTCGTTTACCGGGTTGCCTAATTTAGTTAAAATTGCGATCTCAGCAGGAATTTCTATTGGTGTGTATTCGGTGGTTCCAGCTGTTACCAGTATTGATGGTGTGATCGAATTTTTTTTCTTAGGATTGAAAGAAGTGTTGGTCGGATTTGCGATCGGGTACATTTGCCAGTTGTTTTTTACAGCTGTGGAGATGGCCGGGAAATTAGTGGATTTTCAAGTCGGATTTTCGATGAGTGAAGTATTTGATCCTAGTTTAGGTATCAGCGCTTCCAATTATGGAAAAGTATTTTATTGGATATCCATGTGTGTATTCTTTTTTACAGACTTGCACCATGCGGTCATTAAAGCGTTGGTCCAATCTTTTACATATTTGCCCTTAGAAAGTACGAATTTAGGTACCTTTGGAGTAGAAGGCATTATCAAGTTGTTTGGTATGATTTTTGAACTGTCGATCAATTTAGCGTTGCCTTTGATGATCACTTCTTTGATCGCTGAAGTTGTTTTGGGATTGATATCGCGAACAGTTCCGCAAATCAACGTGTTGATTTTGGGGATGCCGATGAAAGTTCTAGTCAGTTTGATCATTACATTAGCAGTGTTGACACCGATGACGGAGAGTATTCAAGACATTATGCCGATGATGGTGAAATACATGAATGAATTTATGCGCTCATTGCCAAGCTAAAAAAGAGAGGTGAACAGCATGCAGGATAAAGACAGTAAAACAGAAAAGGCCAGCCCCAAGCGATTAAAAGACGCTCGAAAAAAAGGGGATGTGGCTAAAAGTTCCGATTTAACGTCTGCTGTCTCCTTTGCTGTTTTTGCATTGATGACGGCCTCTCTTGGTTTATACGTATTTGAAAAATCCTTTGCTTATCTGCGAGGTTTTCTGTCAAATGGGTTAACCATGGGAAGCCATGTAGGCACAGAAGCCTTGCGAAATAATTTAGCGAGCCTCGGTGTCCAGGCAATCACCATTCTCTTTACGATTGCCGGACCTTTTCTATTGATTGCTTTTTTCGTGTCGTTATTTGCTGCTGGATTGCAAACCCGTTTTCTCTTTTCAAAAGAACCGCTGAAAATGAGTTTAAATAAGATCAATCCTGTGAACGGATTGAAAAATATGTTTAGTAAAAAGGCTTTATTTACGATGTTAAAGACCTTTTTAAAATTGGCACTGGTGTTTTACGTCACTTTTGCTGCTCTAAGTGATTCTTTGGATGTCATTATTAATTTAGGGAAGTTTGGTACAGAAAAGATCTTTTTCGTCATATTGGAATTGGTCAAAACAGTAGGAACTAATTTAGCTGTATTGTTATTGGTACTGGGAATCATTGATTTTGTTTATGAAAAGTATGAATACAGTACAAAAATGAAAATGACTAAACAAGAAGTGAAGGATGAGTTTAAAGAAAGCGAAGGAGACCCGCAAATCAAATCCCAACGGAAGCAACGTCATCGTCAAATGATGAATGGGAACATTAAAGATGTGGAGTCAGCAGCAGTGATTATTACCAACCCAACGCATTTGGCAATCGCGATCCGCTATGAACGCGGAAAAGATGAAGTTCCGATTGTAATGGTAAAAGGAGCCGATTTAATGGCTCAAAAAATTCGAGAGCGGGCACGCGAACACGGTGTTCCAATTGTCGAAAATAAACCGATCGCTAGAAACCTCTACAAAAATATCCAAGTGGGTCAAACGATTCCGGCGGATCTTTACCAAGCTGTTGCAGAAATATTAGCGTTGGTGTATCAAATGGAAGAAATGAACAAAAATAAAATTTGATCGGCTGAATCAGTACAAATGAAGGAGAACAAACAATGATAAGTGCTTTAAATGGAAAACTAGAAAAAATGACACGTTTTTCGGATATAGGAATTGCGGTACTGGTCATCATGATTTTAGCGATGATCATTATTCCTTTACCAGCGTTCATGCTGGATTTTATGTTAGTAGTGAACATCTCATTAGCCTTGATTATTTTACTATTAACTTTATTTACTAAAAACGTATTGGAGTTCTCTACTTTCCCCACCTTACTGTTGGTGACGACGATGTTCGGATTGTCCTTGAATATTTCGTCTACTCGTCTGATTTTGACTGAAGGAAATGCCGGACAAATGATCGATACATTTGGAAACTTCGTAGCCGGGAACAATTTTATCGTTGGAGCGGTTATCTTTATCATCATTATTCTTGTTAATATGATGGTGGTTACCAGTGGTTCAGGTCGTGTTTCGGAAGTATCCGCTCGTTTCACATTGGATGCTATGCCAGGAAAACAAATGTCGATCGACGCGGATTTGAATGCGGGATTGATCACCGAAGATCAAGCTAAAAAACGACGCAAAGATTTAGAACGAGAAACGCAGTTCTTTGGAGCGATGGATGGAGCCAGTAAATTTGTTAAAGGAAATGCTATAGCGGGAATCATTATTACTTTGATCAACCTGATCGGCGGGATCTTGATTTTCTCTCTTCAAGATGGTATGGATATCATGGAAGCTTTGAACCATTTTGGAAAGCTGACGATCGGTGACGGTTTAGTGAGTCAAATTCCCTCATTAATGGTTTCTGTTGCTTCAGGGATCTTGGTGACGCGTTCAGGAAGCCAAACCGGTTTTGGGAGTTCGTTAAGCGGCGAGTTATTCGGAAATGCTAAAGTTATCAAAATCGCATCCGGCGTATTGCTGTTGTTTGCGATCGTTCCAGGTATGCCGACGATTCCCTTTTTGCTCATAGGGGTAGTGGCTTTTGCAGCTGGGTATTTGATGGATGAAAATGAAAAAGTAAAAGCCAGCGAAGCGAAAAAATCAGAGATTAAAGCTGTTGCTGAACAGAGAACTGAAAGTAAAAAAGTGGAAGAAGAGTCGATTACAACATTCCAAGTCGATCCGATCTCAATCGAAATCGGTTATGGGTTGATTCCATTGGCTGATGAGCGTCAAGATAACAATTTGACTAGTCAGATCCCGACAATTCGCCGTCAATGTGCTCAAGAGATGGGGATCTTATTGAATCCGATACGCATCCGCGACAATTTGCAATTAGCGCCAAATGATTATGTCATCAAAATTAAGGGCAATGAAGTTGCTCAAGGAAGCTTGTATCTGGATAAATTCATGATCATCGATCCTGGTGAATCAACGTTTGAATTCAATGGAATAGCAGCGAAAGAACCTTCCTTTGGTTTAGACGCTATGTGGGTCGATGAAAGCGACAAGGATATGGCCGATATCAAAGGCTATACTGTCGTTGATCCATTGACTGTACTGATTACTCATTTGAAAGAAACGATCACACAACACAGCTTTGAATTGCTGGGCAGACAAGAAGTGAAACAATTGTTTGAAGGCATCAAAGAGAAGTATAGTGTAGTCATTGATGAATTGATTCCGGACATCTTGCGTTTGGGAGAAGTGCAAAAAGTCCTGCAAAACTTATTGAAAGAACACATTCCGATCAATGATTTAGTTACGATCTTAGAAACTTTGGCAGACTATGGAAATACGACAAAAGATACAGAAGTATTGACGGAATATGTGCGTCAAGCACTCAAACGAACGATCGTCAAACCGCATTTAGATGCAAATGGTGTCTTGCACGTGGTGACGATTCATCCAGATTTAGAGGAACGAATCAGTCAAAGCACACGAAAATCGACAGCAGGGTCAATACCTGCTTTGCAGCCAAATGAAATTACCCATTTATTTGATAACCTGACCTTCTCAAATAACCAATTGGATAGTCATGGTATTCCACATGTGTTGCTGGCGTCACCAAAAATACGTCCAGCAGTGAAAAATCTATTGGCCTTTAATTTTCCGGACTTGCCGATCTTGTCTTTAAATGAAGTGCCAAATGACATTGCCATTGAAACTGAGGGCATGATTGAAACGACAGTGCGATAATGAGGCAAAGCAGTATACACCAAAACGAAATGGCTAGGAGGAAGGGCAATGATGTATTATGAGACAGACCGAGAACAGGAAATCTTAAAATATCTTCCCTTGGTCGAAAAAGTCGTGAATGGGTTAGACATCAAGCGAAAAGACTATGAGCGCTCTGATTTGATCAATATGGGCGTGATTGGTTTAATGGACGCCTTGAATAAATTTGATAAATCCAAAAAGGTCCCTTTTGAAGGATATGCCTATATTCGTATCAAAGGGGCGATCATTGATGAAGTGCGTAAAACGTCTAAAGTATCACGTTCACGTATTACAAAATTGAATGATTTTTACAAAGCGAAAGACAGACTGGAAAAGACATTGATGCGTACGCCGACAGATAAAGAAATCTGTGCGGAATTGGACATCGGTGAAAAAGAATTTGCAAAGATCCATGAAACAGTGCACCAATTAGCTTCCGTGTCTCTGGAAGATGTGTTGTTTTCGGAAGACGGACATGATGTTGAGGTGTTGGATATGTTGGAAGACACATCGGCTGTGAATTCTGAAGAACAACTGTTGGACATGGAACGAAAACAACTATTGGCTGTGGCCATTAAACGATTGGATCAACGTGAGCAGCAAATTTTAAATATGTTGTATGTAGATGAATTGAGTTTGAAAGAAATCGCCTATGTTTATGACTTATCGGTACCGCGTATTTCACAGATTCATGGGAAAATGATTGTAAAACTAAAAGGTTATATGAAAGAGGCTTACAATGATTAGAGGATTGATTACCACTAATAGGAACTTACATATTTTAGAAAAGAAACAGGAAAATTTAAGTACTTCTGTAGCAAATTTAAATACTGCAGGATACAAAGAACAAGAAATCATTCAAAGTACATTATTGAAACAGAATTTGTTCAATCGATTGAATGGTCCAGAGTTGAATCAACAATTAGAGGTAGGCGGACTTCCTTTGGGCAATCAAATAGATGAAGTTTACCGTGATTTCAGTCAAGGCGGTATCCAATTGACCAATTCTAGTACGGATCTGGCGATTCAAGGAGATGCGTTTTTTACCGTTGAAACGGGCGCTGGAGAAGTGATGTACACACGTAATGGGAATTTTACGGTAGATGCAGAAGGATTTTTAGCTACTCAGGATGGGAATCGTGTCTTGAGTACGACGAATGATCCAATCCAAGTGGGCAGTATGGATTTTACCGTCTCTAACAATGGAACAGTGATTGAAACAGGACAGCAGCTGCAATTGACGACATTTGCTGATCCAGCTGGCCTTACGAGTACGGGAGATACATTATTTGCCGGAAACGGCGGAGTGATGACTGGAGATAGTGTAGTCTTGCAATCAGCTATTGAAGGTGCGAATACAAATACGGCTGATGTGATGGTTGATTTGATGCAGATATCGAGAGAATTTGAAGCCAATCAAAAAATCTTGCAAGCAGCAGATCAAACGCTGCAAAAAGCTGTGAATGAATTAGGTAAAGTATAGAGTAAGTTGAAGATGGAGGACAAGAATGAGCATTTCGTTAAGCACCAGCAGAAGCGGTATCCATGCACATCAAAAAGCAATGGATGCTATTGCAAATGACATTGCCAATGTCAATACAACTGGCTACAAAGCAAAGCAAGTCAATTTCCGCGAATTAATGTCGAATCAGTTAGTAGAAGATAGATTGCTGTTGGCAGACAACGCAGAAAATACCAGCATCAGTACGGGAGCATTGAGTGGGATAACCACCTCAGACTTCACCCAAGGATCGTTAACCGAAAGCGGTGGGACGTTCCACATGGCGATTGCTGGGAACGGATTTTTTGGTGTCACAGATCCTGCTGGACAATTTTATTTGACCAGAGATGGCGGTTTTCAATTAAACGGAGATGGTACTCTGACAAATGGACGCAACGAATCATTGGTCATGAATACGACACTGCCTGTTGGTTCATGGCCTCAGGGAGATATCGTTATCCAAGAGACGGGCACAGTTATTGTCCAAGGTCTGAATGGTGAGGAAACACAAGTGGGGAACATTCCTTTATTTTACCCTAGTGTTCCAGACGCATTGCAACCTGCCGGCGGAAACAATTACCAAGTTCCTGAAGACATCGAGTTATTGACGTCAAATGGAAACAACGATGCATTCGGTACAATCCAACAAGGCTATCTGGAGAGCTCCAACGTAGACTTAGCCAGCACATTTACGGATATGATCGTCACCCAAAGAGCCTATTCCCTAAACCTGAAAACGGCCCAAAGCAGTGATGAAATCATGGGAATGATCAATAACTTTAAACAATAGAGAGCGGAGTAAGGCGTTAAGCTCTCCGGAAAAAATAGAACCGATGAGAGTTAGGTGCACTTTACCTGACTCTCATCGGTTCTATTTTGGGAGTGGGAGCTGCCTTACGCAACTTGTTCAAGCTAGAGAGTGGAGTTTATTTATCGAAAAGAGCAAGCACCAACGAAAGTTAGTAGTTTTTACTGACTTTTTGTGGGTGTTTTTTTGATAAGTGCGCTATTTATTAATAGAGGTTTACGAATAAGCTTTGATTATTAAGTAGAGGTTAGTTACTTCGTAAAAGGACTACTGACTAAGTTGCAATTGTTAAGTAGAGACCTGTTACTTCACAAAAGCACTACTGACTAAGTTGCAATTGTTAAGTAGAGACCTGTTACTTCACAAAAGCACCACTGACTAAGTTGCAATTGTGAAGTAGAGCCTTCTTACTTCACAAAAGTACCACTGATTAAGTTGCAATTGTGAAGTAGAGCCCTGTTACTTCACAAAAGTACCACTGACTAAGTTGCAATTGTGAAGTAGAGTCCTGCTACTTCACGAAAGCACCACTGACTAAGCAGTAATTGTTAAGTAGAGACCCTCCTCAATAATAGTAGTCGTTTTTGAAAAACAGCTAAAGACTATACTGTTTTAGTAGTAGAACAACAAGTTTAATTAAAAAAGGAATGTGGACTTATTGTCCACATTCCTTTTGAAATAAGTGATTTAGTTGGCTTCTGTTTCGCCGATTACTTCTGGCTGTGCGTCTTCTGCGCCTTCTTCAGCAACTTCCTCAGTACGAGGAGCAGAAACTGTTGCTACCAAAGTCTCAGGGTCTTCCAAGATTTCTACATCTGGAATTTCATCTAAGTCAGCAACCGTCAATGTGTCTCCGATTTCTAAACTTCCTGCATCTACAGTAAATTCATCAGGCACTTTCTCGGCTACTGTTTCTACAGACACTTCGTAGATTGCTTGTTCCAAGATACCCACTTTTATATTTTCGGTATTTTCTAATACGACTGGTACATTTACGGTTAATTTTTGTCCAGCTTTTAATGTTTGCATACTCACATGAAGGATTTGGTTTTTTAATGAGTGGCGTTGAACTTCTTTAATGTAAACTTGTCCAGTTCTACCACCTTCAACAGCAACATCAAAAATGGCACTGTCACCTTGTGTTTTTAAAATAGTCGCAATATCTTTTTCATCTAACAAAACAGGGATTGAATATTCGCCTCTTCCATAAATCACTGCTGGAATTTGATCTTTACGACGATCCTGGTTTGAAGCGCCTGTTCCTACTGTGTTTCTTTTGATAGCTTTTATTTCCATGTTTGTTTCCCCCTTAAGATAATTACCTCACAACTAATCATAAAGGAAATCAAATTAAAATGAAAGCGATACGCATTGAGAGAGACTGCATGAACTCTCTCAATAGCTGTTTGTTTATCCAAAGGGACAGACAGAATAAAATCAAACCCTTACTTTTTTTTTTGTGAAATAAGGAAAAGACTACTGTATCAAGGTTTTCTGCATTTTGAATGTCAGAATAATTACAAATTGTTGCAATAACATATTTTATTTTACGGCTCGTCCGTATTTGTCACACATCTGCAAAGAACACTTACTTTTAATACAAAAGCAATAAGGAATCATAACAAATCCCCTTTTTTGCTTTTTTTCTTACCGATACGTGTTACGATTCATTTCGTGGCAGAGGAACCCATTAATAGAACACTTAAAGAATTATCTTTAAAGCTATTAAAAATTTCAAGGGACTCTGGAAATGCATTTACTGCATTTGGAATAGAAAGGGAGAAAATAATGAGAAACATGAAGTCGAAATTAGTAGCTGCAGGATCAACTATAGCCCTCGTAGGACTCTTCTCAGTAGCGAACCCATCTGAAGCATCAGCAAACGAATATACCGCAAACTCATGGCAAGCACGTACAGTAACCGAAGTTAAAAATGACATTAAAAGTGATGAAAATGGTTCAAAATATACTTTCCAATGGGGAGATACGTTATCAAGTATTGCTTTAGCAACAGATATCTCTGTAGATTCATTAGTTAAAATCAATGACATCAACAACGCAGATATGATCATCGCGGGAAATTCTATTCACTTATCAACTGACCATTCAGTGGTAACGGTTGAAAACAACGATAATGTGAAAACTTATGATGTTAGTGAAGATGAAGTGAAAGAAGTCGAAACTCCTGAAGAAACTGAAGTTGTAGAACCCGAAGTTGCAGAGGAACCTGAAGCAACTGAACCTCAAACGACTGAAACTGAAACTGCTGAAGCAAGCGAAACAGCAGAACAAACTGGTGAATGGGTTACTGTAGAAGCAACAGCTTACTCAACGAATCAACCAGAATTAAGCGATACAACTTATACAGGTATCAACTTAAACGAAAACCCAAATGTTATTGCCGTTGACCCAAGCGTTATCCCATTAGGATCAACTGTATATGTGCCAGGATATGGAACATTTATTGCTGGAGATACAGGTAGTGCAATCAATGGACACCGTATTGATGTTCACATGACCGATTTAAATGCTGCTCTTCAATTTGGAAGAAAAACCATTGATGTTCAAATTTTAAACTAATTCAATACAGCTAATAAAATAGACCTGACTATTCGCAAAAGAATAGTCAGGTCTATTTTAATACGAAAGAAAGCAATGCTTGGTTGAATATCTGTCAATAACTCGTATACTAGAACTAAAGAGAAATACTAGAGGAGTTGAAGAAAAAGTGACAATTAAAATGATTGTGGTGGATATGGATGGAACCTTTTTAGATGACAAAAAAGAATACAATCGTGAACGATTTAAGCGGTTGTTTACTCGGCTGCAAGAAAAAAACATCCAATTTGTCGTAGCTAGTGGAAATCAGTACGCCCAATTAAAGTCATTTTTCCCAGACACCTATCAAGATATGACTTTTGTGGCTGAAAATGGAGCTTTCGTCATTGAAAAAGAAAAAGAGGTTTTTACAGAGAACATTCCTTTTGAACTGATCCGACATACATTACAGATTATTGAAAAAATACCAGGTATATCAGTCATAGTATGCGGGAAAAAAAGTGCCTATGTATTAGATTCCTCAGACAAAAAGTTTATTGATATCGTCCGCATGTTTTACCATAAATTGACGATAGTTGAAAAATTTCAAGATATAGATGACCAAATCTTGAAATTGGCACTAGGGTGCTCAGAATCGCAAACGAGTTCTATACATGAGCAATTAAAAGAACTATTAATGGAAGAAATCACTCCAGTCAGTTCCGGGAGAGGGAGTATTGACTTAATCAGGACAGGCACACATAAGGCGAATGGGCTAAAGAAATTAGTTAAAGAAGAGAGGATAAAGCCCGAGGAAGTGATGGTTTTTGGAGACGGCGGAAACGATATCGAAATGCTGCAGTTTGCCAAATACAGTTTTGCGATGGCTAATGCAGATTGCGAGATTAAAAATAATGCAGCCTACGAAGCCCCTTCCAATAATGAAGAAGGTGTACTGGAAGTGATTGAACAATTTATTTTACAAGGAAATCTGCTAGAACAATAAAGAGTATAAATGCTCGACAAAAAAATCTAGGTCAGTTGAAGAGAGTCATACTTCTCCCAATGACCTTAAATTTTTGTCTAGCCTGCTCAAATGATCTGTGCTAGTAGAGAACGATCATATAAAAAATCGTTACCCCAATAGCTGCTCCCACAATAAAATAAAGCAGCATTTGCAGCAAGAGATACCAGTCCATTTTGTTGGCAGCATCTTTTTTCTTGTTTGTGGCGGATGTTGCAGGGTCATCTCGTTTAGATAAAAGGAAAAATCCAATCCCTACAATGATTCCGACAACGGATAAAAGAGACTGAGATACTTCTGGCCGAAGATACCCAACCACTAATCCCGTCAAAACGGCAAATAGCAATAAACTGTAACGTCCGATTTTATTTTTCATTACGTATCTCCTCGATGGATAAAGATTTAGTTATCTTTAAATAAGATAATTAAATTATACCATTATTCTGGAAATGAGACCGCTTAAATGTAATATAAGAAAATGAATAGTGGAACATCAATGATGTCATCCCACTAAAGGAGAAGATCAAAAATGAAAACATACTTATCTATTCTTGTTCTTTTGTCGCTGACTGGTTGTGCTGCTAAGGATACAACCTCAAATGAAATGGAACCTGATAACGTTTCTTCACTCGAAAGCAGCACGGAATCTGTTTCTGAAAGTGAGGCAGAAGAAACACGGATTTCGTTTATTGGTGTAGGAGATAACTTGATTCATGAAGAAATTTATACAGATGCTCAAACTGAAGAAGGTTCGTATGACTTTTCCTCTATGTATCAATATGTTAAAGAAGATATTCAGACAGCAGATGTAGCTTTTATCAACCAAGAAACCATGCTTGGCGGAGATGATTTAGGTTTCTCAGGCTATCCTTCATTCAATACACCAAGTGATATGGCTGAAAATTTAGTAGAGACTGGTTTTGACCTTATCAACTCCTCCAGCAACCATTCTTTGGACAAAGGGACTGAAGGTGTTTTAAATGCTTTAGAAACGTGGTCTGACTATCCTGAAGTGACTTATACAGGAGTATTTAAGGATCAAGAACAGCGAGACACTATTCCTATTTTTGAGAAGGACGGAATTACATTTTCATTGTTGACCTATACGTATGGTACAAATGGGATCGAGCCTGAGTATCCTTATTTGGTCAATTATTTTAGTGACGAATTGATCACTCAAGATGTCACACAAGCAAAAGAAATCAGTGATGTGGTGTTGGTCTCGGCACATTGGGGAGATGAACACACTTTTGCTCCTAATGAGTTTCAACAGCATTACGCTCAATTATTTGCTGATCTTGAAGTAGACGTTGTTTTTGGAACTCATTCCCATACTATCCAACCAGTAGAATGGGTCCAAGGAGAAGAGGGAAATGAAACTTTAGTGATTTATTCTTTAGGCAACTTTTTAGCTGCGACTACTTCAGACATTAATTTATTGGGCGGGATGATCGCTTTTGATGTTGTTCAACAAAATGATCAAGAAATCCACGTTGAACAGGTCAAATGGACTCCGCTGGTTATTTATTATGAGAATGAAGTAGCAAAGAACCTTGATACCCGGGAAAACTTTGCTGTATATAAATTGGAAGACTACACAGACGAGTTGGCAGAAACGCATGGATTAACTGGGTTTGAAGATAATGATGTATCCATCGATCAGTATCAGCAGTTGATAAAAAAAGTTATTGATCCTTCATTTTTAGAGGAGTAACGAAAAAGCAGGGGTTGGCTGTTTAAGAGCACACTGAGGAGATAGAGCTGGTGGCTTCAGAGAAGGCTGGTTGATCTGTAACATAGCGGATGGACTTGATAAGAGCTGTCTCAGAGCCATTTGGTGTGGTTCAACCAATCCGAATGTCGCTGATAAGCCTTGTCAGCGACATTTTAGATACTCGAATAAGCCGAATGAAATGGGATAAAAGTGCTTTTTCTAAAATAATAGTCTCGCCTCTTTAATATTAATTAAATACAAAGTAAAATGCACTCCCACTATTGGATGAAGAATCTAATAGTTTTGGGAATGCATTTTTTCTAGGGGCTTTTTGTTCCAACCCCTTCTTTTAGTTAAAACTAATCCTATTGTACGTGCTTTAATTGAAGAATCGTTTCTTTATCTGAGTGTGTACCCATTTGGAAGGTTTCTGTGTAAGCTTCTGGCCCTTTGCCAGTCAGTACGACATAATCCCCAGGTTTAGCCAACTTCTGAGCTTCCTGAACAGCAAGTGTACGGTCCATAACAATCTTGACATGGTCTGTAAGATTAGCTTCTGTTATTAACTGTTGATAAACGTCTATCATGTCCTCTTCAGAAACACCATTCAGATCATCTGTCGTCAATAAAGTATACTGACTTAGTTGATGAGAGGTCTCGAGCATCAAAAGGCGTTTCGTAGCATCTCGATTTCCGCGAAAACCAAAAATATGGATGATATTGTGGGCATCGAATTCGCGAATAGATTCCAGACAATATTGTAAGGCTAAATCTGAGTGTGCGTAATCAATGATGTAGTGAACCCCGTCAATAACGGCTGCCTGTTCAAATCGACCAGGGACGCCTGGAAAGTCCTTCAGATGTTCGCTGATTTCTTGAATAGAATGTCCTAAGTCAAACACCACAGCACCTGCCATCGACAAATTATACATATTGTGTACTCCGATCAAAATTGACTGCAGAGTAGAAACGGATTTATGAGTATCGATCTGAATGTCTTTACCTATTCTCGAAATGAGCCTAAATACAGCATCCTCATTTGTACCAACTGAAATGGTTTGAACATTTTTAGAAGCTAAGCGGTGTACTAACTTATTTCCCCAAGCATCATCAAAATTGATCACAGCTTTTCCAGTAGGTTTTAATTTGTCGAAAAGCAGTGCTTTTGCTTCAAAATATTCTGCCATTGTATGGTGATAATCTAAATGATCGTGTTGCAGATTAGTAAACAATGCATAATCAAACGTTATTCCTTCTAAACGATATTGAGTTAATCCGTGAGAGGATACTTCTACAATGATTACTTGGTCATTGGAATGAGCCATCATTTGATGGAGAAGTAATGAACTAGGCGTTGTATTTGATGACTTTGAGGTCTCACCATTAATCACGTATTCAATAGTTCCTATCAGTGATGTAGTGTAGCCCGCTTTTTCCAACAAATGCCTTAATAAATAACAAGTAGTCGTTTTTCCATTTGTTCCAGTGACTCCAATTACTATTTTATTGGAAGAAGGATTGCCGTAAAAAATATTAGCTAGCTGACCGAGCATTTTACGACTATTTTCTACTAGCATATAAGGAGTACTCATCAGATCGTTTTGAGGGGTCTCTCCGATGATCAAAGAAGCACCGTTCTTTACTGCATCCGTAATGTAGTTGTGTCCATCGAATTGATATCCTTTGATAGCAATAAATATCATTCCTGATTTTATGTTTCTTGAATCATCCGTTATACCAGTAACTTCCATTTCAGGATTTAGGCCTGAAAATTCAGATAAAGAAGAGAAGGATTCAAATAATGTGTTTAGTTTCATTTGGAAAAGTTGCCTCCTTCTATAAGACAGTCAGTATATATAAAAACAAAATCATTTTAGTTAAATGGATGTATTTTTTGTTTAAAAAGTTTCATCAATCTCAAATAAAAAACCACAAGGAAGCCTTTTGCGCTGGATAAAATCTGTAAACATGAGTTTAAAAATACCTTACTATATCAAATGTTATTTGTTTAAAGGGATAAAGAGTGGTCAGTAGGTGCTGCGGAAAATGAGGGATTTCTTAAATAAAGAATAGAAAAGAGGATATCCATCCGGAAAAACCGGATGGCTGAAGAAATCAGTGGAAAGTAAAAGGGTGTTGTTTTAAAGTCGTTAATTGTTTCTCAAGTTGATGAGTCTCATATTGCTGTAAAGTTGAAAAGTCATTCTTTAAGGATTGATCTGCTTCGGCTAAAAAAAATGCATCCAGAACAACCGTATTTTCATAAATATCCGTCACTTTACTCAATGATCTTTGTATTTTTTTCATTTGTTTTTGTTCTTTTTTGTATTTTTTATTTACTAGAGGGGGAAAGCTTTTTAAAATATAGCGGTAAGTCTTTGCTTTTTTCCGCACTTCATGGACCTCTTTTGCATCCTTGTAGTCCAAATGTGAGAGCATCTTTTGCAATGATCGATGTTTTTTCTGAATCTTTTTTTTAGCAAAGTTCTCGAAGTCTTCAGTTTCCAATATTAATGGAACCCAATCAACAGTATCGGCCCATTCCAACAGATTATTTAAAATAGTCCGAAATTTCTTTTGATTACTGGAATGTACCAGTCTTCTTTTTTCTTTTCCGCGATTCTCAGCAAGAACAGCCAATACAGCGGTACCGTTTTCTAATAAACTGGGTTCTTCTTCAATAATCGTGTTCACTCTATCGATCAAAACATCCAACTCACGCAAATGGGAAAATTGTTGAAACGCCTCTTTTGCAGGAACTTTAGCTTTTTGATAGACATTATCTGGCAATAACGGTTTTAGGAAAGAGAGCAATGAGCGGAAGTGGCGAATCTGGACTCGAAAACGATGAGTGGTTTCTTCATCAGCAGGATCTTCAAGAAAAGCTTGATGTAAACTTTGTATCTTACGGAGCTGATATTGGAGCAGTAATCTGACTTTAATGGAATCATTAGTGTCTACTGAACCTAGACGTTTTAAAGAAATAGGCTGATGAAACCACAACAAATCACTTTTAGCAGAATTCTTCAGCTGAATAGCAGCACAGGAACCTTTATCAAATGGTAAGGAAACTCCTGTCAAGTGCTCAATCCAAATGCTTAAAGTAGGCTCATGTCCAACTACGATGGCCGTACAGTCTTTAGGAAGACTATCCAGTTCTTTAGTCAATAACTGAATATCTCCTGCAGAGATAAATTCTTTTTGAACAATATCGGGATTTCCAAAAGACTGAGCCACAATCTCAGCCGTTTCATAGGCACGTGTCAATGGACTAGACCAAATGAAAATTGGGTGTTGTGTATCCAATAAATACCGGAGATTTGGAGCGGAAGCCTGCAGTTCTTTTTTACCTTTGGGAGTTAGTGTGCGATCATAATCTGGTTTATCGTTAGTTTTTTTCTCTGCTATGCCGTGACGAAACAACCATACTTGTCGTCTCATTATATTCCTCCTTCCGATACCAAAGCGTTAACCATACTATAAAAAAATAACCAGCCAATTCTTGTTCACTATTATAGGTACTTATATTATCGCTTCTTTAATGGAATTTATCCACTAATACGATAAGGTGGTTCAGTTGTCTATCGGTTAGAGAATAATGAGTGGAGGAATATCAAAAATCTCCTAGAGTTTATAGGGAGAGTATGATAAGATTGAAACTAATTTATGAAAATAGGATTAAAATCCATATATGTAGGAGGAACCAGCAAATGAAGAGAATTAAAATAGGCTTAGTGCCGAAATTACTCATTGCTATTATTTTAGGAATACTTTTTGGCCAATTGGACATTTTGCCCACCGTTATTTTGCAGATTCCAATTACAATATCCAGTTTATTTAGTAGTGTATTATCCTTTATTATTCCACTCATGATTATTGGTTATGTAATTGTTGGTATTGCGGACTTGACTCAAGGTGCAGGGAAGTTATTAGGAGCGACGACACTTATTTCCTATGGATCAACATTAGTAGGTGGGGTAATTGCTTACGCTATAGCATCAAATGTATTCCCCATATTCATCACTCCTGAACTAAGTGAAAGTGTCACAGATAGTGGTGCAGGTTTAGCAGCCTTATTTACGATTCCCTTAGAGCCGATGATGGATGTCACCTCAGCGATTGTATTTGCATTCTTATTTGGGATCAGTATATCTTGGCTGAGAGGACAAAATAAAGGAGAAACGATTTATCATTTCTTCAATGACTTCAGTGCTATTATTACTCGTATATTGAATTCATTTATTATTCCGGGTTTACCAATTTATATTTTTGGAAATTTCATCAACCTCAGTTATACAGGATCAATTCAATCTATTTTAGCTGTATTTTGGAGAGTATTCTTGATCGTTTTAGCTTTACAGTTATTGGGAGTTGTGGTGTTATTTACTATTGCAGGTATTTACCGTAAAGAAAAACCTTGGCAATTTATTAAAAACCAAGTGCCAGGCTACATCACTGCTGTCGGAACACAATCATCGGCAGCTACGATACCAGTTAACATAGAGATTGCCAAGAAAAATGGCGTCTCACAACAAATTCGGGAATTTGTTGTGCCGCTATGTGCTACGATTCATTTGTATGGAAGTATTACAACGGTCACTTCGTGTGTAACAGCAGTACTGATCATGTATGGAATTCCATTTGATTTTCCGATGATGCTGAGTTTTATATTGGTACTCGGCGTAGCTATGGTAGCAGCCCCAGGCGCTCCAGGCGGGGGGATAATGAGTGCTTTGCCTTTCTTGCCTCTAGTCGGTATTCCTACGGCAGGGCCGATTGCGACATTATTGATCTCACTCTATCTGACTCAAGATAGTTTTGGAACAGCTGCAAATGTCTCAGGCGATAACGCGATTGCGTTGATTGTAGATAAGATTTACCATACTAAAATCTTGAAAGATAAGTCATGGACTCCAAAAAAGAATTTTGAATCTAGTATTTTAGAAGAAAATAATCTATAAGTAAAAAGACTATCTGAAGTAAAAGGGGTGCTGGCCCCTAAAAGTGAGAGTTTTTATTATACAGCTGATTGGCTGGTTTGAGTTCGGTATTCAACCGGACTTAAGCCAGCCAATTTTGCTTTTGCTCGAACATGATTATACCATTCGATGTATTCCTCGTTTCTTGACCTATATTGGTACTGTCAGCTTTGATCAGAATGGGAGATTGGTGTATATTGTGGCTTGTTCCAGTGGGATGCTCTATCCAACGTGAAAGAGACGTTCGTTCGATGAGTGAATGAAGTTTATTCTTCAAGTGAGTATTAAATTGTTTCCCACTTGAAGAATAAAATCGATTTACTCATCAAGTGGACATAAAATTAAGTCTCACTTGAAGAAAAAATTTGGTTTATTCATCAAGTGAACATTAAATTAAGTTTCACTTGAAGAATAAACTAAAATAATAGTGCCGCTGGCTGTCTCTGACTCATATTTTTTTCTATTCAGGCAACATTTAAGGATAAAGGGATGAGAAACACACGGTTTCTTCATTATAAATAATAAATGATAGCCAAAGGACCTTTTAAATATTTTTGGTCTCTTGTAACTTAGATTCTTCACTAGATTTTGCCATAAAAAACGACCTCTAAAAATTAGATTTTGCTCTAACCTTTTTAGGGGTCGCTACCCTTCAGATAATCTTTTTTTCTTATTTTCAGTAAAAAAATAAACTCAATTGATAATTATTCGATGCAACGATGCGATACTACATAAATAGAAGGGAGCACCACGTTAATAAAACATTTCAATAGATAAAGGAAGTTTGTATCCTATTTTATTACTTTAGGGTTATAAAGATCTATTTTGATTAAAAAGAAATAAACAATCAGCACTGTATTATAATAAACAAGACAACAATAAATCATCACTAATACTAGGATTCTCTATAAACACCCTGCGAAAAGAATTTATTAGTAGGTAGATTTAAGTTACACTTGAGGTGTATAATAGATAAAAATGTTTATGATAGAAGGGTTTGTATTGAGAAAAAAAGCACTAAAGATTCAGTTAACGAGTTGGATTTTCCTATTAACTGCAACTGCAGGATTTATGAACGTTGTAACAATTATCTTATTTTCAGCTACTAGCTCCCATCATACGGGGAATTTATCAAACAGTATGATTCATTTAGTAAAAGGGGATTTTGAGGATTTTATTCGTTTGATAATCGTTATACTAGCCTTTTTCTTAGGAACGATGTTGAGTGGGTTCCTATTTCCAGAACAGGCCTTTAAATTGAAACGTCGGTATGGTTATATTCAACTTTTATCGGGCTTAGCGATTGTAGCGGGAAGCATTATGCTTAAGAATCCTTGGTGGTATTTGCTAGAGATAACCCTGATTTTAGGTCTGCAAAATGGTATGTTTGTCTATTATAAAGGGATGATTGTTCGGACGACACATATGTCTGGAAACCTAACTGATGCTGGTTTGGCTTTAGGTAGAAGTTTAGCAGGACGAAAATCCGAGTTATGGAAAGCCCGTTTCCAACTACTGAATCTCAGCTTCTTTCTATTAGGTGGCATAGTTGGTGCCGGCTTATTGCTATATACTAGCGTTGATATTTGGCTTGTAGCAAGTAGCTTATACCTCTTTCTTGGTCTCTTATATTTCTCGTTGTATCATCACGTCAATTACATAAAATCAACCCATGATGAATTTGAAATAAACGGAAAACACTTATTTGATTATTTAAAATAGGCTTAGATTGGATTGTCTACACTAAACTGTACAAAATTTATATGGCCTGTGATCTGAAGTCCAGTGGACTCTTGTAGCCCAAGGTTCCGTGAATTCTGAACTTGTTGAACCAATTAATGTAATCAACCAGTTCTAGTCTCAGATGGTCTAGACTTTCAAACTGTTCCTGATAAATAAATTCTGTTTTGATCACTTTAAAGGCAGCTTCTGCTACCGCATTGTCATACGGACAACCCTTTTTACTCTTCATTCGAATTTTACAAGACCTTAATTTTATTGTCCAACTAAGTGTAGCCTATCCATTTTAGCAGAACATTTTATAAATACCAGAACCAGTGCCAGAGAACTTCTTTTGATAAGACAAAAAAAGAAATAAAGTCTATTTAAACTTCATTTCTTTTTGAAAAAGGGTCGGAGGCTTTCCGTAATACTTTTTAAATAATTTGCTAAAGTAATAAGCATCTTCGTAGCCTACCAGTTTTGAAATCTGGCGGATACTGATTGCTATGTCCTCTTCAATGATCTCTTTAGCTTTAGATAACCGCAGTTGAATGAGGTAATTGATCAAGGTTTCGCCAGTATGATCTTTAAAAATACGTGATAAAGAAGCAGGGCTAGTGTAAAAATGCTGAGCAATTTGGTTTACGGTAATGTCTTCCATGTAATGATTTTCAAGAAATAGAACCACTTCATCTACCAAACTGATTTTTTCTTTTTCTTCTTCTGTCAGCAATAACGAACTTTCTGTTAAAGGCAGCATAGCAGCGTCTCGTAAAAGTAAAACAAATAATTTCAATACTAATGATTTCAACAATAACTCTGAACCGGCTTTTGATTGTTCGCGTTCGATCAGAATTTCTTGGCAAGTATCAAAAAAAGAATGGTTGTGTTCAGATAGTTTAATGATTGGATTCGTAATAGGAAAATAATCTTTTGGGAATCGATCAACGTTAAAATTACGGATACCAATATGAATTTGGACATTTCTCATTCCCGTATCCGAGTATTCATAATGACTGATGCCCGGGTTAAAGAGTACGACGGTTTGTTCGCTTAGACGAGTAGTGTTCCCCTCTATATTATAGAAAATTTCTCCGCTGACGATCACACTCATTTCTACAAAATCATGATGGTGATTTTTCCCTTGAAAACGATCTTTAGATTCTGCGTCAAAGATATAAAGGATCTCTGGGTTAAACGTTTTTGCATCAATTTTTAACATGCTTACACCCCACTTCATGTTACGGCAATTATTTTGAACATACAGAATAAAGCTATATTCAAATTATAGGTTATCTGAAAAGCGAACTCAATAAGGAAGATCGATAGAAATGGCGGAAATGGTTTTTTATAGCGCTTACAAATCTATGCGACATTTCTTTAGTTAAATTAGGCTAGAGAGTATAAAAAAGAAAAGATTTAAAGGCTAACCTGTTGCTAACGCGTTAGTTTATACTGTTTGACTAAACCAGCTCCTTATCTTTCGAAGCATCATTTTTCTATTTTTTCGTCATGTCTCCCAAGCCAGCTCCGTATCTTAAAATTTTATCCATTGTTTTTGTTTGTTATGTCCATTTTATGGGTGGTTGTTTTGGTTTATGATGTGGGTAATTGGTTGGGGAGGGGTGTGTTTTATGGCGAGTTTTCGTTGGGTTTGGGGATATATCAAACCTAGTAAACTGAATTGGATTTGGGCGAGTTTGTGGACGGTTATGGTAGCTTTGTTGAACATCGTGACGCCTTATATCGGCGGGATGATTGTAGATGAAGTGATTGATATTAAGCGTGGTTCTTTGTTGGTACCCTTATTGATTATCATGGTCGTCGCGACGGTATTGCGAACAGTATTGCGATATGTTTATCAAATGATGTTTGAAACGATCGGGCAGGAAGTTTTATTTCAAATTCGAGAAGATCTCTATGTCAAACTGCAAGAAATGGATTTCGTTTTCTTTAATACTACTCGTGTCGGGGATATCATGGCACGAATGACTGGGGATACAGATGCTATCCGGCATGCAGTTTCCTGGGTGTATTTTAACGTGCTGGACAATATTGTGCTTTTTATTTCCGCTATTGCTTTTTTAGGCGGAATTCAGTGGCGATTGATGCTGGCAATGCTGGTTGTCACGCCGTTTATTGGGATATTGACCGTCATGTTATCATCTCGGGCAAATGCAGCTTATTACGAGATTCGGGAAAGTTTTTCCAGATTAAACTCCATGGTAGAAGAGAATATCGGGGGGAACAAGGTCGTTAAGGCCTTTGCAAATGAAGACTATGAAACGAAAAAATTTAACAAACGAAATGAAGATTATAGAGAACGCAATTTATTTTCAGCTAAAATTTCGCGTACGTATTTGCCGGTATTGGAAACGTTGGCTGGCTTGCTGTCGGTGATCTCTATTGGATTAGGGGGATTCTTTGTTATTAGAGGGTTGATGACTGTTGGAGAACTAGTTGCATTCAATGGGCTGGTTTGGATGCTGAATGCCCCTATGCGGAATATTGGGGGATACATGAATGATTCGCAGCGTTTTATTACTGCGACGTATAAAATTCGAGAAATGCTGTCTGCTCAGCCGTTAATTCCTGTTGAGCTGCAGAGAAGAGAAAAACGCATCAAAGGAGAAGTAGAATTCCAAAACGTCTCTTTTGCTTTTGCGGATGACCCGGACAATAAAGTATTGGAGAACATTTCGCTGAAAGCTTCTCCTGGTCAAACGTTAGGGATTTTAGGAGAAACGGGCTCAGGGAAATCAACTTTAGTGAATCTCATTTCCCGCTTCTTTGATCCTACAGAAGGAATGGTATTGATCGATGGGGAAGACATAAAAAATTGGAATGTACGGGAATTGAGGAAAAATATTTCAATCGTCATGCAAGATGTGTTCTTGTTTTCCGATACGATCAAGAAAAATATTTCTTACGGGACACCTCAAGCTACATTTGAAAATGTTCGAAAAATGGCTCGAGTTGCTGATGCCAGTCCGTTTATTGAAAAAATGCCGGAACAGTACCAAACTTATTTAGGAGAAAGAGGGAGCGGATTGTCCGGTGGGCAGAAACAGCGGCTGTCGTTGGCACGTGGATTGATGAAAGATCCCTCTATTTTAATTCTCGATGATACGACTTCAGCAGTTGATATGGAAACTGAAGTGAAAATCCAAGAAGGAATGAAAAATGTGAGTTTTGCGAAGACGACTTTTATCATCGCAAACCGGATTTCATCTGTGAAAAATGCTGACGAGATTATTATTTTGTCTAAAGGGAAAATCATCGAACGAGGCAAGCACCAAGAACTGCTCCAAAAACAAGGGGCTTATTACGATATCTACAAAGAACAGCTTGGACGATCAGAGGTAGAGGAGGTATCCGAAGATGGCAGAGAATAGTTTTGAAGAGGACAAGCAGTTAGCAACCAAATTCAATAAAGAAGACTACAAAAGAATCGGAAAATATTTAACGCCGTACAAATTTTCCATCCTGAAAATATTTGCGGTCATCATCTTTTCCAATTTAGTTCTAGTCTTAGGACCTTTTTTAACCAGTATTGTTATTGATGAAACCATTCCAAATCAAGATAGAACCCAGCTTCTTTGGATTACGGTCCTGTATGCATTGGCTATTTTCTTTAATGGTGCTGCTGTACGATACCGATTGTACAACATTACTGAATTGGGGCAAAATGTGTTAAGGGATATGCGGTCTGATTTATTTAACCATTTGCAGCGGTTGTCATTTTCGTTTTACGATACACGGCCGCATGGGAAAATTTTAACTCGAGTGGTCAACTACATCAATACGTTAAGTGACTTACTGTCAAATGGGGTCATCAATGTATTGTCGGATATTTTAAGTATTGTGGTGACTTTGGTATTCATGTTCTCTCTAAATGTCACGTTGACGCTATACAGTTTTATTTTGTTGCCGGTTTTATTTGCGATTACAATGGTGATCAAAAATAAACAGCGGGTGGCTTATGATGAGCTGAGTATTGAACAAGCTAATTTAAATGCTTATATTCACGAAAGTATTGCTGGGATCAAAACGACGCAATCTTATACACGTGAAGGAATGAATTACGATATCTTTTCTAAATTTAGTGACAACCAACGAAAAGCTTGGATGAAAGCCGTTCGAATACAATTTCTATTGGGACCCTTTGTCCAAAACATTGCCACTATCACGATCGCTTTTATCTATTTTGCTGGGATCAGAGGATTAGGAGTGGATGTATCGACAGGGATTTTAATTGCTTTCGTCGGGTACGTGAACAACTTTTGGAATCCCATCATCAATTTAGGGAACTTTTACAACTCCTTGGTTTCAGGTTCGGTTTATTTGGAACGAGTGTTTGAATTGATGGATGTGGAACCCAGTATTAAAGACTCCGAAAATGCTTTTGAAATGCCGCCTGTAAAAGGAGATGTGGAATTCAAAGACGTGACTTTTGGGTACAAAGAGGGACAAACGATTTTTGAAGAATTGAATTTCCACGTAAAACCTGGTGAAACGATAGCGCTGGTAGGGCCGACTGGAGCAGGTAAGTCGACGATCACCAATTTGATCAGCCGCTTTTACGATGTGCAAAAAGGGGCTATTTTAATTGATGGTATTGACATACGGAATGTGACACTGGATTCATTGCGCAATCAAGTAGGGGTCATGCTGCAGGATACGTTTATCTTTTCGGGAACGATTTTAGATAATATTCGTTATGGGAAGTTGGATGCTACAAGCGAAGAAATTGTAGAAGCAGCCAAGATCGTTCGTGCTGAAGAGTTTATCGATAGTATGAAAAATGGTTATCGAACCGTTGTGCAAGAACGAGGCAGTACGTTGTCAGCTGGACAACGGCAATTGATTTCTTTCGCTAGAACGCTGCTGGCCGACCCAAAAGTGTTGATTTTGGATGAAGCAACATCCAGTATTGATACGCAAACAGAAATTCTTCTGCAAGAAGGGTTAGACCGCTTATTGGAAGGTCGAACAGCATTTATTGTAGCTCACCGTTTATCGACTATTCGAAACAGCGATCGTATCTTCTATATCGGCGATAAGAAAATATTGGAAGCGGGAAGTCATGAGGAATTGATGGCGAAAAAAGGATTATACTATCAATTGTATCGGACACAGTCTGATTTATTGCAAAAAGTATAAGTGAAAGCTGAATTTACCACTAGATTTTTTTCGACCATAACAGGCATGAATGAAGAAATTCATTCATGTCTATTTGTATGAGAAAATCACTGATAAATCTTCTGAATAAAGAAAAAGGTAAGCGCAAAATGAAACGGTATATAGATATAACAAATAACCCTTGCTACAATAGTTTTGTATTACAGTAAGGGTTATTTGCAGCTTTCTTGAACTTCTTTACTCCATGGTAATAGATTTTGAAGTA
>NZ_JBGQQT010000007.1:0-118988 GCF_045528345.1 Desemzia sp. FAM 23989 | reverse complement strand
ATATAAAATATGACGAATGGTCGTATCGGTGTAACAGATAGCATGATCCTCCTTCAAAATTTCAGTAAAATGCTTCACGTTAGGCTTTATCTTAAAACTTTGATAGAGCTCGATCACTTGTCTTTTTATTTCCTCTGGCACGGCGTGCCTAGCTGCTTTTCCTCTGTTGCCGTGTGAAAAAACAGCTTTTCCTCCTTCTTGATAGTCTTGAATCAATCTGTTGACTTGCCTCATCGAGAGCCCAAGTTCAACACAAGCTCTCTTTTTTTCCTTTCTTTTTTCTGCCACGGCTTTTATTACTTTATATTTCTTATCTTCATTCATCGTTAGTATTATCCTTTTCATGATTTTATTTTATCATTTTGGGACATTTTATGCTTCGACCTACTTAGGACATTATCACGTTCGAACGATACAGATAATTGTCTTTTCCATATCCTGCCTTGTACTTTAATAGAATTTACAGTATAATTTTAAAGGATTCTTAGGAGAGAAATGAGGATATTATCGGATGGCTCAGTTATTTTTTAAGTACGGTGCAATGAATAGTGGAAAGACAATTGAAATATTAAAAGTCGCGCATAATTATGAAGAACAAAATAAACCTGTTATCATTATGACAAGCGGTATTGATAATCGTGATGAGATCGGCGTGGTTTCCAGCCGAATTGGTTTACGAAGAAACGGCGTAGCTATTTTTGAAGAGACCGATATTCTTACTGTGATAGAAGAATTGGATTTTGAACCAGCTTGTGTATTATTAGATGAAGCACAATTTTTAACAAAAGAACACATTATCCAATTGACTCAAATTGTGGATAATTTGAATATCCCGGTTATGGCATTCGGATTGAAAAATGATTTTCAAAATGAATTGTTTGAAGGCTCAAAATACTTATTGCTTTACGCAGATAAGATCGAAGAAATGAAAACTATTTGCTGGTATTGTCATAAAAAAGCCACAATGAATATGCGCGTTGTAGATGGTGTCCCTGTTTATACAGGGGAACAAATCCAAATCGGTGGAAATGAAGCCTATTTCCCTGTTTGTCGCAAACATTACCATCACCCCCCAATTACTGAATGATGAAAGCAGAAAAGAGGAATTTAAATGTTTGATCAGTTAGAAAGCGTTATTGGTCGCTACGAAGAACTGAATGAATTGTTAAGTGATCCGGAAGTCATTACGGACACCAAACGTTTTATGAAACTGTCTAAAGAAGAAGGTAGTATTCGCGAGACAGTTACGACTTATAAACGATATAAAGAGATTCAAGAAGAGATCAAAGAAACAGAAGAAATTCTTGGAGAAAAAATCGATGCTGAAATGGCAGAGATGGCTAAAGAAGAATTGTCCAGCTTAAAAGCAGAAAAAGAAGAGTATGAAGAAAAAATCAAAATCCTGATGCTGCCAAAAGATGAAAATGATGACAAGAATATTATCATGGAAATTCGTGGAGCAGCTGGAGGAGATGAAGCTCAATTATTTGCCGGAGACTTGTTTAACATGTATCAACGTTATGCTGAAGCACAAGGTTGGAAAACAGAAGTATTGAATGCCAACATTACAGGTATTGGCGGGTACAAAGAGATTACGTTTATGATCACAGGGACCAACGTATATTCAAAATTGAAATTTGAAAATGGAGCGCACCGTGTGCAACGTGTACCACAAACAGAATCTCAAGGACGAATCCACACGTCTACGGCTACTGTAGTTGTTATGCCGGAAGCGGAAGAAGTAGAGTTAGACATTGCTGATAACGATATTCGAACAGATATTTATCATGCCAGTGGTGCTGGTGGACAGCATGTTAATAAAACGGCCTCTGCAGTTCGGTTAACTCATATTCCAACTGGTATTGCTGTTGCGATGCAAGATGAACGTTCTCAAATCAAAAATAGAGAAAAAGCGATGAAAGTATTGCGAGCACGTGTTTACGATCAATTACAAAGCGAAGCTCAAAGTGAGTATGATGCTGAACGTAAATTGGCTGTAGGAACAGGTGACCGTTCAGAACGAATCAGAACATACAATTTTCCGCAAAACCGCATCACTGATCACAGAATTGGGTTAACGATCCAAAAATTAGATCAAATTCTATCTGGTAAGTTAGATGAAGTAGTCGATGCTTTAGTTCTGTTCGACCAAACTTCAAAAATGGAGCAGATGAAGAATAATGAATACTAATTCAACGTATAGAGAAGTCCTGAAATGGGCTTCTTCTTTTTTAGAGAGCAGTGGAAAAGAAGGGATTGCGGCAGAACGTTTATTGATGGAGCGTCAGAATTGGACACGAACAAATTTTGTATTGCATTTGCACGAAGAGATGCCTTCTGATGTTAAACGTCAATTATTAGCAGATATTGCAGAGTATGGCGGAGGAAGACCTCTTCAACATATACTAGGTTATGAATGGTTTTATGGGTTAAAGTTTAAAGTTACGCACAATACGCTCATTCCTCGCCCTGAAACAGAAGAAATCGTTGACCGTTTTCTTCAGCAGACCAAGCAGAAAAGCTCTTTAAAAGTATTGGATATCGGAACAGGCACTGGAGCTATCGCCATAACGATAAAAAAAGAACGTCCTCAATATGAAGTCACAGCAACAGATCTATCAGCGAAAGCTCTAGCTGTAGCGAAAGAAAATGCAGAGACCAATAAAGTATCCGTTCGATTTAGAGAAGGGGATCTCACTCATCCTGTAGAATCTGAAAAGTTTGATGTTATTCTTTCAAATCCTCCTTATATTGGTGAGGATGAAAAAGACGTTATGGATCAAAGTGTGTTGGATTATGAGCCTCCGATGGCGTTATTTGCTGAGAATAAAGGTCTATTGATTTATCAGCGCTTAGCAACAGAATTGCCGCAACTGTTATTGCCAAATGGACAAATTTACTTAGAGATTGGTTACAAGCAAGGACAGAAAGTAAAAGAACTCTTTGAACAAGCTTTTCCGAATAGCCTTGTTCGAGTAGAAAAGGATTTGAGCGGACATGACCGTCTGTTGTTTGTACAAACTTAAAATTGGGTGATCGTTCAATAGAAAGAAGGAAATAATTGTGGAAACAAAACTTTTTCATCTATCAGAAATAAAGGAAGCAGCTGCATGGATTAAAAAAGGCGAATTGATTTCTTTTCCTACTGAGACAGTATATGGATTAGGAGCAGATGCTAAAAATGAACAAGCGGTACAAAAAGTGTATCAGGCAAAAGGACGTCCTAGTGATAATCCTTTAATCGTTCATATAGCTTCAAAAGAAGATGTCCAGAATTACGTGAAAGAAATCCCGGCAGTAGCAGAAACGTTAATGGATCAATTTTGGCCCGGACCATTGACACTTATCTTTAAAGTCAAAGAAAGTGTTTTTGCCAATACAGTTACTGCAGGTTTAGACAGTGTAGCGATCCGTATGCCAAATAATGAAGCAACGTTGGAGCTTATAAAAGAAGCGGACACACCCTTAGTGGGTCCCAGTGCAAACACATCTGGAAAACCGAGTCCAACAACTGCTATGCATGTGTATCATGATTTAAAGGGGAAAATTGCGGGGATTCTAGATGATGGAGAGACTGGTGTGGGCCTGGAATCAACCGTTTTAGACATTACAGATCCTGAAAATCCTACCATTCTTCGACCAGGCGGCATTTCAAAAACTGAATTAGAAGAAGTGATCGGTTTCGTCAGTGTAGATCAACATTTAGTTTCTAGTGAGGAAACGCCTAAAGCGCCAGGAATGAAATACAAACATTACTCTCCTAATGAGCCCGTCATAATTGTCGATGGCAGCCAACAACTATGGGAAAGTGCGATCAAGCACTACCAATCTCTTGGAGAAAAAGTTGGCTTAATGGCAAATGAGAGTATTGTAGCTGCTTTTTCAGACCCGACAATAGAAAGCTTTTCATTGGGGGAAGAAGGCAATATCCAAACCGCTTCACACAGAATGTATGCGGGGTTAAGACACTTTGAGAAGACAGAAGCTAGTATTATATTAGCTGAGCCTTATCCTGAAACAGGACTTGGAATAGCGTACATGAATCGGCTGAAAAAAGCAGCAGCTAATCAGTATTATAAGAATCATGTGTAAAAAACTTCTTTTCTATTGTAAGGATTCTCTGTTAATGAGCTTTTCTCATTCAAGCAGAGAGCACAAAAAAATAAAAACACTGCATTTATAGTATGCGGAAGCAGGAGTAAGAACACCTGCTTCCGTCTCATTTGAAGACGTTTACTAGCTTTTTTTATGTTTATTTTGTTTGGTTCTGCTTGACAGACAGGAGACAAAAATAGAAAATATGTAGAAGCAGAAAGCCGTTTAATAAAATCGGGTAGACGACTGTTGTGAAAATCAAAAAAAGATTGGTATAGAAATAAAGGATGTGGCTGATAATGGAAAATCATCAATGGGATAAAGAAATATTTGACGCAATTGAACAAGAAAAGCAGCGCCAAGAACAGAATATTGAATTGATTGCATCAGAAAATTTTGTTTCGCAAGCAGTATTGTCTGCACAAGGAAGCATTTTGACGAATAAGTATGCTGAAGGATATCCTGGTAAAAGGTATTATGGCGGCTGTGAGTACATAGATGTTATTGAAAATCTAGCAATCGAACGAGCAAAAAAATTATTTAATGCAGAGTATGCAAATGTTCAACCACATTCTGGTTCTAGTGCAAATATGGCTGCGTATAATGCTTTGTTGGAACCTGGAGATATTGTTTTAGGAATGGATTTGACCCATGGAGGTCACTTGACACATGGATCGCCTGTAAATTTCAGTGGAAAAACGTATCATTTTGTGCCATATGGCGTAGATCAAGAATCTGAACAAATTGATTATGATAAGGTAAGGGAATTAGCTGTTCAACACAAACCGAAATTAATTATTGCAGGAGCAAGTGCTTATCCACGAGCCATTGATTTTAAGAAATTCCGCGAAATAGCTGATGAAGTAGGCGCTTATTTTATGGTAGACATGGCTCATATTGCTGGCTTAGTCGCGACAGGAGTGCATCAGAATCCAGTTCCTTATGCGGATGTAGTTACGACGACTACCCATAAAACATTGCGTGGTCCACGTGGCGGAATGATATTAGCAAAAGAAAAATTTGCGAAGAAATTGAATAGTGCTATTTTTCCAGGAATTCAAGGTGGGCCATTAGAACACATCATTGCCGGTAAAGCTGTAGCTTTGAAAGAAGCTATGCAACCTGATTTTACAACGTACGCACAACAAATAGTAGAAAATGCCCAAGCCATGGTGGAAGTGTTCAACCAATCAAAAGCACGTTTGATCAGTGGTGGGACAGATAATCATTTATTGTTGTTGGATGTGCGAGGCTTTGAGTTGAATGGCAAGAAAGCTGAAAAATTATTAGATGAAGTAGGGATAACCGTAAATAAAAACACTATTCCTTTTGAAGAACTGAGCCCTATGAAAACTAGTGGTATCAGAATTGGTACTCCGGCCATCACAACTCGTCATTTTGACGCAGCAGATTCTAAAAAAGTGGCAATATTAATTGTGGCAACATTGGAAGCTAAAGATGATAATGAAAAGCTGGATGAAATCAAGCTGGAAGTCAGACGTTTAACAACCGACAGACCCTTGTATGCGATAGATTGAGAATCCTTTTTTACTACTGATTTTACTCAGCAAGAAAAGAATAAGGGCTGTTTCTTTTTGATAAGGGCTTCTGGTTGTAATAAAAAAACACAACGAGTAAAATAATAGATGAGAATTTATTTATTTTTCTGATAAAAGATGAATATTCCAGTATAATCAATATGTTTGAATGAAAATTTCCAAGGGGGCAAAAAAATGGCAAAACTTGAAGTAATGGATCACCCATTAATCCAACATAAGTTAACTATTATTAGAGACAAAAATACAGGAACAAAGGTTTTTAGAGAAGTGGTTAACGAAATCGCCCGCTTAATGGCATATGAAGTATCAAGAGATATGCCGTTACAAGATGTTGAAATAGAAACACCTTTAGTTAAAAGTGTTCAAAAAGAAATTGCAGGAAAAAAAGTGGCTATTATTCCTATTTTACGTGCTGGTTTAGGCATGGTAGACGGCATGTTGGATTTAATCCCGGCAGCTAAAGTAGGTCACGTGGGAATGTATCGTGATCATGAAACTTTTGAACCCGTTGAGTATTTTGTGAAATTGCCTTCTGATATCAAAGAACGTCAATTATTTGTTGTAGACCCCATGTTAGCTACAGGTGGATCAGCTATTGCAGCTATTGATTCATTGAAAAAACGTGGCGGCTCGTCTATAAAATTTGTTTGTTTAGTTGCGGCACCAGAAGGGGTAAAAGCATTACAAGAAGCTCATCCTGATGTCGATATTTATACGGCTTCTTTAGATGAAAAATTAAACGAAGACGGATATATTTTACCAGGTCTGGGAGATGCAGGCGATCGGTTATTCGGCACTCTATAGGGTGTAAAAACCAAAAATTGATATTTATCAGTTTTTGGTTTTTCTTTATTTAAAAGTGTAAACGGTTCAAAAGTTTGTGAAAAGCAAGTGGTTGGTTGTTTAAAAACGTTTTTATACCAGTAGTTAAAACTATTTATTCTAATTTCACATAATTTCTTTGAAATTAATTTCGCTTGGTGGTATGATGTCAATTGTCTGATAAGAGAGACAAAAAACAGGTTTTTTTTGTCCTGCATCAGAAAAAGTTTCTATTATAAAGATTGATTCTTGAGAAAGAAGGTGAAAGTATTGGAACATGAAACATTGACTAGAGAATTTCTGGGGTTAAGCTTTGATCTCACTACCACACTAGTAACAGTCGCAACATGCGTGATCGTTTTTTTGATTGTTTTTATTTGTACGCGCAACTTGCAACTTAAACCAACAGGTAAACAAAATTTTATAGAATGGGTCATCGATTTTGTAAGCAATATTGTGTCAACGTCGATTCCGGGAAAACGTGGAGACCGTTTTAAATTACTTGGATTTACATTGTTCTTATTTGTATTTGTCTCTAACATGTTAGGGTTGCCTTTAGTGTTAGTGATAGATGATATCCAGTGGTGGAAGAGTCCTACTGCCGACCCGATCGTAACGTTATCTTTGGCAATGATGGTGATTTTGTTGTCACATTTCTTCGGGGTTCAAGAACAAGGATTTAAAAACTATTTCTTAAATAGTTATATACGTCCGGTACCGTTCCTGTTGCCTATAAAACTCTTTGAAGAGTTTACAAATACATTGACCTTAGCTTTGCGTTTATATGGTAATATATTTGCTGGAGAAATTTTGATTGGTCTGATCGCTGGTTTAGCCAATAGTTTTGGAGCAGTAACTTGGATCGTAGGAGTGCCTCTTCAAATAGCATGGCAAGCCTTTTCTGTATTTATAGGAAGTATTCAAGCATTTGTCTTTACTACTTTAAGTATGGTGTACATTTCTCATAAAATAGGTCATGAAGAAACTGTCAAGCACGAAGAATATATAGAAGCAAAATAGTGTACGAAATATAAAAAATGAGTTATTACAAACAAGGAGGAAATTATAATGGGTTTAATCGGAGCAGCAATTGCAGTAGCAGGAGCAGCAATAGGAGCGGCACTTGGATCAAGTCGTGTCATTTCAAAAACAGTAGAGTCTATCGCACGTCAACCAGAAATGAAGGGTGAACTACAAACATTAATGTATATCGGTGTTGGTTTAGTAGAGGCGATTCCAATCATGGGCGTTGTTATTGCGTTTATCCTTGTATTTCAATAATAAGTGTATAGAAAAAAGTAACCATCTAAATAACTTTGATTGTCGAAGGAAGAGACGAAGCTTATGTAAATATTTGGGTAAAATGGGAGGAGCAACAAGGAATGTTCAACCAATTAGCTTTAGGCGCTGCTACTAGTGCGGGTAACACACTGGTAGTACTTATTTCTTTCTTAATTTTATTACTATTATTGAAGAAATTCGCATGGAAACCAGTTACTGAAATGATGGAAAAGCGTTCAGAAACGATAGCCAATGATTTGGATAATGCAAAAAATGCCAAAGAAGAAGCTAGCCGCCTAGCAACGGAACAACAAAATAAATTAGCAGATATGCAAAAAGAATCAGCAATCATTATTGAACAAGCACAAACGAATGCAGCCAAAATCGAAAAAGACTTACTTGAAGAAACGAAACAGTCTATTGCTCAAATGAAAAAGCAAGCTAAAATGGACGTCGAGTTTGAGAGACAAAGAGCACTTGATGAAGCAAAAAGTGAAATTAGTCAATTATCTCTTCAAATAGCTGAAAAATTGATCGGAAAAGAAATTGATGGCCAAACCCATGCTCAATTAGTCGATGAATTTATCGAAAGGTTGGCTGATTCAAATGAAACTGAATAGGAATATGGATGATGGACAATTAGCACGAGCTTTTTATGAGGATGCTCGAGAAAAAGGACAATTGAATGTTGTTTTTGACAATATGATGGATGTTCGTCAGATTTTGCAGAATAACCCTGATTTAGGAGCGTTTTTTGATAATAAAGCTATTGAAAAAGCAAATAAAGAGCAGGTGATGCACGATCTTTTGCAGAACTTTACTGAATTAACAAAAAGTTTTGTCCACACTATCTATGATTATCAGCTGATGAGTGGATTAAATCATATTGTGAATGAATTTGAAAAAATTTATGACTACCATAATCGAACAGTAGTCGCAAAAGTAACTACTGCGGTTCCTTTAACAGAAGAACAAAAACAACGTTTAACGGATGCTTTTGCTAAAAAAATGAAAGCAAAAAAAGTTATTTTCAATGAATTTGTGAAGCCTGAAATTTTGGGCGGCGTTATTATCGAAACGGAAGATCAAGTTATTGATGGCAGTGTGCGCTTTAATTTTGAAAAATTAAAAAAACAAATTCTTTGATCTAGAATGACTTTAAAGAGGTGAGAAGTAAATGGGCAAGAAAGCTGAAGAAATTAGTATGTTGATAAAAAATCAAATTGAAGGTTACAGCAATGAGTTGGTTATTGATGAAGTCGGAACAGTTAGTTATGTCGGAGACGGAATTGCTCGTGCGTTTGGGTTGAAAAACGTGATGTCAGGTGAACTTGTAGAATTTGCAAATGGTGTTTACGGAATGGCTCAAAACTTAGAAGTAGATGACGTAGGGATTATTATACTAGGTGCGTTTGACGGAATTCGTGAAGGCGATAAAGTAAAACGTACTGGCCGTATCATGGAAGTTCCAGTAGGGGAAGAACTTATTGGCCGTGTTGTCAATCCGCTAGGACAACCTGTTGACGGCCTTGGGGATATTCAAACTTCTCAAACCCGTGAAGTTGAAACAGAAGCTCCTGGAGTAATGCAGCGTCAATCCGTTAAAGAACCTTTACAAACAGGTATCAAAGCTATTGATGCCCTTGTTCCTATTGGAAGAGGCCAACGTGAATTGGTTATCGGTGACCGTAAAACGGGTAAAACCAGTTTAGCTATCGATACTATCTTAAATCAAAAAGGTAAAGACACTATTTGTATTTATGTAGCTATCGGTCAAAAAGAATCTACTGTACGGTCTCAAGTAGAAACGTTGAAACGTTATGGTGCTTTAGAATACACAATTATCGTAACAGCTAGTGCTTCGCAACCTGCACCTTTACTTTACATTGCGCCTTACTCAGGTTTAGCAATGGGTGAAGAGTTTATGTACAATGGAAAACACGTTTTGATCGTATTTGATGATTTAAGTAAACAAGCAGCGGCCTATCGAGAACTTTCTTTGCTGTTGCGTCGTCCGCCAGGTCGTGAAGCTTATCCTGGAGATGTCTTTTACTTGCACTCTCGTCTATTAGAAAGAGCAGCAAAACTAAGCGACGCTTTGGGTGGCGGTTCTATGACAGCTATTCCTTTCGTAGAAACACAAGCAGGAGATATTTCAGCTTATATTCCAACCAACGTAATCTCGATTACAGATGGACAGATTTTCTTGGAAAATGAATTGTTCTATTCTGGAGTAAGACCTGCTATAGCAGCTGGCTTATCGGTATCTCGTGTGGGGGGATCGGCTCAAATCAAAGCGATGAAAAAAGTCTCTGGTACTTTGCGTCTGGATTTAGCGAGCTATAGAGAATTAGAGTCTTTTACTCAATTCGGATCTGATTTAGATGCAGCTACGCAAGCAAAATTAAATCGTGGACAAAGAACAGTAGAAGTATTAAAACAAGATTTGCATAATCCAATTCCAGTTGAAAAACAAGTCATTATTTTTTATGCTTTGACACATGGATTCCTTGATTCAATTCCTGTACGTTCACTAAGAAGCTATGAAAAGCAATTGTATGTATTTTTGGATAATCAGCACAACGAAATCCTAACAGAAATACAAGAAACAAAAGATCTCCCTGCTGAAGAGGAATTAGATGCGGTCCTTTCAGAATTCAATACAGCGTTTAACGCAACTTATACTGACATCAATCGCTAAAAGAGGATCCTAAGTTAAGGCGGTGAATAAAAGTGGCAGAATCCTTACAAGATATTAAAAAACGTATTCAATCAACGAAGAAAACAAGCAATATCACCAAGGCTATGCAAATGGTCTCAGCAGCAAAGTTGGGTAAACAAGAACAGCTCAATAAGGGGTTTCAAGTTTATTCTTCTAAAGTTAGAGAAATGGTCGTTCACCTAGCACAAACGCAATTAGCGTTATTGGAGGATTCCGACCTTATTGGTACGAATTCTCCTTCGAACATTAATTTTCATGATATGTTGATTGAACGACCAGTTAAAAAAACAGGCTACATCATCATCAGCTCGGATACTGGTTTAGCTGGAGCTTACAACAGTTCAGTAATTAAAACGACGATCGATATGATCCAACGAGACCATCAGTCTCCCGATGAGTACATTTTTATGGCTATTGGTCGAACAGCTGCTGAATTCTTTAAAAATCGGGGCATGAATGTTGTTTATGAGTTAGACAACTTGAGTGATCAGCCTGCATTTGATGAAATACGAGCAGTGGCTCGTCAAATTGTAGAAATGTATAAAAACGAAGTCTTTGATGAGTTGTATCTTTGCTACAATCATCATGTAAATACGATTACATTCCAATACAGAGCCGAAAAAATATTGCCCTTAACAGACTTAGATGTTTCAGAAGCTGATAAATTAGAATTTGAACAAGATTATATTTATGAGCCTTCCAAGGAAGAAATATTAGATTTACTGTTGCCGCAATATGCTGAAAGTTTACTTTATGGGGCTATTTTAGATGCTAAAACAGCTGAGCATGCCGCACGTATGACGGCCATGAAAGGTGCAACAGACAACGCGAAAAAAATTATCGATGACTTATCGATTAAATACAATCGTGCTAGACAAGCCGCTATAACTGAAGAGATTACCGAAATTATAGGCGGAACTGAAGGATTAAAATAAAAAATGAATTACACGGTAAGTGAATGGGAGGAAGAGGAATGAGTACTGGTCATATTGTGCAAGTAATTGGTCCGGTTGTCGATGTAGAATTCCCATTAAACGGAACTCTTCCTGAAATCAACTATGCTTTAGTAGTTGAAGCAGGAACCGATGAACAGTCAAGCAACAATTCGGGCTCTTCTCAAGAAGAAACAGTCATTCTAGAAGTTTCTTTGCAACTTGGGAATGGAGTAGTACGTACTATCGCAATGGAATCTACTGACGGATTACAAAGAGGAATGAGGGTGAAAAGTACTGGCAGCCCAATTTCTGTACCTGTTGGGGAAGAGACATTGGGCCGTATGTTCAATGTTCTAGGAGAACCAATTGATCAAAAAGAACCTTTTAGTGAAGATACTAGACGAGATCCAATTCACCGGACAGCTCCTTCTTTTAATGAATTAGAAGCCAGCACATCTATTTTGGAAACGGGGATCAAAGTTATTGATTTACTTGCGCCTTATTTAAAAGGTGGGAAAATTGGATTATTCGGTGGAGCTGGTGTTGGGAAAACAGTGTTGATCCAAGAATTGATTCACAATATCTCCGAAGAACACGGCGGAATTTCTGTTTTTGCTGGAGTAGGAGAACGAACACGTGAAGGAAATGATCTTTATTTTGAAATGATCGATTCTGGGGTTATCAAACGTACAGCTATGGTGTTTGGTCAAATGAATGAGCCGCCTGGTGCACGGATGCGGGTAGCTTTAACAGGTTTGACAATGGCAGAGTACTTTAGAGATGAAGCTGGTCAAGATGTTTTGCTCTTTATTGATAATATTTATCGATTTACACAAGCTGGTTCGGAAGTTTCTGCTTTGCTTGGCCGTATGCCTTCAGCTGTTGGTTATCAACCAACATTGGCAACTGAGATGGGACAATTGCAAGAACGGATCACTTCTACAACAAGAGGGTCGATTACTTCTATTCAAGCTATTTATGTGCCTGCGGATGATTATACTGACCCCGCCCCAGCAACGACTTTTGCCCACTTGGATGCTACAACAAACTTAGAACGTCGATTAACTGAACAAGGAATCTATCCGGCAGTTGATCCATTAGCGTCTTCATCAAGTGCTCTTTCTCCAGAAATTGTAGGAGAGGAACATTATGAGGTCGCCACAGAAGTCCAACATACGCTGCAACGCTACCAAGAATTGCAAGATATTATTGCTATTTTAGGTATGGATGAATTATCGGATCACGAAAAAATCGTTGTATCCAGAGCACGAAGAGTTCAATTGTTCTTGTCTCAAAACTTTCATGTAGCTGAAGCTTTTACAGGGTTACCTGGTTCTTATGTACCTGTAGCTGAAACAGTTAAAGGGTTTAAAGAAATTTTAGATGGACGTTATGATGATCTTCCAGAAGATGCTTTCCGAAATGTGGGAAGAATCGAAGAAGCAGTTAAAAAAGCAGAAAAAATGAAATACTAATCCACTAAAGCAAAAGCACTGATTGAGGGATTACTCTTAAATAAGTGCTTTTCAAGAGGAGGAATGACGAATGGCGGAATTACGTGTGCAAATAGTCGCGCCATCAGGAGTTATATATGATCACAGAGCTTCTATGGTAAGTGCTAGAGCAGTAGATGGAGACATCAGTATTTTACCTAACCATACTCCTATCATTGTTCCGTTAGCCATTCATGCTGTTCGTATAAAGCGAATATCCATTGATACAGAGGACTGGGTAGCTGTAAATGGCGGAGTACTGGAAGTTAGAAATAATATTTGCTCTATTGTAGCAGATAGTGCTGAAAGAGCCCGTGATATTGATATCGAGAGAGCCTTTGAAGAAAAACACCGTGCTGAAGAAAATATGCAACGTTTATCGGGGATTAAATCCAATCAAGATTATAAACGTGCTTCGATTTCTCTGCACAAAGCACTTAATCGGATCAATGTATCGAAAAATAAAAGATTGTAGCTAATCTCAAAAACGGCCAAAAAGGAAATCCTTTTTGGCCGTTTTTTTTGCTTTTATGTAGTAAGATAGTTAGGGAAATGCAAATTACCTATATAGACGGGCAAAAGGAAAGAGAACAGACTAAATTTATTAGAATTTAATGTAAATGGATTAAAAAAATGCTATTGATAACGTTATCACAAACAAGTTTCATGTAAAAAGATTACAATTGTGTTACTATTTGTAAGAAGAGAGAGGTAGATGAGGAATGAACTTTATTGGTATTCAAGCAGCTGGCACATTAATATCCCATATATTTTTTATATTATTGACTTTTTGGGCACTGCAAGCTGTTCGTGTAGAAAAAATCATACGAAAGTATCATGTCAGTCAAGCAAAAGTACTTTATCTATTGGTTTCAATTGCTATTGGCTATTTAGTGAGTACATTTTTTATTGAATTTATTTTATCTTCGCAAAATTTACTCTTTCTTCTTGAATAATCAAGTCGTGATAACTTTATGACAAATGCTGATTTCAATTGTTTTCTACAATTTGCTTATGCTATAATGCACAAAGTTGTATGGATTTGTTTTGGTTCTAGAATTAATTTCTAGAGAAATCCGGAAAGCAACTCATATTCGGAGGGATATAAAAATGGAAAAAATTATTGTTCGAGGAGGCAAACGCCTCGAGGGTACTGTTAAGGTTGAAGGCGCAAAAAACGCTGTATTACCCATTTTAGCTGCTTCTATCTTAGCAAGTGAAGGCCAAACTAAATTAACCAATGTTCCTATCTTATCAGACATATTCACTTTAAACCAAGTATTGAGACACTTAAACTTAGAGGTTGATTTTAACCAAGATAAAAAAGAAATTAGCTTAGATGCTACAAAGGGATTGAATTTTGAAGCTCCTTTTGAGTACATGAGTAAAATGCGCGCTTCTATTGTCGTAATGGGGCCTTTATTAGCTCGTTTAGGGCACGCAAAGGTAGCTTTGCCAGGAGGATGCGCAATTGGAACAAGACCGATTGATCTGCATTTAAAAGGCTTTGAAGCAATGGGGGCTAAAATCAACATTGAGAGCGGCTATATTGAAGCTTTTGCTGATCAATTACATGGAGCTCATATTTACTTAGATTTTCCTAGTGTTGGAGCTACTCAAAATATTATGATGGCAGCTACTTTAGCAGAAGGAGTAACGACTATCGAAAACGTAGCACGTGAGCCTGAAATAGTGGATTTAGCTATTTTCTTAAATCGTATGGGAGCTAAAGTTGTTGGCGCCGGTACCGAAACGATTCGTATCGAGGGGACAAAAGAATTACATTCAGCAACTCACAGTATCATTCCTGATCGTATTGAAGCAGGTACGTTCATGGTAGCGGCTGCTATCACAAATGGAGATGTCTTTATTGAAGATGCGATTCCAGAGCACAACAAACCTTTGATTTCAAAATTAAAAGAAATGGGCGTTGCTTTTGAGATGAAATCAAAAGGAATGCGTGTTATGGGCCCTAAAGTGTTAAAAGCTACGGATGTAAAAACTATGCCTCACCCTGGATTTCCAACAGATATGCAGGCACAAATGTCTGTAGCCCAAGTTCTTGCACAAGGTACAAGTGTCATGAAAGAAACAGTAT
Organism: Desemzia sp. FAM 23989; assembly: GCF_045528345.1. Classification (NCBI taxonomy): domain Bacteria; kingdom Bacillati; phylum Bacillota; class Bacilli; order Lactobacillales; family Carnobacteriaceae; genus Desemzia; species Desemzia sp. FAM 23989. The sequence goes on along the minus strand of NZ_JBGQQT010000007.1, from coordinate 103,983 downwards.
TCGAAAACCGCTTCATGCACATGGAAGAATTACGTCGTATGGACGCTGACTTCAAAGTAGAAGGACAGACGGTCATTATCTCAGGAAGCGCAGCATTACAAGGAGCAGAGGTTTCTGCTACCGATTTAAGAGCAGCTGCAGCTTTGATCCTTGCTGGGTTAGTCTCTAAAGGATATACAACAGTAACTCACTTGGAACACTTAGATCGCGGCTATTATCAATTCCATCAAAAACTGAAACAATTAAGCGGAGATGTTATCCGTGTAGATGATTCTATTTCGAGTGAAAATACAGAAAAAGAATTATCCGACTTATTCGTATAGAATCAATTCTTGTTTTATATGATTGATTAAATGAAGAAAAAATAAAAACGATAATGTTGAGGTGAATGCTGATCATTGTCGTTTTTACGCTCTTCTCAGGGACAAAAGTGGTACAGTAGTATTACATTTACAATAAATTTCAAAACGTCTTTTCCTATTAAATTGTTTTGTGCTATAATTTGTTAGATGGTTACATTTACTATTGTCACCATGGTTAATAATGGCCTGAGAGGAGAACAAAACAAATGGCTAAAGATATTGGAATAGATTTAGGTACTGCCAATGTATTAATACATGTAAAAGGAAAAGGAATCGTTTTAAACGAGCCTTCAGTTGTTGCTATTGATGTAATGACTAAGAAAGTATTAGCAGTCGGAGAAGAAGCGTACTTAATGGTGGGACGTACACCTGGAAACATAAAAGCTATTCGTCCATTAGAAGGCGGCGTTATAGCTGATTTTGATACTACAGAAGCAATGCTGACTCACTTTATTGATAAATTGAATGTAAAAGGATTTTTATCAAAACCGAATATTTTAATTTGCTGTCCAACAAACATTACTGCGATCGAGCAAAAAGCGATCATTGAAGCAGCTGAAAAAAGCGGCGGTAAAAATGTGTTCTTAGAAGAAGAACCTAAAGTAGCAGCTATTGGTGCTGGAATGGATATTTTCCAACCAAGCGGAAATATGGTCATTGATATCGGTGGCGGTACAAGTGATATAGCGGTATTGTCAATGGGCGGGATTGTTACAAGCCGTTCTATAAAAGTTGCCGGTGATACATTAGATAATGAGATCATTCAATACGTGAAAAAAACTCACAAATTATTGATCGGTGAACGTACTGCTGAAACGATCAAAAAAGAAATCGGAACTGTCTTTAAAGGACGTCGCGAAGATTCAATGGAAGTTCGTGGACGTGACATGGTTTCTGGTTTACCTAGAACGATAACGATCACTTCTAATGAAGTGCAAATAGCGACAGCAGATCCAATGATGCAAATTGTTGAAGTAGCTAAAGTAGTGCTAGAACAAACTCCTCCAGAATTATCTGCAGATATTATTGACCGCGGAATCATTTTAACTGGTGGTGGAGCTTTACTGGATGGTATTGAACAGTTATTTACTGAAGAATTAAAAGTTCCTGTATTTACTGCTGAACATCCGTTGGATTCTGTTGCATTAGGAACAGGAATTCTTTTGGAAAATATGTCTAAAAAGAACCGTAGATTTTAAATTTGTGCTAAAGAGGTGGAACAATGACTAAGAAGAAAATTTTAATCAATACGTTGTCTTTTGTGTTAAAAATCATGCTTGTCATTGTATTAATCGTCCTGGCGTTTGTTATTGGAGCAATGGTTGGATATGGAGTACTCGGAGATGGCGAACCGGCTGGAGTTTTTGATCCGGCTATTTGGGAAAACATTTTTAATTACTTTAAAAGCCCCACTATCCTTAATTAACGTAAAAACCTAAATCTGATCTTAGATATACTTACCTTCCGAGTTAAGTGTGTATAAGGTCTTTTTTTTTTAGATAAATTAACGAATCTGACTTTTTTTGCCTATATTATACTATCTATAAAAAAATAGGAGGGTTCATATGAATCAAGTCAGTGTGATAGGAAGAATAGTGAGAGATATTGAGTTGAAAGAATTAGGAGAGGGAAAACAGGTGGTTAATAATACCATAGCTATCCCCATGGCGTTTAAAAAAGATAGTGGGCAAGATACCGATTTTATTCCGATCGTAGCTTGGAATAAGACAGCTGTTTTACTGCATCAGTATTGTAAAAAAGGAAATCTCATTGGCTTAACAGGGAGGATGCAATCAAGGTCCTATCTGAATAAAGAAAATGAAACTATTTACGTTGTCGAGATGGTAGTGAATACAGTTCAATTTTTATCCAATAAACCAAAAGAAGAAACAAGTCAGCCGGTCCAAGTACCCAATATACCTGTACTTCAAACGACTGAAAATGCAGCAGCTGCAAATGTTGGAAACTAAAAACGGATGCTGAAGTGACTGAAGAGGAGCGAGTGTAAAATCTCGTTCCTCTTTATTTATGAAAGTATAGCTGAGTAGAGTGAGTTTATATCTTTTGTTCTTAAAAAAAGTAGAAAGAATAAAATGCTACTGAAAATAAAATAACTGGATAAACATAGAAGAAGATTTGATTTATCTCACAAGGTAAATGTGCATCTAAAAAACGCAGCAAAGTGCGGTTACACCACTTAAATATTTCATAGACATTCCTACTGAAACGATTTCAAATACTACCATACTATAACAAAAGTTTTTTAAAAAGATATCTTTTATTGAAAAAACTCTTTTAAATCCATTGATTGTTTGTGATATGTTTCTTTAGAAGTCCTTGAAAATAGAGTATAATGGAAAGAAAGCGGGATGGAAGAGGGGATATTTTGAAAATTTTAATGATTGAGGACAACCCATCTGTAGGTGAAATGATGGATATGTTTTTCCAAAAAGAAAACTGGCAAGCTGATTTTATACAAGATGGAAAAGAGGGTCTTGAAAAGTTCATGCAGGAAAAAGACCAATGGGATTTGGTGATTTTAGATTTAAACTTACCTAGCATGGACGGGATGCAGATCTGCCGTGAAATACGCAAAGTGTCTGTGTCTGTGCCTATTATCATGCTGACAGCTAAAGATACTGAAAGCGACCAAGTTATTGGCTTGGAAATGGGAGCAGATGATTACGTTACAAAACCTTTTAGTCCCTTAACACTTATTGCTCGTATAAAAGCTTTGCACAGAAGAGCCGATTTAGGCATGGAAGAAGCTGAAAAAAGTACTTCTTCAGAATTTGAGATCGAAACAACGTATTTAAAAATCAATAAGAAGACAAGAGAAGCTTTTTTATACGACAAACCAATTGATGGGCTGACTCCGAAAGAATTTGAATTGCTTTATACAATGGCAACGAGTCCCAAACAAGTTTTCTCAAGAGAGCAGTTACTAGCAATCGTTTGGGATTACGAATATTTTGGAGACGAAAGAACGGTCGATGCTCATATCAAGAAGTTGCGTCAGAAAATTGATAAAAATGGACCTCAAGTCATTCAAACCGTATGGGGAGTAGGGTATAAATTTGATGATTCAGAAATCAGTGTTTAATTTATTCCGAGTGGCGAAAGACTGTCGAACGAGGAGGTTGGATGATTGATGAAAATAAAATATTTTTACCAACAAATGCTGGCCTTTTTTGTAGTGATGATCACACTATTGATTATTATGACAGTTATTTTTCTGGAATTTACCCGTAACTCTACTTATCATGATACAGAAGAGCTGCTATTCGGTTACGCAGAAGCTCTTGTGGACGGAGATTTACAAGAGGACCAACTGGAAGATGCTCAATTTGTTTTGCAGAATCAAGAGGTCGTTGTCACGGTTTTTAACAGTGAAAACCAAATGGCTTATCCATCAACTGCAGTTTCATATTCCAGTGGAATCTCCGATGAAAACTTTGCACAGTTGAAAAATGGAGAGAGAATCACGTTAACTATTCAGGATAAAGATTTTTTCGGTAACCAAGTCGAAATTGCTTTGGTTTATTTACCGTTCTTTTCTCAAACGAATGGAGACTTTGCTGGTTTTATAGGAATCAGCTCTCCAATTAGCGGGATTGAAGAAAATTTAAGAGAAATGCGCAGCAATCTCTTTACAGCGTTTGTGATCTCTTCTTTAGGTGCGATTGTGATTGCTTTATTGTTTACTCGTTATCAAGTAGGACGTATCAATCGACTAAGAAATGCAACTCACCGTGTAGCAAAAGGGGATTTTGAGGTTCATTTAGAAAGTAGTGGACAAGATGAATTCGATGATTTAGCAAAAGACTTTAATAGCATGGCTCGCTCATTGAAAGAGTCTCAGCAAGAGATTGAGCGTCAAGAAGATCGGAGAAGGCAATTTATGGCCGATGCTGCTCATGAGATGCGAACACCTTTAACAACGATCAATGGCCTGTTGGAAGGGCTGGAACATGACATGATTCCAGAAAATCAAAAGACAAGAAGTTTACAGTTGATGCAAAATGAAACACGTCGCTTGATTCGCTTAGTAAATGAGAATCTGGATTACGAAAAAATCCGTTCCAATCAAATTTATTTAAGAAAGCAATCATTTAATGCATACAATGCTTTAGAAACCATCGTCGAACAGTTAAAAGGCAAAGCGCAGTCGGCTAATAATCAACTTCAATTTAGTTGTTCTGAAGAATTAGAGTTCTATGCAGATTATGACCGATTCGTACAAATCGTAGTCAATTTAGTACAAAATGCTATTCAATTTACAGAGAATGGGTTAATAACCATTACTGCTGAAAAAGATTTAGAGGGCAGTATCATCACTATTACAGATACTGGAATCGGCATGACTGAAGAGGAAGTTCGGAATATATGGGAACGGTACTATAAAGCAGACGCCTCCAGAAAGAGTACTAAATATGGAGAATCTGGTCTAGGATTAGCTATCGTCCATCAATTAGTTCAATTGCATGGAGGAAAAATCTCTGTAAAAAGTGAAGTCGGAAAAGGCAGTACTTTCACGATTATTTTTCCAGCTAAATCTAAGTTGAATACGCCAGAAAAATAATCAGATGTATTTTTACAAAAAAAGTAACTCGGATAAAACATAGTCAACTAAGACAGTTATCCAGTTTCCTACTGGCGTAGTGAAATAGGAAATAGAAAGAGCGGGGAGAAACCACGTTTAAAAAGACTCATTCCCAAATTTTGATGGTTAATTCCTTTAAATTTGGAGAAAGGGTCTTTTTTATGTATGGATTATATCAATATAGCCAGTAGAAGATTGCCTTGAGTTAGCGGATTGAATAAAAAGCGTGCCTCATTAAGGTCTGCTCAAATAAAGTTGCATGAAAATAATGTAAAAAGCAGAAGAGTGAATGAAATAACCATCCAATCTTCTGCTTTTTCGAATCTGCTAGTCAATTTTGAATATAGTTAAAATTGACTCGTTCTTCTTTGACGTAGAGATAATAGTGCATTGGAATAACCATCAGAATCTAAGATACGGATAAAAAAGAGTCTAGGTAAATAGTTTCATCACATTGTTTCATAACCGTATTATTGGATGTATAAATCAAAATCGCACATCCTTGTTGCCGACAAACATGTTTCAAAAACAGCGTCACTTCTTTCATATCCTTTTCTGGTAATTTAGCGATCCAATTATCCAATAAAATAATTTTAGTTTGGCAAAGAAAATGAGTCACCAATTGCACCTTTAAAATCGTTTCAAGCGGAAGATCAGCAAGAGGAATGGAAGATAAATGGTTTAAATCAATACCTGATTTTTCAAAAGTATCTTCAATAATTTGTTCTTTGTGTTTATTCTTTGGATCAGCGATTGAATAAGCCAATAAAATATTTTCTTTTAGACTTAAATATTCTACCGCCACAGGCTTTTGAAGCAATGTTCCAGGATAATCGCCCAGATGCTGTTTAAACAAATTCAAGAGATCTTGAAAAGAGTAATTTACAGACGAAAGGGAGTACAATTGCGGATTTAATTGATAGAGCTTATCTTGCCGGTCACGATTCTTTTTTTGCATAAAAGACACTCCTTATATGATTTAACGAATAGCCATTGGTAAGGCAATAAAAAAAACAACTACAGAGAGTCAGAAGCGTTTTTTAGTTGTTACATAAAAAATAACATAATTTGAAAAATAGATGAGGCAAAAAGAAATAGCATTTAAAAAGAGCGCAATGATAGGGAATTGATGTCGAACAGCTAACGTAAATAAATGTTCATTTTTAGAGCTGACTAAGAAAGGACGTATGTGAAAACGGGTAAATCCATGTCCGTTGATAATTGAATTGGGTTCAGGAGTTGATTGAATGGTCATGACTTCTGTCTGAGTTGCATGATCAAGTAGAATAGAGTTTTCAACTCTGGAAAGGAAATCAAACAACTGAGATTGGAAAAAGATATATAGAATAAATAGACACACCAGCGCTGCATTTAACACCATCAATTGTTCCAACGTGATTTGACAGCATAACTTACTGGATGGTTCATTAAGCAATAAATAAGAGCGGTATTCTTGCTTGCGAAAATGAAATAAGAGGAGCTGAACACAAATGATACTAATCATCCCTATAAAGATGAGCAGGAGGAAAAGTGGCTGGATAGTTAAAAATAAATGAGTTATTTTGCTGATTAGTTCTTCAAAAGGTTTGGCATAGAGAGAAGTATCGTATTCTTTGATAGTCTCTACAGAACTAGCGAGCTGTTCTGTAGAAGTAAGCAAATACAACATAAAACAGCCTAGGAGCAGGAAACAACTTAAGAAAAGGAAGTTGTATATAAATAACATACTGGTAGTTATGTGATGATGCCGCATGCTTTTCATTGCACGTCCTATAAGACTCATACTTTTTAGATACCCCTTTCTATAGCCTACTGTTCATATTGTAAAGAAAGAATATGAAAAAGGTATGAAGAGAGCATGGAGAAAAACAGTTTAACGGCTCTTCATCTTCTAACGTTGGTAAAGAAATTTCTTCCGGCCTATGGGGCTGCTTATGGAACACCATGGGAACGCCTTGAGCCGAAAACCGCGTCTCAAGACTTGCAAGCTTCAAACCCCGAGTAAAAGCTGAAGCTTAACTCGGGGTAATTCTCATTGCATCCTTTTCATGGCTATAAGCAACCCCATATTCCTCCATAAATTTCTAGAACTGAGTTTCTAATAGAGTTAGAGTTAAAAAGAAATGGATTTTCTACTCACCAACGTCAAATGTTGTAGAACCAGTTTAACTAGTATAAAGCAAAAAAAAGAGATAGGACTAATGTCCCATCTCCGTCTAACATTTTATTCAGTTTCTGCTGTATTTTCTTCCATATCGGTTGTACCTGTTGGTTCTGAATCAACAGATTCTTGCGCGTCTGTTGCTAATTCAGGTGCATTGGTTTTATACAACGGAACAGTTGATTGATCTCCGTTTAAGTGATATAAGCTGGTGGAATCTTCACCAAGGTTCTCATTCAGCTGTCTTAAACGATCCGCTTGATTCATGTAATTGTAATCAGAAACATCGTCTTCTAACAATCCTTCAGGAGTGTAGAAACGGAGCAAGTCACTTTCCAAAATACTATCTGACGTACTTAATTGTGCAGTTGCTTGTTCTTTTATTTTTTCCACTTCCGCCAATACTTCCTCAGAAGGCTCAGCGATGACTTCACCAGTTTCTGTATCGTAAATAACTGATCCATCTAAAGTGTATTTAGGAGTGACCACGTCACCATTTCTAAAGGCAACTGTCTCATCATGATCTGCAGAGAGTAAATCATTACCCATCAATACATAGTCAGTTGTATCAATTCCTAATAAGTGAAGGGTAGTTGGCAAGATATCAACTTGTCCACCAAATGTATCGAATACTTCCCCGTTGCCAGTACCAGGAATATGGTAAATGGCAGGAACTCTTTGCATCATAGAATTGTCATAACCTGACCATTCATCAGGATTTTCGCCTAACAATGGGGCTAATGTTTCGTTACGTGCGTTTGAAATACCATAATGATCTCCGTATAAAATGATCATTGAGTTATCATATAATCCTGATTCTTTCAAATAGTTGAAGAACTCTTCAACCGCTTGATCTAAATAATGAGCTGTGACAAAGTAATTATCGATTGTATTGTCACCAGTTGTTGCAGCTGGTATATCAGCATTCGCTTCATCTAAAGGATAAGGGAAGTGATTAGATACAGTGATAAATTTACTGTAAAACGGTTGTGGCAATTGTTCTAGATATTGGATCGATTCTTGGAAGAATATTTTATCTTTCATTCCATATTCCAATGTATTTTCTTCAGTGAACGTATAGTATTCGTCATCGAAGAAATAATCGATTCCCATAGATTTATACGTGTCATCACGGTTCCAGAATGAACCTACATTTCCATGGAACATAGCGGAAGTATAGTCCTCTTCGGAACGCAAGATTTGAGAAGCTGATTGGAAAGTGTTTGTAGAACCATATTGTGTAAATGCTCCACCTTGAGAAGAGCCAAACAATGAATTCTCTAATAACATTTCTGAATCAGCTGTTTTACCTTGTCCTACTTGATGGAAGAAGTTCTCAAAACTGTAACTGTCTTCGTTATCAAAAAGACTGTTGATAAACGGTGTTACTTCATGCATTTCACCATTCTCATCTTCCAATTGGTAATTGATCAAAAATTGTTGGAAACTTTCTAAGTGGATATAGATCACATTTCTATCTTTAGCAATTCCAAACATTTCACTGTTTGGTTCAGCATTGTGCTCATTGACATAAGATAGAACAGATTCCATATCCGATTCATCAGCACTTGCTTTGATTTGATTCGATTGAGCTGTTTGATAACCATCATAAGCGGTAAAGAAGTTGATTCCCAGGTATTTCACAATATAATTCCGGTCGAATGTACGCAAAAGCAATTGTGGACGGTCGCTTTCAGCTAAAGCTAAATTTCCAGCAAATAATGTTACACCTAAAGTAGTCATTGCGACGGCATAGCGTTTCAGTATTGGACGGTTATCCATTTGAATACCGATTTTTTTATTGAACATCACAAAAATCAGGACAACAAAATCTAACCAATAAAGAAGATCTTGAGGGCGGAACAAAGCAAAAGCACTGGCGCCTATCCCGTTGGCTACTTTACCGGCACCCAACATGGTAGAAATCGTTAAGAAATCACTGAATTCACGGTAATAAAGGACGTTTGCATACAATAACATGCTCGTTAAGAAATAAACAACGAATAAGGCAGTATAAGCTTTCTTAGACTTGGAAAAGTAAAGGGCGATAGAAAATAACAAGACTGTGGTCGCGATAGGATTAATGAATAAGATGAATTCCTGCATCAATCCTTCTACACCTAACTCAAATTCGATCTGGTAAACTAAATAAGTTTTTAGCCAGAAGAGAATGACAGCAAAAGTGAAAAAGCCCAGTCGTTTAGAAAGTAATTGTTTTAATTTTGACACGGTGTTGCCTCCTTTTTGAAAATGCCTCAAACATAAATGTACATTTTCAATAAAATCAAGTACTGAACTCCTTGATTTTTCTGTTTTTTTTAGATCTTACATCAACAAATATTTTACAATTAATACACAATATAGTCAATTAAAAGTAGAAAAGTTGAGACTTTAGTAGTATGATAAATCTTTTGGGAACAAGCTTCACAGAAGAATGTTAAAATTTGGTAAACAACCTGTTATAAACGCATAAAAAATGACATTAGAATAGACTTAAACTTGTATCTATAATAAGTTATAATAGTGCTGATAAAAAGGAGGCTTCTGCTTAAAGTGATTTTTTTACAAGAACTATATGATATTACAGAAGTCTTGGCCGGCGATTGGATCAATCATTTCTATTTGATTGAACTGATTTTTTTCAGTTTAGATCGTTCGTTGCTCTACTTCATAGTTTGGTTGATGTGTCGATTTCTTTATTTAAGGTTCCATCAAGATCGTTGGCCAGTTAAAAAAATGCGCCGAGAAGTGATATTAAATGTCTTTGTCTTTTATATTCTCTTATTGATCCATTTAACTGTTTTCCGTGGGGAAACGACCTTATCGTCTGTGTCGATTCATTTGCAGCCTTTGAGCGTGATCAATTGGGTTCCTTTTGTAGAGACGATCAAGTTAACCAATGGTCTGTCAATGTTTTCTTATTATTATAATCTCTATGGAAATATTCTCTGGTTTGTGCCCATGGGATTTGGAGCAGCTTATCTATTAAGTAAAAAGCATTCTTTTTTTCGAACGCTCTCTATTGGATTTTTAGTCTCACTATCTATTGAAGTACTGCAGTTTTTCTTTGATACAGGTATTCCGGATATCGATGATTTGATTTTTAATACTGTTGGAACGCTTATTGGAATTGGTTTATTTCATGCTATCCAGTGGATACGAAAGAAAAGAAAATATGAAAAAAAGAATCGAGTTTAAAAAAGTAACTTGAGGTTTAAATAAGTACTTTAAGTTATACTTTGCATAAGAGAAGAAGTATATTAACTGGAATGAGGTTTATGAGTGAAAACATTACAATTAAAACAAAAAGCTGTTCAACGAGTATTGAAAGGCAACCCATTATTGATCAATGAAGACTTTGTAGAGCCATTGAATGAAAAAGAGGGCACACTTGTCAAGTTAAGCGATCAAAATAATCGCTTTGTGGCAACGGCTTATCTGGCAACACAAAATAAAGGAAATGGCTGGGTGTTAACATTGAATCCTAATGAAGTCATTACTGAAAATTTTTACGCGCGCTTATTTTTACAAGCTGCTGAGGTGAGAGAAGCACTAAAAGCGGATGATACAACGACAGCTTATCGTTTCTTTAATGGAGAAGGGGATGGCTTAGGCGGATTGACCATTGATGTATATGAAGAATACTACGTCTTTTCTTGGTACAGCGAAGGTATCTTTGAACACCAACAAGCAATTTATCGAGCTTTCCAACAAGCAGTTCCTGAAGCAAAAGGGATCTATCAAAAATTCCGTTACAAGCGTCCAGACGGTCTATTATCAGAATTTGTTTCCGGTCAAGAAGCTCCAGAACCATTGATCATTCAAGAAAACGGAATCCATTATGCGACTTATTTAGATGATGGACTGATGACAGGGATTTTTCTTGATCAGCGTCATGTCCGCAACAGTCTGATGGAAAAATATTCTGTTGGCAGAAGGGTGTTAAATACTTTTAGCTACACTGGTGCTTTTTCAGTTGCAGCAGCTCTTGGAGGAGCTGTTGAGACCGTTAGTGTGGATTTAGCGAAGCGCAGTTTACCTAAAACGGAAGAACAGTTTACTGTAAACGAGTTAAGCTTGGAAAACCATAAAATTCGTGTGATGGATGTATTTGATTATTTCAAATATGCTGTCCGTAAAAAACTGGTCTTCGATACTATAGTGGTCGATCCACCCAGCTTTGCCCGTTCGAAAAAAAGAACGTTCAGTGTAGCGAAAAATTATACAGCGTTGTTAGAAGATATCATTGATATTACGAGTGACGGCGGTACAATCATTGCATCTACAAACTCTGCTGCAGTATCTACCAAACGTTTTGAGTCCTTTATCAATGAAGCCTTTAAGAATAAAGAATCACGGTATAGAATTCTGGAAAAGCATACTCTTCCAGAAGATTTTAAAGTCAATCCACATTTTAAAGAAGGCAATTACTTGAAAGTGTACATTATCCAAAAAGGTTGATTCTTTTATAGAAAGAAGTTTTTAGGATGGGAAAGAAAGCAAAAATTCAAAAAACAAATGCAATTCGACTACTTGAAAAGAATGCTGTTTCTTTTCAAGTGCATACTTTTCCGTGGAGTGAAGATCACTTAAGCGCGAAAGATGCGATGGAAAAATTATCAGTCCCTAAAGAACAACTTTTTAAAACACTGGTCACGGTAGGAGATAAGACAGGAGTAGTGATAGCTGTCATTCCAGGAACTAGTGAACTTGATTTAAAAGCGTTGGCTAAAGCAAGCGGGAATAAAAAAATCGTCATGCTTCATATGAATGATTTGCTGGCTACCACGGGCTATATACGAGGCGGTTGTTCGCCAATAGGCATGAAAAAGGATTTTCCTACTTATTTATCTATTCTAGCTGAAGATATGGAGAGCATCATTGTTTCAGCAGGGAAAAGAGGTATGCAAGTAGAATTAACGCCAAGTGATTTAAAGTCTATTACAAATGGAGTGTTTGCTGAAATTGAAGCAGTAAATCCATAAAGAGAACACGCAAAAAAGAACTCTAAAGGAGCGATTGTCCAGCAATCGCTCCTTTAGAGTTCTTTTTAATAATGACTTACATAACGCTTCTTTTTATTCATTTGAACACAGTTGTAAACAAAGGTTGCTGTATGAAGAAAGAAGATAATGGTTGAATACCCTATCAGTAAAAGTATAAAATTATCAGTTGGAATATTTAGTTCGTCATAGAGTATACCTGAAAAGAAGGACACAAAAATCACTGTTACAAAAGTTGTCAGAGAAGGCAGCCATAATAATACACTATTTTTTATGGCAGATTTCCTCTCTTTTCCGACAAAAAAAGAGCCGGCAAATAGCAAAGTTAATGTAAGACTTAGAAAGATAAAAACCGCTTGAAAAGAAGACCAATAAAGACTGTAGATAGGGTGCATCGTCATTATCCTTTCCGAATAGAAGTATTTTATATGTAAATCTTAATGTAAGCGTACACTACGAAAAGCAATAAAGAAATAGCCAAGAGAGAATGTTAAACAAACCTTTAGATTTGGAGGGAAATATGAAACAAATCTAAAGGTTGCTGGACTATTCGTTTGTAAGAGTGACAATAATGAAATGGGGTTTATTATTGATGCGTAAGGGGAAGAGACTATTCCCAATTCCACGGCTGACAACTAATTTTTGGTCAGGATTTTGAGAAGCAGGGTAAATCCCTGATGTGTATGTGGGAAAGAAACCTTGTCCTGGAGCAAATAAGGGACCTATGATCGGCAAACGAATTTGCCCTCCGTGAGCATGACCGCTAAAAATAATATCCGGTTGTATAGCTGGATTATCGGTTAGATAGGATTCAAAATATTCTGGATGGTGTGCCAATACTAAAGTGGGTAATCTGGTAGTGTCGTGCGTCATTGGTAGCTCTGACATCATTTCTCCATCTTTCAAACCAACGATGGCTAAAGATTCTTCGTGAACAGTAACTACGTTTGTTTCATTTTCCAGCAGAACGACGCCATTTTGGACCATAACCTCATTCCATTCTTCCAATTGGCCGCTTGAAGTTTCGTGGTTTCCAGACACCGAGTAAGTAGGGGCTATTTGAGACAACTCAGCTACTAATTCGGCTAACGGAGTAGTGGCTATATCTGCCGATCGATCCATCAAATCACCCGTTAAGAAAATCAAATCAGGCTCAGCTTTTTTCGTTTCTGCAATCAACACAGCAGGATCGATCCGACTTCTCGGAAAATGGATATCTGATAGGTGAACGATCTTTAACTGATCGAGTTCTTTCGGAAGTTCAGGTAATTCAATGAAGAGCTGTTCAACTTCTAGAGTACGATTCTCACGATAACCATGAAGCATTACCAGCAAAAACAGAAAGAAGAAACAAAGTAAACCAATGAGTAGTTTTTTCAAGAAGACACCTCCGTTGGACGAAATGTAAAAAAAGACGGGAAAAATCTCCCGTCCGATTCAGATATTATTGCTGTGATGAGCTAGGTAAAGAAGCGATTTTTTGATCGTCCATAAAATAATCCCTGATATCCATCCAGTTGTATACTCGTTCATAGGAGCAAGGGTCTTGATTGAGAGAGTTGGTGTACAACAGCCCAGTACCAGAAAAACGATCCAATTGACGAATAGAATCGTCAATCAGGTAATCAGCATGGATAATGCTTTTTTCTCCACAAAAAACAAAGTGTTGGGGATTTAGAAAATCAAAGTGTTCTAATAACCATTCATATTTTGCTTTGAATGTATTAGGAACATCCATAGCAGCTGTTGCGATGTATAGGTCGTAATGTTCATTCAACTCGCGTAAAACTTTTTGAGCATCTTTCATTACAGGAATTTTTCTGAAAAAATCATACGTATTGATGAGAGGATAAAGTTCTTTAATGACATTTACAATATCAAAATCAGGGTGCTGAGCAATGTAATCTTCTGTAGACTCAAACGTGACTTGATATTCTTTCTTGTACAATTCTATAAAACTCACTTCCATGTCAGCCAATACTTGGTCCATGTCGATCGCAATACGTTTTTTCATAGTGACAAAATCCTTTCAAATGAAGAGTTATTTTCAGATAGTGTTTTAAAGTTGTATATCGGAGCTAAACCAGGCACTACGTACCCTGTTCTAGTAGAGCTACGGTCGGTAGACACTCGAGAAAAAGATAAAATCAATTGAGGAAAAAAAGCGTCCTTATTTGATTTTCCTATTTTCTTGTCGTGTCTCCCAAGCGACCTACGCATCCTGTAGTTGAGCTTCGGTCGCTTGACTTTCGGGAAAAATCATTCTCTTTTTTGAGGATAAAAAGCATCCTCTAAAAAGAGAATAGATTTTCCCTTCAAGCCAAACCAGCGACTTACGCATCCTGATAGTAGAGCTGCGAGGCCTAGCAATTTTGCAAAAAAGATAAATTATGATTGGGACTGAGAAACGCCCCAATCATAATTTCCTATTTTTGCGTCATTGCTCCCGAGGCCTCTCCGCATCCTGTGCGGCGTGCTTTCCGGCTATTCTTCCGGTTATAAATGCACCTGTGATGTTGTACCCTCCAGTGTATCCGTTGTAATCTAGAAATTCGCCGCTGAAATAAAGTCCTTGGGTTAATTTGCTCTCCATGGTTTTAGGGTTCACTTCTTTTGTATTCACGCCTCCGCCTGTAACAAAAGCTTTTTCAATGGGCAGCGAACCATTGACTTGGAAACGAAAATCTTTTAAAAATTCCACAAAAAGGTCCAGCTGTTGAACCGTTAGTTGTTTTAAAGGTGTATTTTCTTCAACATTCAGTCGTCCTAATCCAAATAACAAGAAACGTTCAGGAACAAAGCCTTTTAAGGCATTTTTAACTGCTTTGTCTCCGTCAGTTTTAATCAATTTTTGCAAGTGTTGTTTTAATTCATGAGCGGTAGTTTGCGGCACTGAATCGATCGTCATTGTCACCGATTCTGTTTTGTCTCGTTTCAATGTTTGGTGAATAAACATTGAGCAGCGCAATACAGCTGGACCAGAAACACCAAAGTGGGTAAAAATCATATCCATTTGATGTGAGACAACGTTTTTCCCTTTTTTATTGAGAACACTTAAATTTATGTCTCGTAAAGAAAGACCTTGTAAAGTGCGGTCTTGGATAAACGGTTCAGCAGAAGTCACGGGTGACTCTGTCGGATACAATTCTTTTATCGTATGCCCAGCTTTTTTAGCCCATTTGTAACCATCTCCGGTTGAACCTGTTCGAGGCATCGCTTTTCCACCGACTGATAAAACGACTGATGAGGCCGTTAACGTCCGTCCATCTTTCAACAAGACACCTTTTACTTTATTGTCTTCATATAAGACTGTTTCCACAGGAGCATCGGTATACACTTGGATATTTAAGCGATCCATGATTTTAATCAATGTCTCTAAAATCGTTCTAGCTTTATCCGTAGTTGGAAACATACGGCCATGATCTTCTTCTTTTAAGGCTACACCGTTAGAGCGGAAAAAATCCATAATGTCATAATTATCGTATTGTGCAAATGCACTATACAAGAAACGTCCGTTACCAGGAATGTGTGCGATAATTTCTTCTTTATCGCGGTTATTGGTAACATTGCAACGTCCATTTCCAGTTACTAACAGTTTTCTTCCTAATGTTTTGTTTTTTTCGACCAATATGACTTTAGCGCCATTTTCAGCAGCAGAGATAGCAGCCATCATACCGCTTGTTCCTCCACCGACTACAATTACAGTTGCATCCATTTGTTTAACTCCTTAATTACTAGTTGCTAGTCTTTTTTAGTAGTTTTATTTTAGCACATTTAAGCCCTGTTCACCTAAATTAGTCCATAATCCGCTTTTATCTGTGAAAATAGATGAAATTCCCTAAAGAAAGTATGAGAAAACAGGAGGAAAGATTTTATTTAAGCTCACTTATTGTTAATATGTAGTGTAATGATTTAATCAAGAATTTAATAGAGAGTGGACGGATGAAGATGAGCTATTTTAGAAAGCTCCCTGTAACAATAGGGAAAGAAAGGCAATCAGGATTGCCTAAAGAATTAAAAACGATGGATCTGATTTTATTAGGTTTAGGAGCCATTGTTGGGACGGGGATTTTTGTCATCACCGGAACAGCTAGTGCGGTAACTGCAGGACCGGCTTTAATTATTTCGTTCATTATTGCAGCTTTTTCTTGTGCACTAAGCGCATTGTGTTTTGCTGAATTTGCTTCAAGAATGCCGGTATCTGGAGGAGCCTATTCTTATGGGTACGCTATTTTTGGTGAAATTGTCGGCTGGCTTGTCGGTTGGTTGATGCTGTGTCAATATTTATTGGCGTGTGCTTCTGTAGCTTCAGGGTGGTCCGGGTATTTGAATGGATTTTTAACAGGTCTAGGTATTGGGCTGCCTTCTGCTTTGCGAGCTTCTTACAATGCAGCAAAGGGTACTTATATTGATTTGATCGCTGTTTTAGTAACGCTTATCGTCAGCTATTTAGTTATGCAAGGAGCTAAAAAAGCTCTTCGTTTGAACAGTATGATGGTGTATGTGAAATTTGGATTGATTGCATTATTTTTAGTGGTTGGTGTGTTTTATGTTAAACCGGAAAATTGGACACCGTTTGCACCTTTTGGTTTAGATGGTATTATTGAAGGAGCAGCCATTGTATTTTTTGCTTTTCTGGGATTTGATGCTGTCAGTACGGCTGCAGAAGAAACAAAAGATCCACAAAAAAGTATGCCTCGAGGAATTATTGGTTCTTTAGGAATTGCAACAGTTTTATATATTTTAGTAACCTTGGTATTGACGGGTGTCGTGCCATTTGCGAATCTGGATGTTCGTGATCCTGTATCATTTGCCATGCGTTTTATCGGACAGGATTTTGTGGCTGGAATGATTTCTGTGGGAGCCATCTTAACGCTACTGACGGTTCTTATTTCTATGATGTATGGACTAGGCAGATTGATATTCGCGATTAGCAGAGATGGATTGCTGCCTGAATTTTTAAGTGAAATAGACGAGAAAAACCATACGCCTAAAAAAGCGACCATGGTTGCTGGTGTCATTACAGCTGTTTTATCGGGAGTTGTTCCTCTAGGGAAATTGGCTGAATTGACAAATATTGTAACGTTGATGGTATTTGTGATCATGGCTGCGGGAATCATCAAATTAAGAAAAGAACATGGACAACCTGAAAAAGGGGAGTTTCGAGTCCCACTAGTTCCGGCATTGCCAATACTGTCTATTCTGGTTTGTATTTATTTAATGGTACAGTTGTCGTGGACCGTTTGGGTGTCTTTCCTAGTTTGGTTGATAATTGGGATCGTTATTTACATGGTGTATGGTTATAAACATAGTAAAATGAATACAAAAAAATAATGCTTCTATCAAACAAAGAGAATAGTTAAGCCTTTATAAATATGAAGGTCTAACTATTCTTTAAATGCTTTTTTTTGTTAAACTGTACGGGTATCTATATTAAATAGTAAAAACTGAAAAAACAAATTAGTTAGAAAGTGTGGAGAAAATGGCTTTTGTTAAAATAAAAGATGAGTACAAACGCTATAAAATGGGAGAAACGATTGTTGCTGCGAATGATGGAGTTACCTTTGAGATTGAAGAAGGTGAGTTCGCAGTCATCGTAGGACCAAGTGGTGCTGGAAAAACAACGGTATTGAATATTTTAGGTGGAATGGATACGGCTGATGAAGGTTTGGTTGAAATTGATGGAATAGACATTTCCGATTTTAACGACAAACAGTTGATTCGCTATCGCCGTGAATCAATAGGTTTTGTCTTCCAATCCTATAACTTAGTGCCTAATTTAACGGCAAAAGAAAACGTGGAATTGGCTTCTGAAATTTCTGTCGATGCATTGGATCCTGAAAAAGTACTTCAAGAAGTGGGATTGGGTCATCGAATGAACAATTTCCCAGCACAATTATCTGGTGGAGAACAACAACGTGTAGCGATCGCAAGAGCTCTGGCTAAACAGCCGAAGTTATTGCTTTGTGATGAACCTACTGGTGCTTTAGATTATGAAACAGGGAAACAAGTATTGAAGTTGTTGAAAGACACTTGTGAAAACTATGGTACGACCGTTATTGTGATTACTCATAATCAAGCGATCACACCGATTGCAGATCGTACCATCGAAATCAATAATGCCAAAGTACGCAAAGTTACACTGAATCCTAATCCTAAATCTGTAGCAGAGATAGAATGGTAGAGGTGAGACTTTGAAGAAAAAAACATTATGGAAAGATATTTTTCGTGAAATAGCGAAATCAAAAATGCGATTTTTATCGATTTTTTTGATTATTTTGCTTGGCGTGGCTTTTTACTCAGGAATTAAGGCTACCAGCCCCGATATGATAGACACCGCTGATACTTATTATAAAGAAAATAATTTAATGGATGTAAAAGTCCTTTCAACGTACGGACTGACAGAAGACGATATTGAGTTATTGAAAGATATCGAAGGGGCTTCTGTTGAAGCTGTTTATACGCAAGACGTGATACTGGAAGGGACAGATTTGGTCACAAAAATTGTGAGTACTTCGAATGCTGACCAACCAGATATCAATCAGCCTGTCTTAGTTGATGGCAGACTTCCTGAAAATTCAGGTGAAATAGTTCTGGATGCGAAAAGCGCGTATACAGAAGAGTATTCGATTGGTGATACGATAACGTTTAAAACAGATGATGATTCAATCAACTTAGAAGATTCTTTTACTGGTGTAACGTATGAAGTTGTTGGATTTGCCCATTCCCCTCAATTTATTGAAAATAACGCTAGAGGGAACACTTCTATTGGATCAGGGACTCTTGATGGGTTTGCTTTTATTCCTCAAGATGATTTCAATCTGGAGGTTTACACAGAAGCTTATTTAACTTTTTCAAGTGCTGAAGCTCTTCAATCTTATTCCGATAATTATGAGACGGAAGTTGAAAAAAAACAATCCGCTATTGAAGCTGCATTAAGCAATCGTCCTGAAGAGCGAAGAAAAGAGATTCAAAAACGCATTCAAGACGAGATAGATAAAGGACAAGCTGAAATCGATGATGGACGTACTGAAATTGAAGAAGGTCAGCAAGCTTTAGCAGATGCCGAAACCCAGCTGGCTAATGCCCGTGCTGAACTAGATCAAGGATGGCAAGAATACAATGACGGTGTAGCGACATTTGAAACCGAAATTGCCAATGGTCAAGCAACGATCGATCAAAAGACTCAAGAATTAGAAAATTCACGTATCGAAATTGTGAATGGAAAAGCAGAATTGGAGGCAGCGCAAGAAGAACTAGACAATTCAAAAGCTGCTCTGGAACAAGAAAGAGCATCTGGCGAAACACAGATAGCGAATGGTACGGCAGTTCTTCAAAATGCTCGTGAAACAGTTACAGTTACGATTCCTAGTGAAACGATTCCCTCTGATGATCAGAATACCTTGGTAAGTGGGGCTCAAGCCATTAGTCCAGAGATAAGCGGATTAGTGAGTGGTTATTTGGCAGGTACAGTTCCTGCTCAAACAGTTCTTTCAACTATTGAAGAAGTAGAAGCTGGTTTGCCAACGGATGAAGCTGATGAGAACGCTGCTGGTATTCAAGCGTGGATCGAAACGGCTCGCACCGTGATTCAGATACCAGGTATGAATGTGCCTTTAGATCGACAAGTACAAGTAACGGAACAACTGAATGCTATGGAAGTAGAGTTGGGAGAAATGATGACCAATTACTACGATGGTGTGGTTCCGCCTGTAAATGCACTTGAAGCATTGAATACGACAGAATCCAGACTACTTTTAATTCGTGAGCAGTTAGACAATTATCAAGCCGAGTTAACTGCAGGACAGCAACAGATTGATCAACAACGAGCGCAACTTGAGGCAGCAGAAAGTCAAATCGCTGAAGGCAGAGCTGCTTTGGAAGAAGCTCAAAATGAATTGGATCAACAAAAAGAAAACGGCGAAATGGAATTGCAAGAAGCTCAAGCCGAGCTAGAACAAGGCGAAGCTGAATACGAAGATGCAGTTGCAGAATTTCAAACAGAAAAAAGAGATGCTGAAGCTGAAATCGAAGATGCTGAGGCTGAACTAGCTAAAGGGCAAAGAGAACTAGATAAAGCCAAAACAGAATTGGAAGATGTTACGCTGCCTGAATATTATGTGTTGGATCGGAATACAAATCCAGGATATGCAGAGTTTAATGATAATGCAGAACGGATCGCTTCCATTGCACAAATATTCCCAGTATTTTTCTTCCTTATCGCAGCGCTTGTTTCATTGACTACGATGACTAGAATGGTAGATGAACAACGCACACAAATTGGAACGTTAAAAGCTTTAGGGTATACCAACTGGGATATCTCAAAGAAATTCCTCGTTTACGCCTCACTAGCTAGTTTGACAGGTGCGGTGATTGGTTTACTTGTTGGCTTCCATTTGTTCCCGACGGTGATTATCAATGCGTACGGATCTTTGTACAATTTGACGTCTGTTCAAATCGGCTATTACTGGGAAGACGTTATCGTTTCCTTGATCATCGCTTTCCTATGTACCGGCTTAACAGCTTTAATAGCCGTTCGTGTTTCTCTAAAAAGTAATGCCGCCAATTTGATGCGTCCTAAAGCGCCAAAAGTTGGAAAAAGAATCTTGTTAGAACGCATTCCATTTATTTGGAATAGATTTACTTTTACACAAAAAATTACCGCTCGGAATATTTTCCGCTACAAGCGCAGAATGTTGATGACAGTTGCTGGTATTTCTGGATGTACAGCCTTGTTGTTAACTGGATTTGGATTATCGGATTCGATTTCAGATGTTGGTACTCTACAATATGGAAAAATCAACCAATACGATTCGATTGTGGCCTTGAATACGGATGCAACGGACTTTGAAAAAGAAGAATACGCCCAATTGATTGAAAATACTTCTGAATTAGAATCAGGATTGAAAGTGTATCAAGAAATTTACACTGCCGCAGAAGAAGGCGTCAATCCTCAAGATGTGACGATTTTTGTCCCAGAAACAACGGAGAACTTAGATGCATTTGTTACACTGACAAATCGTACTTCAGATGAACATTACGTTTTGTCAGATGATGGAGCTGTTGTCAGTGAAAAGCTTGCTGAGTTGTTTGACTTGCAAATAGGAGACACGTTGACATTGGAAGATGCAGACAATCAGGAAATCAGTGTCACAGTCGAACAGATTACTGAAAATTACTTGCAGCATTTTGTTTATCTTTCACCAGCTTACTATGAGTCAGCGGTAGGAGAAATTCCTGAAGCCAACACTCATTTATTGAGTTTTGATGAGTCGCAAAATTGGGAAGATGAATTTGGCCAACAACTGACACAATTAGATGCGGTCGTTGGGGTAACCTTTACCAGTTTTATTAGCGAAGCTTTCAAAGATACCTTGGAAAGCTTAGTTATTGTAACGATTGTTTTAGTTGTCTCGGCTGCTTTACTGGCATTTGTCGTATTGTATAATTTGACGAATATCAATGTATCTGAACGCATTCGTGAATTGTCCACGATCAAAGTCCTTGGTTTTTATGATAAAGAAGTGACCATGTATGTGTACCGTGAAAACTTCCTCTTAACGTTGATGGGAACAGCAGTCGGATTATTGTTGGGATTGTTATTGCATGGGTTTGTATTGAATACAGCTGAATTAGATATTATGATGTTCAGTCCGGTCATTGCGGTATCCAGTTATATTTATTCCGCGTTATTAACGATTTTATTTTCTACCATCGTTATGCTCTTCATGCATGTCAAATTAAAAAATGTAGATATGCTGGAAGCTTTAAAAACAGTAGAATAGAAGATGATTACAAAAGAGGCAGTTGCTTGATCCATAAGCGGCTGCCTTTTTTGTGGTTTGCCAACTTTTTGAAATTGACAAATAAAAATTAACCGTCTTTTAATTTTGAACCTTGTAGAAATTTATTTAGGAATATGGAGGATTACTTGCATCATCAAAGAGCTATGCTGGATGATGAAATGATGAAGTAACGGAGTCTTAACATCATTGAGCACCGCTGAGTGATGATGAACATTTTTTTGCAAACAGTGAGAAAGGGTACTAATAAGGTGCTCAACTACCATACTGTGCTTTTAAACAGTGAGATAGGGTACTAATAAGGTGCTCAACTACCATACTGTGCTTTTAAACGGTGAGATATGGTACTAATAAAGTGCTCAACTACCATACTGTGTTTGCATACTGCTCATTAAATGAATCATCTGGTATAATGAAAATGAACTTATAGACAACGATATTTTCTCAAGTTAGTTATCTTTACCCTGTAGAAAAGGAAGTGACTGCAGTGTCCCTTTGTTTACGTACATTAAAAATAGCTCTTTCAACCGTAGTCGCAATTTTTATAGCCGATTTTCTTCAATTGGATTCTAGTATATCTGCTGGAATTATTGCCATATTAAGTGTGCTGGACACACGGAAAACTTCATTTGAAATTGCTGTTCAAAGAGTCATATCCACTCTGTTAGCCTTAGGAATAGCTACAGTGCTCTTCCAATTATTTGGTTTTTCAACGCTGGTTTTTGGATTGTATTTGCTTCTTTACGTCCCCAGCGCTTACAAATTAAACGTCCAATCTGGGATTGCTCCTTGTTCAGTATTGGTTACTCATTTATTGATTGCTGAAAGCACGTCGTCAGGTTTATTACTAAATGAATTACTATTGATGTTGATCGGTGCTGGAATGGCCTTATTGGTCAATTTATACATGCCTTCTAAAGCAGATAAAATCACTGATATTCGAAATAAAGTAGAAGAACAAATGCAAAAGATCTTATATCAAATTGATGGCTGTTTACAAAACGGAATCCAAACAGATATTTCAGATACTGAATTGAGAACATTGGATCAATTATTGGAAGAAGGGATCCTATTAGCTCACAATGAAGCAGATAATCGCTTCATCAATCAATCGTATTACAGTATCCGCTATTTTGAGATACGCAAAACACAAGCTAGGATATTAGAACAGATGCAGCACAATTTGAAACAAATCTCTATTCCTCTGCTGCAAAGTAAAATACTGGCTGGAATGTATTATTTAACGGCTGAAACATTGCATGAGTACAATCCTGGAATCAACCTATTGGAAGAGATCGATGAGCTGACACGTTACTTTAGAGAAAGTGATTTGCCGCAAACGAGAGAAGAATTTGAAAAAAGAGCGATATTATTTCAATTACTCAATGATTTTGAACGATTCCTTCTAATCAAGAAAGACTTTTTCGACGAATACCGCAATGAATTATTTACTCAAAACAGTAGTCTTTAGGTGCTGTGCGTATACAGTTCAAGTATAATATTATGTAAGAAGAGGAGTACAAAAAGGAGGAGTTTTTATGGAACGATTCCAAAAAATCCGTATGACATTTCTAGTAGCAGCAGTATTAGGCGTAACAGCTTGTGGGAGTCAATCAGGAGACCCAGAGGAGTCGAGTACTAACGAAAGCTCACAAAGTTCTTCTTCCGAAGCGGAAGAAAGCAGTGTATCTGAATCCAGCACACAGGAGCCAACAGAATCTATTTATACGACAAAAGACTTTTTTCCAAATACCGATAATCTTCATTATGAATACACAGGTGAAGGAATTGAGTATGCGGGTTTTTCTGAATCTACTGTTTACTCGACTGAAAACCGAAAACAATTTTCTCGCAATAATGGAGGAACTGAAGTTGCGGAGGTAATTGCTTTACAAGAGGATCAACTTGTTGTTCTTTATCATAAAGGAGAAGTTTATTATCGCGAAAATGCATTGGAAAAATCCAATGAGCCTATCGAAATACTGTTGCAAAGTCCATTTCAAGTAGGAGCCAGCTGGGAAATACCAGATGGACGCACTAAAACAATCACTGGACTTGAAGTACCTGTGACTACAGAGCTGGCTGAATATGAAACGTTGGAAGTGACGACTGAATGGGATAATGAATCAGCTGTAGTCGTGGACTATTATGCACCTGAAATTGGCTTAGTAAAAAGTGTCTTTACAGATGATGAAGGAAATGAAGTCATTACTGAAATTCAATCCATTACGGAAACTCCTTTTGAACAAACAATTCGCTTTTATTACCCTAACTTTGAATCAGAGCAAGTCGAATACGTCAATAAAACTGTTCAAATGAATACCAATGATAGTACGAAAGATGCAATAGAATCTGCTTACAAAGAAATTCCAGAAGGGTTAACACCTGTGTTATCTGAAAATGTTGACATCAATACACTATATTTGAACGATGATGGCAGAGTTTATGTAGATTTTTCACAAGAATTGATGGATGAAATGAATGCTGGGTCTTTAGTCGAACAGTTAATTGTAGAAAGTTTAGTAAATACCATTGGAAATTATTACGACGTAACGGAAGTGTATCTGACAGTAGCCGGAAAGCCGTATCAAACAGGACATATCGAGCAACAAGAAGGAGACTTTTTCCAAGTCGATGTAGAAGGGATACCAGAATTTCAATTAACGGAATAACGTCTAAATAATCATGAAAACAGTTGAACAGCTGCTCACCATAGTTCCCCTATCGTAAAAACTGTTCAATCAGAACACAAACTTCCAAAAACAATGAATCACTTATCGAGTGAATGAAAATTACTTTGCCAATAGGAATGATCCTCATTCTGATATTTCACAATTGATCCCTGCCATAGACCATAATTAAATCTGAAAGCGGTTGACCCAGAAAATGGTGTCAGCTGCTTTTTGAATATCCTAAATAATCAACAGACCAGACGAATTGAATAGTAAATATTTTCCGTTACAGTGCTGGAATTTCTCCAAAAAAGTTAGTAAAGCGCATTCTTTTGTGTAGCTGGAAAATATCTTTCGTTATCCTAAAAAAACTATTGATTAAATATTCTGAATATTCTATACTAAGGAGCATCAACAGTTTTCTTATTTGATTTTAATGTTTCTAATAAATTCTGAATAGATTGAAAACTAGTAGAAATACGGATAAAACGGGGGAGTTTCATAAATGAAAAAGAAATTATTGTTAGGACTTGCAGCTTTGTCTGTATTTGCAACAGCTTGTGGTGCTGGGGGCAGCACTGCGGATGGGGATACCATTAAATTAGGAGCAATGTTTGAAAAAACAGGTCCAGTTTCTGCTTATGGTTCAGCGGAATCGAACGGTGTAAAGTTAGCTGTTAAAGAAATCAATGAAGCTGGCGGTGTTTTAGGCAAACAACTTGAAATAGTTGAATACGATACTAAATCAGATAATACGGAAGCAACCAGTATTGCAACAAGACTGGCTACAGAAGATGGAGTAGTAGCTATTGTAGGACCGGCTACATCAGGAGCCGTTCAAGCAGCCACTCAACCTATCACCAGAGCTGAGGTCCCATTAATTACACCTTCGGGAACAGCGGATAACTTGACGGTGACAGAATCAGGAGATGTGCAGCCTTTTGTTTTCCGTACGTCTTTCCAAGACTCATTCCAAGGTGTGGCATTAGCCAACTTTGCAACAGAACAATTGCAATCCAAGAAAGCAGTGATCATTGGAGATAGTTCAAGTGATTATGCAGTAGGTTTGACGAATGCTTTTAAGGATACCTATAAAGGCGATATCGTTGCTGAAGAATACTTTACACAAGATGATACAGATTTTAGTGCGATCTTAACGAAAATCCAAAATCAAGATTTTGATGTCATCTATTTGCCAGCCTATTATGAACAAGCTGGGCTGATCTTGAAACAAGCTCGCGAAATGGGTATCGAACAACCTATTCTGGGTGGAGACGGCTTCAGCAACCAAGCTTTACTGGACTTGGCTGGCATAGAAAACGTGACAGATGTTTACTATTCAGCTCATTTCTCATTAGAAAATGAAGATGAACAAGTGCAAACTTTCATTGACAACTATACAGCCGAATACGATACGGCTCCAGACGCTTTCTCTGCTTTAGCCTATGATGCGGTATACCTAGTAGCTCAAGCACTAGAAGATGGTGGGGAAGCTACTCCAGAAGCTGTGACTGCTGCATTAGAAAGTATCGCTGATTTTGACGGAGTCACTGGAACCTTCTCAATAGATGAAAACCATAACCCTGTCAAATCAACTCTGATTATTGAAGTGCAACAAGGAAAAGAAGCAAGTACTGAAGAAATCCAACCATAAAAATAGGACATGTGAAAGGTGCGAAGCCACATACAAGCTTTGCACTTTTCCTTTTTTATCACCAAAACTATAGATTTAAAGAGAGGTGCCGAATGGATACATTTATTCAACAAATGATAAATGGCTTATCACTGGGAAGCATTTATGCGTTGATTGCGTTAGGTTACACGATGGTTTATGGAATTATTAAATTGATTAATTTTGCTCACGGCGATATATACATGGTAGGAGCGTTTGTTGGCTACACGATGATCAATTCATTTGGGATGGGATTTTTCCCAGCTCTTGTAACGGCGATGGCGTTAAGTGCGTTGTTAGGAGTATTGATTGAACGAATCGCCTATAAACCGCTTCGGAACGCTACCCGAATAGCAGTGCTGATCACAGCTATCGGAGTTTCTTATTTATTGCAAAATGGGATGCTGTATTTTTATGGTGCAGAAGTTCGAGCCTTTCCTCAAGTACTTGACAATACATTGTACAGCTTTGGAGGAATTCAGGTCAGTCAGATCCAATTGATGATTTTTGGAACGACGTTTATTTTGATGATTTTATTGCAGTTTATCGTTCAAAAAACAAAAATGGGAAAAGCGATGCGAGCAGTAAGTACAGATGCTTCAGCCGCTCAATTAATGGGAATCAATGTAGACAATACGATTTCATTTACCTTTTTCCTTGGCTCATCTTTAGCAGGAGCGGCAGGAGTGTTGGTTGGTTTGTACTACAATACTATTGATCCCATGATGGGTGTAGCTCCTGGTTTGAAAGCTTTCGTAGCAGCTGTTCTTGGAGGAATTGGAATTATCCCGGGAGCGATGATCGGCGGATTGACTATCGGAATCATTGAAACCATGGTCAGTGCATATGGGAATTCAATGATCCGAGATGCAGTGGTCTATGGAATTTTGATTCTGATTTTGATTATACGTCCTTCAGGTATCTTAGGGAAACATGTTAAAGAGAAAGTGTAGGTGGCAAAAATGAAATTAGTGAATAAAACAAATATCGGTTGGCTGATTTTAGCTGTTGCTGCCTTTTTGCTGCTGCAATTAGCTGTTTCAACTGGAATCATCAGTGCTTACTATGAAATTACGTTGGTCACTATTTTGATCAATGTGATATTAGCCGTTGGATTAAACTTGATCATCGGTTTTTCAGGACAGTTCTCGTTAGGTCATGCCGGGTTTATGGCGATTGGAGCCTACACTGCTGGAATCATCTCTAAATATTTCCCTCATTATGGAGGATTATTTCTAGGTATTATAGCAGGGATCATATTAACCAGTGTGGTTGCTTTGATCGTTGGGATTCCAACATTGCGATTAAAAGGAGATTATTTAGCGATTGCTACCTTGGGAGTAGCTGAAATCATTCGGATTGCGATCGTAAACATGCAAGGGATCACAAATGGGGCGGCTGGATTAAGTGGGATACCTTATTTAGCTAAATGGCCTTTGATATATGTATTTGCCGTATTAACGATTTTGATTGTTGTCAATTATACGCGAAGCAGTCCTGGACGAGCTACGATCTCGATTCGTGAAGATGAGATTGCTGCTGAATCGATGGGGATCAACACAACAAAATACAAGACGATCGCTTTTGTTTTAGGAGCTGCAACTGCTGCTATCGGTGGAGCATTACATGCATCTTATTTCAGTGTTATCCGACCGGGAGATTTTACATTCAATAAATCCATTGATATTTTAATCATTGTGGTTTTTGGCGGTATTGGAAGTGTGACTGGATCAGTTATTGCAGCAATTATTCTAGGTATTTTAAATGTATTTTTACAACCATTCGGTTCACTGCGTATGATTATCTACGCACTAGCTTTGATCATTATCATGATTTTCAAACCCTCTGGATTACTAGGAAATCAAGAATTTACAGTATCAGGAATACTCCGCCTCTTTGGCCGTAAATCCACTACACAAGAGGAGGGCAAATAATGAGTTTATTAGAAGTGAAAAAATTAACCAAAAATTTTGGCGGGCTTTCTGCCGTATCGAATGTCAATTTGGAACTGAACAGCAATGAATTAGTTGGCTTGATCGGTCCTAATGGCGCTGGGAAAACGACCCTTTTTAATTTGTTAACGGGTGTTTATGAGCCTTCAGAGGGGACGATCGATATTGAAACAGATGGTCAAAAGAAATCCGTCATTGGGAAAAAAACGTTTACCATCACAGATATGGGTTTTGGAAGAACTTTCCAAAACATTCGCCTGTTTAAAGATTTAACGGTACTGGATAATGTATTGATCGCGATGCACTCAAAAAGTAAAGTGGGAACGATAAAAAGTATATTGCGTTTCCCAAGCTATTATGCTTCAGAAAAAAAGATGAAACAAGAAGCGATTGAATTGTTAAAAATCTTTAGTTTGGAAAATAAAGTAACTGAATTCGCTAAAAACCTGCCTTATGGGGAACAAAGAAGGCTGGAAATTGTGCGAGCACTGGCTACCCGACCTAAAGTATTGTTTTTAGACGAACCGGCTGCAGGGATGAATCCTCAAGAAACGGCAGATCTTACAGCTTTGATTCGTCAGATTCAAAAAGATTTCGAGATTACAATTTTACTGATTGAACACGATATGTCTTTGGTCATGAATGTTTGCGAACGTATTTATGTATTGGAATACGGTCGTATGATTGCCCATGGGACACCGGAAGAGATCAAAGCAAATGACCAAGTGATTAAAGCTTATTTAGGTGGTGAGTAAATGCTGGAAGTAAAAGATTTAACAGTCCATTATGGAGTTATCGAAGCTATTCGAAATGTAACGTTTAGTGTGAATGAAGGCGAGATCGTATCTTTGATTGGGGCAAACGGGGCAGGGAAATCAACGATTCTAAAAGCTATTTCTGGATTGCACCAACCTAGTCATGGAGAAATTCTCTACGAAGGAACAGCTATTACGAAAGAAACACCTAAAAAAATCGTAGAAAAAGGCATCTCTCAAGTACCAGAGGGGCGACACATTTTTAGCGGGATGACCGTTATGGAAAATTTGGAAATGGGAGCTTTTCTCAGAAAAGATAGAGCAGAAGTACAAAATGATTTAGACAATGTCTTCAGTCGTTTCCCTATATTGAAAGAACGGATGAAGCAAGATGCAGCTACTTTGTCTGGAGGAGAACAACAAATGGTGGCAATGGGACGAGCTTTAATGAGCCGACCAAGGTTATTGCTCCTAGATGAACCTTCTATGGGATTGGCACCCATATTGATCAAAGAAATTTTTCATATCATTGAAGAGATCAACCAAACGGGTACGACTGTACTCTTGATCGAACAAAATGCTAAAATGGCTTTAAAGATAGCAAATAGAGGTTACGTATTAGAGACCGGCAATGTGGTTCAAACAGGGACAGGAAAAGAATTGCTAGAAAGTGATGTTATTCAAAAAGCTTACTTGGGAGGTTAAAAGATGTTAGTGAAAGATTACATGACAACCGAAGTTATTACTGCTGCAGAAGATACTAAAGTATTAGAAGCGTTGGATTTAATGAAGGAGAATGATTTTCACCGGTTGCCGATCGTCAAAAATGGCCGTATGATAGGATTGATCACTGAAGAGATCATTAGTGATAATTCCCCCTCAACAGCCACTTCTTTAAGTATCCATGAGTTGAATTACCTACTGACGAAAACGACTGTTGGAGATATCATGTGCAGTAAAGTACCGACTATTGGTCCAGAAGATTTACTGGAAGAAGCTGCCAGCAGAATGAGGGATTTAAAAGTCGGCGTATTGCCGGTAGTCCAAAATGAAAATCAACTTGTTGGAATCATCACAGACAAAGATATTTTTAGAGCATTTATTGATCTTTTAGGATACAACAATAAAGGCAGTCGTGTAGTGATCGATATACCAGAGGACCATCCCGGTATCTTAGAAGACATCACGAATATTTTAGCGGAAGCTAATGTAAGCATCAATCAAATTGCAGTATATCGAAAAGATTCATTCACTCAAGTCGTTATCCAAATGGATAGCGAGAACACGAATGACATCCAAGAAATACTAACGACTAGTGGATATACAGTCAGTTCAGCTGTCTACAAAGAAGGCAATTGAGCCGCAACGAAAAAGACTTTCCTTATGACTCACTAAGAGTCGAATAAGGAAAGTCTTTTTCGCTGTAAAGAGTTTTTTCTATTCAAAGTCGTATGTTAAGCCCCATTGTTCACGTAAATTATCCATAATTTCCATTACACCATGCGTCAGGGGCATATTTACATTAGGCGTTTTATGCAAAACATTTTGAGTCATTAAGTCTATCTCATAATTTAGGGCTTCAGCTGAATCCCCAGCATCGATTTCTTCTGAAGTACCATCCGGATAAGTGATTGTAGCTTTACTTGCCCGAGGGTAGTCTTGAACCGTGATATAGCCGTTTTCAAAAGCGACTATACCTACTTTAGGCATCTTAGCACGAAAAGTTAAACTCACAACGGCGATTTCATTGTCTTTATTCTTTAAGATGATCGCAGATTGTTCATCTACACCTGTTTCATATGGATTCATGGTAGTCAGAACTTCTGTTGGTTGACTGGATAAAAAGAAACGAGTGAACGCTAAAGCATAAACGCCAATATCCAGTAAAGCACCACCGGCAATATCTTTGTTGAAGAAACGATTTGTTGGATCAGCTTCTTTTAAACTCCCGAAAGAGGCTTGAATCATTTTTAATTTGCCCAGTTTTCCAGTAGCGATGATGTCTTTTAATTTGTGGAAAAGAGGCATGTGGTAGATGGTCATGGCTTCAGTTAAAACCAACTCTTTTTCTTTTGCTAAAGCAAGTGCCTCGTCTAATTCTTTATTGCTCATGGTGATAGCTTTTTCGCACAAGACATGTTTTCCGGCTTTTAGACTTTTTAAAATATACTGAGCGTGGTGGCTGTGCGGCGTAGCGATATAAATTACATCAATATCTGGATCAAACAGCATCTCCTCGTAATTGCCGTAAGCTTTTGGAATAGAATGTTTTTCAGCAAACGCATTAGCTTTATCTAAATTTCGAGAAGCAGCAGCTAATAATGTTGCATTTTCTACATTAAAAGCAGCAGCAAAACTGGATGCTATATCTCCTAATCCGATGATTCCCCAATTAATTGTTGTCATATTTTTTAGAAACTCCCTTCAATGATAAAATCGTTCCGCTTCCATTATTGCTTATTCGACAAAAGAAGTACAGTCTAAATATGCTGCGAAAAAATCCTTTAGGGCGTCGCACGTCTATCTTGAAACTGTTTAGTGAAAAATAAAGCTAGAATCAAGATGAGTTCAAATGCGTTAGTCAAAGCCGCACTGGGTACTGAAAGAGGAAAGGCATTCCCAAGGAACATGATTCCTATTCCTATGAAGAACCATATCCATCCTTGTTTACGCCAGACAAAGATAGAAGAGATAATCAAAACAATAGAAACAATCAGCACCATTACTGGAACGCCGCTTGCAGCCTCAGCATTACTGTAACTTAAACCACCGTATTGCCAATTAGATATGAGCGCTAGTCCTCGCACTTCAACTATTAATTCGTACAGCATCAAACACAATGTAATCAAATAAAACGCCATGCCAATGGATTTTTTAAACGCCCACTGTACGCCGGACCTTTTTAATGTACTCAAAGAAAAGAGGACAAGCAGTGGCGTGAAAAAGGCGTGCATGTAGAATCGAGGGTAACTTAGATTCTCCAGTAAGTTTCCTTCACCAATAAAACTTCCCAAAGCCAGTATCAAATTGTCATAGACTAACCCTACGATAACCAGAATCAGTAAATTTGATAAGCTTTTCCATCCGTATTGGACCGCTAATTTGATTGTCCAAATCAGCAGTACCGAATAAGCAGCAAAGTAACCAAAAAATAAAATAGTATCGATCATAGACATCATTCCCCTTTTTGAATTGTCTTACTAATTTAACCATATAGAGTTGCCGTTTTCAGGTCAACTAGTTGACTTATCAGTAAGTAAAACTTTAGAAAGTAACGTAATAGGTGTATTATGTAAATATAAATGAAACAGCAAACATTATTCATCAGGAGGAATGATTTTTATGCATGAAGCACTAGTAGAAATCGTTTTAGGAGCAGTGAAAGAACAATATGTAACTGAAAAAGCTTTTTATTCTTCTCAATTAGGAATCTCTCCTCAAAGTTGGGATCGCTGGAAAAAAGGGAACCAAGGATTAAAAGCAGAAAATATGAGTAAAATCGCTCAATTATTTACAGATTATGAATGGATGCTGGTCCAAAAAGTTTGTCGCAATGCCATCCTTATTTCTGAAGTAGCTGAAAGCCCTGTCGCTGAATACATGACTATGAAATATCATGTGGCAAAAAAGTGGATAAAAAGCGGGTTAGCAACAATTGAAATCCGTGACAATCAAGGTGAGACAAAAGAACCTGTCCATCGCAAAATAAATCAGACGATCGTTCAAATTGAAATCGGTTACGATTTCTGGAGTTACAAAGATCGTATTGAACTGCATTTGCCTGGAATCGTTCAACAGCAAATAAAGACAGAAAAACAAGATCTTTTGGAGTGGTTTAATCAAAATGTCGCTCCTCCAGTTATCAATCAAACAGAGTAATGGATGGTTTTCAATTAAAAAAATAGGGCCCAAGTAGGTTGAAAAGAAGAAATTTTACTATAAAATAGAGTGAGTACAAACAATGATCATAAAATGAACGGAGTCCTATAAGCAATGAAATTGAAAATATTGATGACAACAGTTGCAGCATTATTGTTGGCGGGTTGTCAATCTGAATTCACTACTTCACAGAATGAATCATCCAGCTCGGCGAATAGTGAAGTGAGCAGCACAATAGAAGAATCACAAGCAAGATCGGAATCAACTTTGTCGCCTGAAGAAGAGAAAGAAAAAGCGATGATGGCAGAATTACCAGATGTTTCCACAAAAGACTGGAATCTTATTTTAGTGAACAATTGGAATCCGATCGATGAAACGCTGGAAATTCCATTGGAGGAAGCGGCGGATCAAAAAGAAATCGATGCGCGCATCATGGAGCCTTATGAGAATTGGATGAACGCGGCTTCTGAAGCTGGATACAATATCTTTTTGGCCTCTTCTTACCGTTCTGTAGACCGACAAAGAGCAAACTACAACAATAGTATCCAACAGTATATCAATGAAGGCTATTCAGAAGAAGAAGCTACTAAAATGACAGAAGATTACATTGCTGTTCCAGGAGGTAGTGAACATCACACTGGATTAGCTTTAGATATGATAGACAGCGAATGGTTAAATGCTGGAAAAGGATTAGTTCCAGAATATGATACGCAGGAATCTCAACATTGGTTAGCGGATACCGCTGCAGATTATGGCTTTATCTTGCGTTTTCCAAAAGACAAAGAAGAAGCTACGGGAATAGAGTATGAGTCTTGGCATTTCCGTTATGTGGGGGTAGAAAATGCTCAATTTATCCAAAAATATGATTTAGCTTTAGAAGAGTATATTGAGCTGCTTGAAAAAGCTGGGAAAACAGAAGTGAGGTAATTATTTGAGGGTACAAGTAATCAGGAAGGAGAAACTGCGTTGGTGCAACAAAAAAAGAAACAAACTGCATACCGAAAAAGAAAGAGCAGACAAAGACGTTTTTTCCCTAGTCGCATTTTAATTGCGCTGTTTCTATTATTTTTTGTTTTCTTCGGCGCGTTAGCTGTTTTAGGCAAGTCTGTCATTGAGCCGCTGAATTCGAGCCGAGAAAAAGAAGAATTTATTGTTCAAATATCCGGTCATGCTAAAACGCTGCAAAAAGAATATAAACTGCTGCCTAGTATCAGTATAGGACAAGCTATTCTAGAATCGGACTGGGGCACCAGTGAATTAGCAACCGAAAGTAAAAATCTTTATGGGATAAAAGGCAGTGATCCAGATAATACAGAAATGATGCAGACGAAAGAATTTGTTGATGGTGAATGGATCGAAATAAAAGCGCCGTTTAGAAAATATGAAAGCTGGCAGCAATCGATGGATGATCATGCCTTATTGTTCGTAAATGGAACAGATTGGAATGCGGAACAATATACGACCGTCCTGGCAGCTGATAATTATAAAGAAGCAGCACAAGCCTTGCAGGATAATGGATACGCAACCGATCCGACGTATGCCCAAAAACTTATCGATCTGATCGAACAATACCAACTCCATCAATACGATGATTGACAGGAAGCTAAAAGGTCTCGACAGCAATGATGCAAAAAGGGAGAATGATTAACGGCGCTTTACGCCAATGGTCATGTATCTTTTTTTGCCAATTGACTTGGCCTTTCAGTTAAATTGATCTAGGTTGCGGAAGTCATTATACTGTCTTGTTTGAAGATCTAAAAGAACCAACTTAATTTAAAGATGTGAAGAAATGAGGAAATAGACTAAAGGAGATTAGAGATCTATGTCAGCAAACAAACCAAAAAAGAAGTTGAAATTAAGTTTGGCATTATGGGGAATTATTGTAGTCGTTATAGCAGCTGTGATCGGCGGGATCAGTTGGATGGCATGGTCTTACTTCAATGGCAAAGGCTCAGACACAGAAGCTGCAGAAGAGAAATCACAAGAATTTATCGGGTACTTAGAAGC
The DNA here is from genome assembly GCF_045528345.1 of Desemzia sp. FAM 23989. Taxonomy (NCBI): domain Bacteria; kingdom Bacillati; phylum Bacillota; class Bacilli; order Lactobacillales; family Carnobacteriaceae; genus Desemzia; species Desemzia sp. FAM 23989. Next base: position 69,114 of record NZ_JBGQQT010000007.1, on the reverse strand, counting down.
ACAGGATTTTGCTGCTTTAGCCAATAGTACAACGGAATCTACTTTAGTAGATGCGGGCTATACCCGAGAACAACTGACTGAATTATACCAATCGACATTTAATGAAATGCAGATCAGTAACGTTGAGGCAACTAATGTTGTCTTTGATGAAAATGAGACGGATGACACTTATGATTTTTCTTATCAATTAAATTTGACGTCTCCAATAGGAGCTATAGAAGAACTGGTCTACTCAGCTTCTTTGACAAAGAATGAAGAAGGAGATTTTACAGTCGATTGGAATCCAAACTTGATTGTACCAGGTATGGAACCAGGAGATACGGTCGATGCGCAATTTTCAAAAGGCGAACGTGGGAATATTTTGGACAAGGATGGAGATCCTTTAGCTATAGCGGGCACATGGTTACAAGCTGGATTGCATCCATCGCTTTTAGGTGAAGGGGAAGCAAGGACAGAAAATCTAACTCAAATCAGTGAAACTTTTGAAGTTCCATTGGAGCACTTGGAAGAACTTTTAGGACAAAGTTGGGTCACTGGGGATTCATTTGTGCCGTTTAAAGTAATGGCTACGGAAGATTCTGTTCAGGCTACAGGCGTTGTCTATCAAGAATTATCTATGCGCACGTATCCTTTGAATGAAGCAGCAGCTCATTTGATTGGTTATGTAGGAGAAGTATCGGCTGAAGATGTGGAAAATAATCCTGCTTTAGCAGCTGGGGATATGATTGGAAAATCAGGACTAGAAGCCGCATTTGATGCACAGTTGAGAGGTAAGATAGGCGGAAAAATCGTTTTGAACGATGTCCAAGGAGAAACAAAGACTGTTTTAAAAGAAGCTGAAATTACCAATGGAGAAGATGTTCAATTAACGATCGATGCTGATGTTCAACAAAAAGCCTATGAGGAACTTGAAGGAGTCAATGGATCTGTAGTAGTGATGAATCCTGAAGACGGAAGTTTATTGGCTCTTGCCAGTACACCATCTTATGACGCTGGTTTAATGACTCGCGGAATCACAAATGAAGCTTATCAAGCTTATCTGGATGATGAAAATTCTCCTTTCTTAGCGCGATACGCAGCTCGATTTGCTCCCGGTTCAACATTTAAGATGATCACAGCAGGGATAGGGCTAGATTCGGGGATCACAACTCCAGAAGAAGTCCATGAGATAGAAGGAGATACTTGGCAAGCCAATGCATCTTGGGGAAATTACTCTGTTCACCGTGTGACTGTAGTACCTGAAGTTACTTTGAAAGATGCGCTAGTTTACTCAGACAATATTTTCTTTGCTCAAGAAGCTTTGGAGATGGGACAAGAAACTGTTGAAAACGGAATGGCGAAATTCATTTTTGGCGAAAGTTTAAATCTGCCATTTTCAATGGAACCTGCTCAATTGTCTAATTCAGGTACACTAGATACAGAACTTTTATTGGCGGATACAGCCTATGGACAAGGAGAATTGTTGATGAGTCCGGTTCAGCAAGTGGTATCGTACAGCCCATTTGTCAACGGTGGAAATTTGATTTATCCAAAGCTAACCAGTGACCAGGAAACAAACGAAACGAAGCAAGTTGTAACGGCTGAATCTGCTGAATTGATTCGTTCTTATTTATTGGAAGTAGTGGATAATCAAAATGGGACAGCACATCAGTTAGCTGATCTTCCATATACTGTTGGTGCCAAAACAGGAACGGCTGAATTCCAGGGTCTGGAAGAGAACGAGGACAATGGATTTATTATGGCTTTTGATGCAGATGAAAACTCTTATGTCATGATTGGTTTAGTTGAAGGAAGAACGAGTGGAGAAGTGATTACCATTTTGAAACCTCTGTTGCAGGAAATGCCTACACTACTGCAATAAATTATAATCGGACGAATGTTTGATTAAAAAATGATGAGAATCAAATGTTGAAATAATTTATAAAAAATGGTACATTAATGATGTTTTAAGTGATATAAAAATTTGTATCTATATATTTAAAGGAGAAGATGTTAAATGGCCCCAGACTCGGGAAGTGATTCGTCACTGAGTGTCCAGATAATTTTAATTGTAGTATTAACCGCAATCAATGCGTTGTTCGCAGCAGCAGAAATGGCCTTTGTTTCTTTAGACAAAGGGAAAATAAACGAAAAAGCTATCGATGGAGATAAGAAAGCGAAGAATGTGCTGAAATTGTTAGCCAATTCAGACAACTTTTTATCTACCATACAAGTAGCCATTACGTTAGCAGGTTTCTTAAACAGTGCCTCTGCGGCTACCTCTTTAGCTAATCGTTTTACACCGTTATTAGGAAATATTCCTGGTGCTCAAACCATTGCCGTTGTGATTGTGACAATTATTATTTCGTATATCACGCTTGTATTTGGAGAACTGTTTCCAAAGACCGTTGCGTTACAGCGTTCAGAAAGTGTTGCTCTTGGTACTGCTGGTATTATATTAGGGGTACAAAAGTTTATGATGCCTTTTGTAAAACTTTTATCTTTATCAACAAACCTGCTGAAGAAAATTACACCAATTGAGTTTTCTGAAGAAGAAGAGAAGATGACGCGTGACGAATTCCGTTCTTATTTGGATCAAAGTCAAAAAGACGAAGCGATTGATATAGCTGAATTTTCAATGTTGAAAGGTGTGTTATCTCTAGATACCAAAATGGCTAAAGAAGTCATGGTTCCTAGAACGGACACTTTTATGATTGATTATGATGATGGGAACGAGGAAAACATCCCTAAACTTTTAGATATACCTTATTCACGTATTCCTGTTTATTTTGAAGATAAAGACAATATTATCGGGATCATTCATGTCAAAAACTTGTTAAGAGAAAGCCGAAACCGTAATATTGATGAAATTGATTTAAAAGATGTATTAAATGAACCTTTATTTGTTCCAGAAACCATCTATATCGATGATTTGATTTATGAACTAAGAAGAACACGAAATCAAATGGCTATATTGAACGATGAATATGGTGGAGTAGTTGGTATCGTTACATTAGAAGATGTTGTAGAAGAAATTGTGGGAGATATTGACGATGAGTATGACGAGGTCTATGCCTTGATCGAAAAAATCAATGATAACCGCTACTTAGTAGATGGATCTACTCAATTGTCAAAATTCAATGAGTTTTTTGACACCAATATCGAGTCTTCTGATGTGGATACTATTGCCGGTTTCTTTATTATTGAATATGGAAACATACCACGAGATGGAGATGACGCATTTGTAGAGTATGGGAACTTCTTACTTAAAGCAAATGAAATAGAATCTTCACGTATCAGTAATATAATCGTTGAAATTATAGATGAAAAAAAAGAAATTGATGAGCCTTCGCAAGACGAAGAAGAATAAACGCATAAAGGGTTAAACCAGCCACTGGTTTAACCTTTTATTCTATTACTATTTGTATACAAATTTAGACTTTGAAGCGATTTTGGTATCTGGTATCCAATTCTTGCTTCACGGACTTGTCTTAAACGTGTTGCGCAAGATAGACTCTCTATGATTTCAATTGGAAAAAGAGAACTCTACGAGAGTCTAAACGCCTTGCTCCACGCTCTAAAAAGGATTCTGCACTATTTGACGTTGGTAAGTAAAAAATCATTTCTTTTAACGTTAGAAGATGAAGAGCTCTAAAAAATTGTAGGGGGAAAATAGAAAAATGAAATTACTTGAGGAAAAAATAGTTCAAGATGGTCGTGTATTAAGTGAAGGGGTTTTGAAAGTAGATAGTTTTATCAACCATCAAATCGATCCTCAACTAATGAAAGCCATTGGCGAAGAGTTTGGCAATTACTTTAAACACAAAGGCATCACAAAAATCATTACAATTGAAGCTTCTGGAATCGCTCCAGCTGTTTTTGCGGGTATCTCTTTAAATGTCCCAGTAATCGTAGCGAAAAAGAATGTAGGAATCACAATGACTGATGAATTGGCGATAGCTGACGTCTATTCATTTACAAAGCAAACAAATTACAGCATTTCGATTTCAAAAACATTTTTAAGTGAGCAAGATACTGTTTTGATCATCGATGATTTTTTAGCCAATGGACAAGCTGCATTGGGTTTAATGGAAATTTGTCAACAATTGGACGTATCAGTTGCAGGTATCGGAATCGTTATTGAAAAATCCTTTCAAACCGGCCGTGCGTTACTGGAAGAAAAAGGAATGGAAATTTATTCCTTAGCCAGAATCCAATCGCTGACAAATGGTGAAGTCAGGTTTGCTGATTAATCGTGTGACAGAATACTTTGCGTTTGATTTATGAAGCGATATAGCCTAATGTTATCATTATAGGAAACTGTATGAGTTAACTTGCAGTAGGAGATTTTCAGAAGAGGAGAGTACACTATTAAATGGAAATAGATTTAGGATTATTACTGGTGATTTTTGTGATCAATGTCAGTTATGTAACGTTGATGACAATTCGAATGATGCTGACGATGAAAGGTTATCGATTAGCTGCACCTTTGCTGTCTATGCTGGAAGTGACTATCTACATCGTTGGTTTAGGACTCGTATTGGATCGTTTAGACAATTTCGTGAACATATTTGTATATGCTTTAGGATATGGTGTCGGTATTCTTGCAGGAATGAAAATCGAAGAATACTTAGCATTGGGTTACATCATGGTAACAGCTATTATTCCTTCGATTGAGAACGATATACCTAGTAAGTTGCGCGAACTCGGATATGGAGTAACAACCAGTTTTGCATTGGGCAAAGAAGGCGACCGGATGGTGTTAGAAATTCTTACACTTCGGAAGACGGAACGGAAATTGTATCAGCAAATTGAAGAATTGGCTCCTAAAGCATTTGTTATTTCTTATGAACCGAAATACATCAGCGGTGGATTTTGGACAAAACGCGTGAAGAAAAGAAGAAAAGAAATCAAAATGGAACAAAAAGAGTAAGATTAAGAAGGTAGGGATGAATCGTGGCAAATGTGATAACTCCTGATAAAACAATAGGAATCATTGGTGGAGGAGTTTTAGGGAGAATGCTGGCGTTAGCTGCAAAAAAAATGGGCTATCGAGTAGGCATTCTTGATCCGATGCCTGAATGTTCAGCAGCACAAGCAGCTGATTGGCAATTGGTCGGAGATATCAATGATCCTAATCTTCTAACCGAGATGGCGTTTAAGTGTGACGTGGTAACGATGGAGGCTGAGCATGTATTTCCTGAATCAGCACGAAGAGTTTCTAGAACAGTAGCTTTTCCTCAAGGAACAGAGTTATTGGATATTGCTCAAGATAGAATATTGGAAAAAGCTTATTTAGAAGCAGCCAATTTTAATATTGCACCGTATGCGACGATTGTATCAGCTGAAGATATAGAATCAGCGAGCAGAGAACTAGGATTTCCTTGTGCGTTAAAGACCCTGCATCGAGATAAAAGCAAGAAACAAAAAGTGATTTTGTATAGCGAAGAAGATTTTGAGCGCAGTAAATCATTGCTTGTTCATGGAACGTGCATTTTAGAAGCGTTAATTCCATTTGAAAGACAATTGTCGGTGTCTGTGGTCAAAAACGCTAAAGGAGAAATGCGTATTTTTCCCGTTTCTGAGAACTTGTACCGTAACGACTTACTGTATGAAACTATTTTTCCTGCTCATATCACTGAAGAAGTAGATGAAGAAGTGAAACGGATTGGACAGTTGATCGCTGAAAGAAGCAATTTAGTCGGTACACTTACTGTTGAACTGCTATTAACGTCAAGTGGGGCTCTCTATGTGGATGATATTACTCCAACTATTCATGACAGTGGCTTGAGTACATTAGATGCTTGCTCTACTTCTCTTTTTGACAGTCATATCCGTGCGATTTGCGGATGGCCTTTGCCAGAGATAAAGTTGCTTTCTCGAGCAATCACTGTAAAAACATTGAATGAGAATCAAACAGAGGTAGAAAATCAGCTTCAACTTAAACCCAATTGGCACTTTTATTATTATGGTGTCAAAGAATCTACTGAGCATCAAGCTATTGGACACATCACTGTTTTAACGGAGGATATTGAGTCTGCGCTTAATTTGCTAAGGGATACGGGAATTCTGCTTTAAAAGGATTAATGGATAGACCAATGCAGGTAATCTGCACTGGTCTTTTTTTTTATAAAAAAGTTAGATAATTCATGACAGATGATGTCCATACTGCTAAACTAATACTGTCAGAAAAAATGGATTGAAAATTCATTTGATAGATGAATGAGGCAAAACTCAGAATTGAGGAGATTACAAAATGATTGAACGTTATACGAGACCTGAAATGGGAGCTATTTGGACTGATGAGAATCGTTACAAAGCTTGGCTGGAAGTTGAGATTTTGGCAGATGAAGCATGGGCGGAATTAGGAGAAATTCCAAAAGAGGATGCAGAACAAATACGAAAAAATGCCTCTTTTGATGTGGAACGTATTCTTGAGATTGAACTGGAGACACGTCATGATGTGGTGGCATTTACACGAGCTGTTTCTGAAACTTTAGGTGAAGAACGCAAATGGGTTCATTACGGATTGACAAGCACTGATGTGGTGGATACGGCGTATGGGTATTTACTCAAACAAGCAAATGATATTTTACGCCAAGATTTGCAAAACTTTTTAGTTATTGTTGGAGAAAAAGCCAAAGAACATAAGTACACTGTTATGATGGGAAGAACGCACGGTGTACATGCGGAGCCTACTACATTTGGTTTGAAACTAGGAACTTGGTATTCTGAAATGAAACGTCATATTGAGCGTTTTGAACATGCTGCTAAAGGTGTTGAAGCTGGAAAAATCAGTGGTGCAGTGGGAACATTTGCGAATACGCCGTTGGAAGTAGAAGAATATGTCTGCACACATCTAGGCATTCGCGCTCAAGAAATTTCTACGCAGGTCTTGCCTCGTGATTTGCACGCAGAATACGTCGCTTCTATTTCTTTGATCGCAACCAGTATTGAACGATTTGCAACGGAAATTCGCGGATTGCAAAAGTCAGAAACACGTGAAGTGGAAGAATTTTTTGCAAAAGGACAAAAAGGGTCCTCTGCAATGCCTCATAAACGAAACCCTATTGGCTCTGAAAATGTGACTGGATTAGCGCGTGTAATTAGAGGTCATATGATCACAGCTTATGAAAATGTCAGCTTATGGCATGAAAGAGATATTTCACATTCTTCAGCAGAGCGTATCATTATCCCAGATTCTACGATTCTATTGAATTATATGTTGAATCGTTTTGGAAATATTGTGAAAAAACTCACCGTTCTTCCGGAAAATATGTTGCGGAATATGGAGGCTACATTTGGCCTGATTTACAGCCAACGCGTATTGTTGAAGTTGATTGATAAAGGGATGAGCCGTGAAGCAGCCTATGATCTAGTGCAGCCGAAAACCGCTATTGCATGGGATGAACAAACTCAGTTCAGACCTTTGTTGGAGCAAGATGAGCGTATCACAGAAGTTTTGTCTAAAGAAGAACTGGATGATGCTTTTGACTATCATTACCATTTAAAAAATGTCGACAAGGTATTTGAACGTTTAGGACTGGGTGATTAAGCTCGTGAGGGGCATACTTTCATGATGAAATAAGAAACAATGAGAACAACAAGTGAATTCTTTTAAAAACAGGAGCCAATAATTGAGTTGGGCTTCTGTTTGTCTGCGCAAACATAAAAAAAAGAAGCTGGTGCGGCCGTGAAAAAAGCAAAATACAATGTAATGACTGCAATGTTCATTTTTGGCTCTATGGGGTTATTTGTTAAACGGATTCAACTGTCTTCTAGTGAGATCGCTCTTTCTAGAGGACTGCTTGGTTGCTTGTTTATAGGAATAGTATTGGTTGTAAAACGGGAGAAAATTTCTTGGCGGCTCGTTAAAAAAAATAGCCTGGCATTGCTTTTTTCGGGTGGTGCAATTGGAGTAAACTGGCTGTTATTGTTTGAGTCGTATCGTTACACAACTATTTCCAATGCAACATTGAGTTATTACTTTGCTCCTGTTTTTGTGGTGTTGGTTTCTGCAGTATTGTTGAAAGAAAAATTAACGGTGAAAAAGGTGAGCTGCATTGGAATAGCTATGTCGGGGATGTTTATGATCGTCAATAGTGGAGGTATATCCAGTGTGGGGAACTCTGATCCTCTTAAAGGAATTGCTTTTGGTTTAGCTGCAGCAGTGTTTTATGCCGGTATGATGATCAGCAATAAGTTTTTGAAAGGATTTTCAGGATTGCAGAGTACATTCTTTCAATTATTGATTGCTACCGGAATATTGATCCCTTACGTCTTTTTTACGGAAGGGTTTGATCTGTTGAGTATGCCTATTGCATCGTTGCCTTATTTAGTTATCTTAGGGATCGTTCATACCGGCATCACGTATGTCATGTTTTTTTCTTCTATTCCTTATTTAAAAGGGCAGACAACTGCTATGCTAAGTTACATCGATCCTGTATCGGCTATTCTGTTTTCAACTATTTTCTTAAATGAACACCTGAGTTTGGTCCAGTTTATTGGCGGAGTATTTGTATTAGGAGCTGCATTTATCAGTGATTGGCAAGGGATACCTAAATCAAAACCTACTATGGGATAGAGTGGATCAGCAAGAGACAAAAAGGGAACTGTTTGTGGGCACAAACAGTTCCTAAAGGGGTAAGTCCTATCCAAAAAAACTAGATAGAACAATTAGTAATAGTCAACACTAGTTAAAAGTTACCATAGGATTATAAAAAAGAGGTTAGGGAAAGGTTTTCTTTTTGTAAATTTTGTGAAGTTATGCTTTTAACTGATGAGCTGAGGATCCTAGTTAGTGATTTATGATGAAGTTATTAACGTCAGTTAGGGAGATTTTCTATATTAGTGACTAATGGTTTAAACATAGCAGCAAAAAATTGTTGAAATGCGTTCAAAATTTCTCCATGTAGAGAATAGTAGTGATTACCTAGCAGAGTGTTCAACGGATTAAAAAGAGAAATGTGCCTACAGAGTTGTTTTGTAGTTAATTGTGCAAAGAATGGTATTGAATATTGTAGTGAAAGTACTTATAATCAACTAAGATAGAAAATACACAAAATTGTTTTTGTATTTAGGATGGATAAAACAAAATGACAGGTGTAAGAAAATAAAGTAGGTGAAGAAGCGAAATGGTGAAGTCAAAGAACTTGGAAACACAAGCATATTTGTACATTAAGGAAAAAATCGAGACAAGGCAATGGCTGCCTAAAACCCACATTACAGAGCAAGATTTGTCTCAAGAATTGGGTATCAGCCGTACGCCTATAAGAAGAGCTTTTTTACGTCTTCAAGCAGAAGACGTATTAGAGATTATCCCTCATAAAGGCGCTTCTATTCAAGAACCGTCCATTGATGATAAAGGCTTTCAAGACAGACTTGGATTTATTGAGATGATCCTAAACAATTATTTGCATCAAATTCAAATCAGAGAGATTGTGTTCGATGTTTCAGAACTGGAAAATTGTGTGGAGTCATTAGCTCGTTTAACAGGAAAGCGACAAGAAACAGAATTCTATGTTGCCGAAATAAAATATTGGCAAGAATTTGTTCGTTACGCAAAGAATACATATAACGTGACTTTATTTATGGATACGCTGCGCTCTTTAACACATCAAAAAAATGCAGAAATTCAAGTTGTTTTATCTGAATCAAGAGAATTGAAAGTAAAATATTTAACCCAACTGACAAAATATTTATCCGAATCTCGATATGCATATGCACGGAAAGAAATCCGTATTTTGTTGAATCAACTCTCTCTAGCAATCATTCAAGGGATTTAACAACAGTATTTAAAAAGAAAGAACTTTTCAGAAATGAAGAGTTCTTATTGATTTCTTATGCGAAAGTATAAAGAGTGATGTGCTTTTTTTATGATAAATTTGAAGTTTTTCGTATCGTACTCAAAGAAGAATCAAACTATGGTAAAATGGACATGGAAAATGTTAAAAGACAGCATAAAAAGCAACCGTTACAAGTTTCAGACAAGCGGATAATGTACTTAAGGAATCAGAGAGGATGTAAGAATTGGTATTACGAGAAAAATTAGTGAACGGTATGAATCCCCGACAAAAAGAAGCGGTGATCCACACAGATGGACCGCTTTTGATCATGGCAGGTGCAGGAAGTGGCAAGACGCGTGTCTTGACTCATCGTATTGCTTATTTGATCCAAGAAAAAAATGTGAATCCATGGAATATTTTAGCGATCACATTTACCAATAAAGCGGCTAAAGAAATGAAAGAACGGGTAAGCCGATTGATTCAAGACGGTGGAAATGATGTTTGGGTTTCGACATTTCACTCAATGTGTGTCAGAATCTTGCGTCGTGATATTGACCGTATTGGATATACTAGGGCGTTTACGATTAGTGACCCAGGTGAACAACAAACCTTAATGAAACGAATTTTAAAAGAGCGAGACATTGATCCGAAAAAATTCAATCCGAGAGCGATTCTGGCTGAGATCAGCAATGCAAAAAATGAATTGTTGACCGCAGAAAAGTACCGCGAAACAGCTGCTTCTTATTTTCAACGGATAGTAGCGGACTGCTATGATGATTACCAAAAAGAGCTCCGTCGGAATCAAGCAGTCGATTTTGATGATTTAATCATGTTGACAACACGTTTATTCAAAGAGAGCCCTGAAACACTGCAACATTATCAAGCGAAATTTCAATACATTCACGTGGATGAGTATCAAGATACCAACCAAGCGCAATACACATTAGTACAAATGTTGGCAGCTCGTTTTAAGAACCTTTGTGTTGTGGGGGATGCTGACCAAAGTATTTATGGTTGGCGTGGAGCAAATATGGAAAATATCTTGGACTTTGAAAATGATTATCCAGAAGCAAAAGTAATCTTATTGGAACAAAACTACCGCTCTACGAAATACATTTTACAAGCAGCCAATGATGTCATTGGAAACAACGCGAAACGAAAAGAAAAGAAACTATGGACTGACAATCATGATGGAGAAAAAATTTCTTATTATCGTGCTCAAAGTGAAGGCGATGAGTCTCGCTATGTCGTTTCGAAAATGCAAGAAGAAATGAAAAAAAATCAATTAAACTACGGCGACTTTGCTGTACTATACCGTACCAATGCTCAATCTCGTAAAATAGAGGAAAGTTTGCTGCAATCCAATATTCCTTACAAAATGGTTGGCGGCCATAAATTCTATGATCGAAAAGAAATCAAAGATGTATTGGCATACTTGCGTTTGATCGCAAATCCCTCTGATAATATGAGCTTCGAACGGATCGTCAATGTTCCAAAACGAGGAGTTGGTCCAGGAACAGTAGAGAAATTAAGAGCTTTTGCTGATCTATATGACTGGTCTTTATTGGAAGCTGCGCAAAATATCGCCTTAACCAATATTACTGGAAAAGCGGCTAAGTCACTTGAAGGCTTTGGCGTATTGCTGCAAGACTTAAGCAAGATGCAAGAGTACTTGCAAATAACTGAACTAGTAGAAGAATTGTTGAAACGCAGCGGGTACCAAGAAGCTTTAGAAAATGAAAAAAGCTTGGAGTCAGAGTCGCGTTTAGAAAATATCCAAGAGTTCTTGTCTGTAACGCAACAATTTGAAAAAGATAACGCTGGTGGAGAAACGGATCTGTTAACTTTCTTAACAGACTTGTCCTTGGTCTCTGATCTAGATAATTTGGAAGCAGAAAACGGTGAAGTCACCTTAATGACGCTTCATGCTGCCAAAGGATTGGAGTTTCCGGTTGTCTTTTTGATTGGGATGGAAGAAGGGATCTTCCCCTTGTCTCGTGCCATGATGGAAGAAGAACAATTAGAAGAAGAACGTCGGTTAGCTTATGTAGGAATCACTCGTGCGGAGAAAAAACTCTATCTGACAAATGCGTACTCGCGCGTCTTATATGGACGTACACAAGCCAATGCGGCTTCTCGTTTTATCAGTGAAATCAATGCAGAAATCATGGAGTCGGAAGACAAACAAGCCAGCTCTATTCCATTTAGAAATTCCGGTCCTTTCAGTAGTGTACAGAAACGAGCAGCCAGCACTCCTTATCAAACGCCAGCTCAAGCTCCAGTCACAAATAAAATCAGCAGCGGCGCAGATAAAGTAGGGTGGAATGTTGGTGACAAAGCCGCTCATAAAAAATGGGGTATCGGAACAGTCGTGAAATTGACAGGAAACGAAGATAATTTACAGTTGGATATTGCTTTTTCTGCTCCAACAGGTATCAAACGGTTATTAGCTGCTTTCGCACCCATTGAAAAAATACAATAAGAGTATTGACTGACATAGAAAGAAGGTGCTCCATTTGACAGACAAACCTGAAAAAAATCATCCACTAGATGAAGTGTCTTTTGAAGAAGCAACAGAGAGAGTTGAAGTATTAAGAGAGACTTTGGATCGGTACAGCCACGAATATTACGTGTTGGATAAGCCGACTGTAACGGATGCTGAATACGATTTATTGTATCGTGAATTAGTAACTTTGGAAGAAACTTATCCTGAACTGATCAGCGGAGACTCTCCCACTCAACGTGTCGGGGGCACTATTCTGCCTGGATTTGAAAAAGTAACTCATGATATTCCTATGCTTAGTCTGGGAAATGCTTTTGGAGAAGGAGATCTGTTGGATTTCGACAAAAGAATCCGTAAATTGACGGACAAAAAAGTTGAGTATATTTGTGAATTGAAAATAGATGGACTAGCTCTTTCTTTGAAATATGAAGATGGGAAACTGATTCAAGCAGCAACTCGTGGCGACGGAGTGGTTGGAGAAAATGTGACGCAAAACGTTCGGACGATCAAATCTGTCCCGCTGAAGTTAAAATATCCGTATTCAATAGAAGTTCGAGGTGAATGTTATATGCCGAAAACTTCTTTCGTGGAATTGAATCAGAAGCGGGAAGAAAATGGGGAAGATATCTTTGCAAACCCAAGAAATGCTGCTGCAGGAGGTCTGCGGAATTTAGATCCCAAACAAACAGCTAAACGAAACTTGAATACATTTATGTATACTGTGGCAGATTTTGGAGAAATGGAAGCTGCCAGTCAATCGGATGCACTAGATCAATTGGATAAAATCGGCATCCGTACCAATCACGAACGTCGAGTGTTTGAAACCATTGAGGAAGTTTGGGAGTATACGCAAGAATTCCAAGAACAGCGCAGTAGTTTACCTTACGACATAGACGGAATCGTGATCAAAGTGAATGAATTTAAAGCGCAAGAGGATATCGGTTTTACGATCAAAGCTCCTCGTTGGGCTATCGCATATAAATTTCCGGCTGAAGAAGCGAATACGGTGGTCAATGAAATCGAATGGACAGTTGGCAGAACGGGTGTCGTTACGCCTACAGCCATTATGAATCCTGTCCAGTTAGCCGGTACCACTGTTCAACGTGCCAGCTTGCACAATGTCGATTTGATTCGAGAACGCGATATTCGCTTGAATGATACCGTCGTGATTCATAAAGCAGGTGATATCATTCCAGAAGTGACGCGTGTAGTAGAAGACTTGCGGCCAGCAGACAGTGTCCCTTATGAATTTCCAACGCATTGTCCGGCATGCGAAAGTGAGTTGGTCCATTTGGATGAAGAGGTAGCTCTACGCTGCATCAATCCAAAATGTCCAGCACAAATCATTGAAGGATTAACACACTTTGTGTCACGTAATGCGATGAACATTGACGGTCTAGGCAACAAGGTCATTATTCAACTGTATGAAAAAGGCTTAGTCAAAGATGTAGCTGATCTCTACAGCTTGACCTATGACCAATTAGTCACATTGGATAAAATCAAAGATAAATCCGCAAATAATTTGTTGACTGCGATCAGTGCTAGTCGCAGCAATTCTTTAGAAAGACTAGTGTTCGGGCTGGGAATTCGAAATGTCGGAGCTAACGCAGCAAAATTATTGGCGGAAGAATTTGAAACGATTGAAGGATTGCAACAAGCAGACAAAGAAGCGATTATTGCTATCGAAGGTATCGGAGATATCATTGCAGAAAGTGTCGTGACGTTTTTTGAATTGCCGGAAGTAACGGATCTGATTGAAGAACTTCGGTCAAAAGGGGTCAATCTTACGTATCTTGGCAAGAAAAAAGAAACTGTAGCAGAAAGTGATTCGTATTTTAACGGGAAAACCATTGTCTTGACCGGGAAATTGACGCACTTCACCCGTGAGGAAGCTAAGGAGCGGATCGAGAATTTAGGCGGTAAAGTAACCGGAAGTGTCTCCAAAAAAACGGATTTCTTAGTTGTTGGAGAAGACGCTGGAAGCAAATTAACGAAAGCACAAAGCTTGGATGTCCCTGTATGGAATGAAGATCAATTGTTGGAAACATTAGAAGGAGAGGAATAACAGTTTGAAAAGCAAACTACTCATTTTACTTGCAGGAAGTGTATTATTGTTGACTGCCTGTGCAACTCCTGAAGAAGAAACAGGAGAAACAACGTCAGATGGGTCACAATCAGAGTTAGCAGCAGAAGATACGACCAGTACATCGCGTCAATTATCTGATGACTATTACCGTTCGTTGATAACGGATGGGCAATATCAGCCGGGTGTGAACAGAGGTGCTTCACTTGGAACAAATTCAAATTACAATTTAAAAGCTTTTGAAACAGGATTGTTGGAGATCTCGCAAGATTATTTTTCTACGAATGACCACTTGATTCAAGAAGGACAATACCTGGATGGCGAAACAGCCAACTCATGGCTTGGAAGATATACTCCAGTAGGCGAAGGATTTGACCAATACGGAAACGCTCGAACTGTTGAAGAAGGAAACGAAAATCTTGAAGGATTGAACCCGCAACATAATGGAAGCAAATTAGAAAATGAACGAACACCGATCTATTTAAAATCTATTTTGGAACAAAATTTTACGGTACAGACAGAAAACGGCTATTCTTTGTCCGGAATCAGTATCGGGCTGGCAATGAACACGGTTGATTATTACCAGAAGGAACAATACGGTGCCAGTTTTGAAACAGACATCAGTGAAGAAGAATTGATTCAACAAGGGAAAGAAATGGCCGATAAAATCGTGGAGCGTATGCGTCAAATGGAAGGATTAGAAGATATCCCGATCGTAGTAGGAATCTTCAAACAAACTCCGCAAGATAGTTTAGCAGGCGGTACGTATGTTGCAGAGGGGATCAGCGAAAATGGAAGTAATTCAGTAGGCGGATGGAATAAATTGTCGATGAAAAAATTGGTCTTTCCATTAGAAGGTGGGGAAAGTACGGAGCTGAATAGTTTCCAAAACTTCAAATCTGAAGTGGAAAGTTTCTTTCCTAATTTAAGCGGAGTTACTGCTGAAGCTACTTATATCGACGATACATTGGTGAAAATGAAAGTAGATTTGGTGACGCAATTCTATGGAGAAACGGAAGTCATTGCTTTTACACAACATGTGTACGATCAGGCCGTTAAATTTTTGCCGCCAAACATTCCTATTGAAGTATCCATTTCTTCCATAAATGGAATGGAAGCATTCTTAGCTCGAGAAACTGGAGAAACAGAATTTTATACTCATATATTTGACTAACAAGACATAAAACCAGCCACTCTTACTGTTATTTAAGTAAGAGTGGCTGGTTTTATGTCTCTTTGTCAAATAGCGTTGGTAAAGAAATTGGCTCTGGCCTATGGGGTTGCTGATGGAAATCCATGGGAACACCATGGTGCTGACCCTTAAAAGTAGAGTTTTTTATTATGGAGTTGATTAACTGATTTAAGTTTGTTATTTAACCGATTCAAGCCGGCCAATTTTGCTCTTAATGTTTAAATGGTGTTTTTCATCAAGGAGATTTTAGCCTTGATGTTTAAAGCGTGTTTTTCATCAAGGTAATTTTAGCCTTGATGTTTAAAGCAAATTTTTCATCAAGGAAGTTTTAGCCTTGATGTTTAAAGTGAATTGTTCATCAAGGAAGTTTTAGCCTTGATGTTCAAAGCGAATTGTTCATCAAGGAAGTTTTAGCCTTGATGTTCAAAGCGTATTTTTCATCAAGGTAATTTTATCCTTGATGTTCAAAGCGTATTTTTCATCAAGGAAGTTTTATCCTTGATGTTCAAAGCGTGTTTTTCATCAAGGAAGTTTTAGCCTTGATGTTTAAAGCGTATTTTTCATCAAGGTAATTTTATCCTTGATGTTTAAAGCGCGTTTTGATGCCGAAAACCGCGACTCAAGGTTTGCGAGCGTTGCCGAAGCCGTTGGAGCGCTAGCGACGTACGGAAATGGTATGCGCAGCGCAGCGGAGAACAAACTCCGAGTAAAAGCTGAAGCTTTAACTCGGGATTAATTCCCATTGCATCCTTTTTCATGGCTATAAGCAACCCCATATTCCTCCTGAAATTTCTAGAAATGTGTTTCTAATAGGCTTAGAGTTAAAAAGAAGGGTATTATCTATTTACCAATGGCAACTATTGTAGAACCGATTTTATCTTATTCATCATGAAAAATAAGTTGAAAAAAGATCGAAAAAAGTTCTAGGAGATTAAACAACCGTTAAATTCTCGCCATTGAAATGAAGAATTCATAGAGTCTGTACGCGGTTTGTGATATTATAGGAAGGAAGTTTTAAATCTGTGAACTTTTAGAAAGTGAGTGAAATAATAAATGACAGTAACTGAAGAAGATATCAGACACGTTGCAAAATTAGCAAAATTAGAAATCCCAGATGATGAGATTGCAAAATTCACCGATCAAATGGATAAAATCATTGAAATGGTGGAACAATTAAGTGAATTAGATACTGAACATGTACCCACTATGACACACGGAATGAGAACTTACAGTGTCATGCGTGAAGACAAAGCAGCTCCTGGTACAGATCGCGAAAAATTATTTAAAAATGTAAAATCTGAAAAAGACGGTTTAATAAAAGTTCCAGCTATGATAGACAATACGGAAGGAGGAGCATAAGATGAGTTTATTAGATCATTCGTTAGAAGAACTTCATACCATGCTGGTCAACAAAGAAACGACAGCAGAAAAAATTATGACAGCCGTTTTTGCCCGTATTTCCGAAACAGAAGATCAAGTGGGTTCTTTCATTACATTGACAGAAGAAGAAGCTTTATTAAAAGCTCGTGAAATGGACGAAGCAGGGATTGACCCTGAAAATATTCTATCTGGATTGCCTATTGGAATCAAAGATAATATTGTTACTGAAGGAACTTTAACAACAGCTGCCAGTCGTATGTTAGAAGACTTTATTCCAGTATATAATGCAACTGTTACTGAAAAAGTAACGGATTCTGGAATGATTTCAGTTGGGAAATTAAACATGGACGAATTTGCGATGGGTGGAAGTACAGAAAACTCTTACTTCAAATTAACTCGCAACCCATGGGATTTATCTAAAGTTCCCGGTGGTTCTTCAGGTGGTTCTGCAGCAGCAGTAGCAGCTGGACAAGTTCCCGTTTCATTAGGAACGGATACCGGTGGATCCATTCGTGAACCAGCAGCCTTTACTGGTGTGGTTGGAATGAAACCAACTTATGGACGTGTATCACGTTTTGGATTGATTGCTTTCGGATCTAGTTTAGATCAAATTGGACCCTTTACGCGTAATGTAAAAGACAATGCGATTGCATTAAATGCGATCAGCGGTCACGATCCAAAAGATGCAATGAGCTCCACAAAAGAAACACCAGACTTTACCAAAGGGATTGCCGATGGCGTTAAAGGAATGAAAATTGGTGTTCCTAAAGAATACTTAGAAGATGGTCTGCAAGAAGGCGTGAAAGAAGCAGTCTTGAAAGCTATTGAAACATATAAAGAACTTGGTGCTATTATTGAAACCGTGAGCTTACCGCATTCTAAGTACGGTATTGCAGCTTACTACATTATTTCTTCTTCTGAAGCTTCTTCTAACCTACAACGCTTTGATGGCGTTCGTTATGGATATAGAGCTAAAGATGCAGAATCTTTAGAAGAGTTGTATGTTAAAACACGTACGGAAGGTTTTGGACCAGAAGTGAAACGTCGTATTATGCTGGGAACATTCTCTTTAAGTTCTGGTTTTTATGATGCCCACTTTAAACAAGCTTCTAAAGCTCGTACATTAATTCGCCAAGACTTTGAAAATGTCTTTAAAGAATACGATTTGATTTTAGGTCCAACAACAACCACAACTGCATATGGTATTGGAGAACAAGTTGATGACCCAATTGCTATGTACTTGTCAGATATCTTAACAGTACCAGTGAACTTAGCTGGAGTTCCTGCAATTTCTATCCCTTGTGGTTTCTCAGAAGGCATGCCAGTTGGATTGCAGTTGATCGGAAACCATTTCGATGAACAAACGATCTACCGAGCAGCTTATGCTTTCGAGCAAGCAACAGAATTCCACAAAGCAAGACCAAACTTGTAGGAGGAGAGAAAGTACATGAATTTTGAAACAGTTATTGGACTAGAAGTCCACGTAGAATTAAAAACCGACTCTAAAATGTTCTCGCCATCTCCAGCACATTTTGGAGCTGAACCGAATACCAATACAAACGTAGTTGACTGGGGTTACCCAGGAGTTTTACCAACCATCAATAAAGGTGCTGTAGAATTTGGTATTCGTGCTGCATTAGCCTTAAATTGTGAAATTTCACAAGACACTAAATTTGACCGTAAAAATTATTTCTATCCAGATAATCCCAAAGCGTACCAAATTTCTCAATTTGACCAACCTGTTGGACATGATGGATGGATCGAAGTTGAAGTGGAAGGCAAAAAGAAAAAAATCCGTATCGAACGCGTCCACTTAGAAGAAGATGCTGGGAAAAACACTCACGGTACAGACGGCTATTCTTATGTCGATTTAAACCGTCAAGGAACTCCTTTGATTGAGATTGTTTCCGAAGCAGACATGCGTTCACCGGAAGAAGCTTATGCTTATTTAGAAGCGATTAAACAAATCATCCAATACTCTGGTGTAAGTGATGTTAAAATGGAAGAAGGTTCTATGCGTTGTGACGCCAATATCTCGATTCGTCCGTTCGGTCAAGATGAATTTGGTACGAAAACCGAATTGAAGAACTTAAACTCCTTCAACTTTGTGCGCAGAGGGTTAGCCTTTGAAGAAAAACGCCAAGAGAAAGTATTGCTAGCTGGAGGCGTTATTCAACAAGAAACGCGTCGTTACGACGAATCTACTGGTGAAACCATTTTGATGCGTGTCAAAGAAGGTTCGAGTGATTACCGCTACTTCCCTGAACCAGATCTGCCAAACTTATACATTGAAGATGAATGGATCGAACGTGTCAGAGAATCGATTCCTGAAATGCCGAAAGAACGTCGTATTCGTTACGCTAATGACTTTGGACTTTCTGAAACTGACTCGTCTCAATTGACGGCTACTAAAGAAATGTCAGACTTTTTTGAAGAAACTCTTGAAAAAGGAGCTGACGCTAAACAAGCAGCCAACTGGTTGATGGGTGAAGTATCAGCTTACTTAAACAGTGAAAAATTAGAGTTACACGATACGAAATTGACTCCTGAAAACTTAGCAGGGATGATTAATTTGATTGCTGATGGAACTATCAGTTCAAAAATTGCGAAAAAAGTTTTCCGTGAATTGATTCTAAATGGCGGAGATGCCGGAACTGTTGTAGAAGCCAACGGTTGGGTTCAATTAAGTGATCCTGCTAAATTGTTGCCGATCATCAATGAGATTCTAGACAATAACGCACAGTCTATTGAAGATTACAAAAACGGAAAAGACCGAGCTATCGGATTCCTCGTGGGTCAAATTATGAAAGCAACTAAAGGACAAGCAAACCCTGGTGTTGTGAATAAACTGTTAAACCAAGAGTTAAGCAAACGGTAATTTGGAAAGAAGGTAGACAGATGCGTGCGAGAATTATTTATAATCCAACATCTGGGCGTGAATTATTAAAGAAAAACCTAGTTGAAATATTGCGTGTTTACGAAAGTGCTGGTTATGAAACCAGTACTTTTGCTACTACACCAGAACCTTTTTCTGCTCAAATAGAAGCCGAAAGAGCTGCTAAAGCAGGTTTCGATTTGATTGTCGCTGCTGGTGGTGACGGGACGATCAATGAAGTTGTCAATGGATTGGCTGGACTAAAAAAACGTCCTAAAATGGCTATTATTCCTGCTGGTACGACGAATGATTACGCTCGAGCATTGCACATTCCGAGAAATGATATGATCGCTGCAGCAAAAATCATTGAAAAAAAACAAACCATTCATATGGATATTGGTCAAGCGAAGACAGAAAAGCAATTGTCTTACTTTATTAATATTGGTGCTGCCGGATATCTTACTGAATTGACTTATGAAGTGCCGTCTCAATTAAAATCTGTATTTGGGTATTTAGCTTATTTTGTTAAAGGCGCAGAAATGTTGCCCCGCATTAAAGCTGTTCCTATGAAAATTGAATACGATGATGGTATTTTTGAAGAAAATGCTTCTATGTTTTTCGTGGCTTTGACCAACTCAGTAGGCGGTTTTGAGCAAATTGCGCCGGATGCCCGATTAGATGATGGGAAATTTACGTTGATTATTGTTAAAACGGCCAATTTGTTAGAAATATTCCGTTTGATAGCAGAATTATTAAATGGTGGAAAACACATCAACAGTTCTAAAATTATGTACATCAAAACGAATAAGATTAAAGCACAAACAACTGATTCAGCGCCATTGATGATCAATTTAGATGGAGAATATGGCGGAGATTCACCAGTAGAGTTCACCAATTTGCAACAGCATATTGAAATGTTTGCTGATGTTGATTTGATTCCGTATGATGTAGAAGAAAAAGATGAATTTGCAGATGATGTAGAAGAAGCTTTCTTGAAACAAGTGGAAGAATTAACTGGGGATTTGCCAGAAGAAAAATAATACACGAAAGTTTTCTTTTTAGATCACTTTCGCTTCATGCAGCACAAGAAAAACGGCCGTTGCAAATGAGAACAAGCGCACCAAAGACAGAGAATGTTTTTGAGTGGAAGGAGAAAAGGATTTGAAAAAAGACCAAACTATTCCAGTAAATAAAAACGAACAGCATACGGTTACGATTGAAGATTTAACATTTGAAGGGATGGGTGTTGGAAAAATAAATGGCTACCCGCTTTTTATTGAAGATGCTTTGCCCGGAGAAAAAGTAGAAATCAAAATTCACAAAACAGGAAAAACTTATGGTTATGGAAAAGTCATGAATCGTTTGACTTCAAGTTCTGATCGTGTACCTTTAAGAAACCAAATGTATACACGTACAGGAATTACACCATTGCAACACATGTCTTATTCGTCTCAATTAGCGTTCAAAAAACAACAAGTTGAGAATGTGATGCAGCGTATTGCAAGAATGCCTGAAGTTCCGGTATTGGACACTATCGGTATGGAAGAACCTTGGGGATACCGCAATAAAGCACAGGTTCCAGTTCGTAAGGTTGGAGATCTATTGACAACCGGTTTTTACCGTAAAAATAGTCATGACTTGATTCCGATTGAAGACTTCCTGATTCAAGATCCTAAAATCGATCAAGCGATTATTGCGGTTCGAGATATTATGCGTGAATACGGTGTTAAACCGTATAACGAAAAAGACAACACAGGGAACTTGCGCCACATTGTGGTTCGCAGAGGATACCATACTGGTGAAATGATGATCGTGTTGGTAACACGTACAGCGAAATTGTTCCCGACAAGCAAGATTATTCCAGATATTCTTGAAGCATTGCCAGAGGTTGTCAGTATCGTTCAAAACGTCAATCCAAGAGGCACAAACGTGATCTTAGGAGAAGAAGCTATCGTATTGCATGGTGAAGACAAATTTACGGATGAATTGATGGGAAATACGTTTGAGATTTCTCACCGTTCTTTCTATCAAGTCAACCCATTGCAAACGGAGAAATTGTACCAAACAGTCCTTGATTTTGCAGATATGACGGGTGAAGAAACTGTTATTGATGCTTATTGCGGTATTGGTACCATTACTCTTGCTTTGGCTAAAAAAGCTAAAGAAGTATACGGAATCGAAATCGTTGAAATGGCCGTTGAAGATGCAAAACGCAACGCTGTGTTAAATGGCGTCGAAAACGTAACTTACCAAGTTGGAGCGGCTGAAGAAGTGATGCTTGAATGGAGTCAAGAAGAACGTACGGCAGATTTACTAGTGGTAGATCCTCCACGTAAAGGATTAGAAGGACAATTTATTGATGCTGTACTTGAAATGAAACCTACTAAAATGGTGTATGTCAGCTGTAACCCAGCAACATTAGCTCGTGATGTGGCTTTACTAGCTGAAGGCGGCTATTCTGTTGAAAAAGTACAACCAGTAGATATGTTCCCACAAACTACTCATATAGAGTCGGTAACGTTGTTGACAAGAATAGAAGACTAGTAAACTTCGTATAACAAGATATGTAGTGAATGCACTAGTACTTTAAAATAGAAAGAAGCTAACTTGATTTTATTATTGAGTAGCTTCTTTTTTTTATGCCTTTATCTTCTGATATTGGTAAAGAAATTTCCTCCGACCTATGGGGCTGCTTATGAAAGCCATGGGAACACCTTGAGCTGAAAACCGCATCTCAAGGCTTGCAAGCTTCAAACTTAGCGTAACGGCTAAAGCCTAACGCTAAGTAATTCTCATTGCATCCTTATTCATGGCTATAAGCAACCCCATATTTCTCCAAAAATTTTTAGGAATGAGTAACTGAAAGGTAGAGAATTAAAAAAGATGTTATTTTACGATATCAATAGTATAACATTCTTTCTTAGGACACCAAAAGGAGCATGTTTTCACAATAATTTTGTTTGGTTTCCCTCATATGTTTTCAAATAAATCATTTTTGTTTTAGCAGAATAAGTAACGATCGTTTTATGAAGTATAGTGTAAATATGTATTGAATATACCATATCTCTATCAAAGGCAATAAAAGTTTGTTTAGAACTTTTTTGTAGTGATGCACAATTAAATCAATAAGTCCAAAGACTGCTTCTTTAAATATGAAATATTTGTTATGTTCAACAATCAAGTGAATTACAGTATAATTAGTGTATATTGGAGATGTTGTATGCTAACTAGAGCAGATATGATTAACCTAATGTACGAATATATAAGGGTTGCTGAACTTGCAAAACGAGTTTGGGAAAGGCATAGAATTTTAATAGGAAATTAAAAAGTGATTCACATCGGATGAATTGAAAGCCGGTACAAAATTATAGGAAGACGAAGAACCATTCTCATTATTAAATGATATCAAAAATAGAACTTTCATAGCTGTACTAAAGGATCTGCAGAGTGACAAGTATGTTTGATAGATCGATAAGAATTACAATAAGAAAAAGTAAAATAAAGGGAAAATGGAGAGACACTTATGGCATATGAAAAGAAAAATATAAGAGCTGTAATCGAAGAAATAAATAGTCGCAAAATTTATCTTCCGGCAATACAAAGAAAATATGTGTGGAATAATGATCAAATAACAAAGTTGATGGATTCTATCATGCTTGGATATCCTATAGGAACTTTTCTATTTTGGAAAGTTAGAAAATCAATCATTAACAAAAAAGAGTACTCAATGTACGAATTTATAAAAAATTTTCATGAAAGAGATATCTATAAAAACCCATCTGCACCACAACCATTTCCTATTGGAAGTGATGAAGAAACAATATGGGCTGTTCTTGATGGTCAACAAAGATTAACCTCTTTGTACATAGCTTTGCAAGGTAGCATGAGCAGGAAGTTACCAAACAAGCGATGGAAAAATGATGATGCATTCCCTATAAAAGAATTGTATTTAAATCTGCATAGTCAGAGAACTGATGAGGAGGATATCTCTTACGAGTTTAAATTTCTGACACAAATAGAGGCTGAAAAGCAAAAAGATGATAAACTATGGTACCTAGTTAAAGATATATTAAAGTATTCTCAAGATGAGTTAGTAACAGATTTAATTATTCCGAGCGGTTGGGCTGCGAATAAAATTGCAATGAAGAATATATCTTTGCTACATACTCGACTTGTGGGTGACGAAATAATTAACTATTTTGAAGTTCAAACGGACTATATCGACAGCGTCCTCGATATATTCGTTCGTGTGAATTCTGGTGGTACTATTTTATCGAAGAGTGATTTGTTATTCTCTACCATTGTTTCGCATTGGGACAAAGCTAGAGATGAAATAGATAAACTGCTTGCAGAAATTAATAAAATTGGTGAAGGATATAAGTTTTCCAATGATTTTATCATGCGTACTTGTCTATATCTCCTCGATATGTCCGTTACGCTTAAAGTTGAGACATTCAAGAAGGAAAGCGTATTAAAGATAAAAGATAATTGGGAGAGCATTCGTAAAGCTATCAAGGACACAGTAGATCTACTTAATGAATTCGGCTTTAATTCAGAGAATATTATATCTTATGTGGCTGTATCACCAATGGTATATTATCGTTTTAATGGTGGAAATTTTGATAATGAAAGCATTTTAGAATTAAGAAAGTATATAGTTATTGCACAGGTAAAACAGGTTTTTGGTGCAGCTACAAACTCAGCACTAACAAGTATACGAGAAGCTTTGAAAGTAGTGCCAACAGATTCATTTAGGATGAGTAATTTACTAAATGTACGCTTTACTGGTGAAAGAACATTGCGCTACACTTCTGAAGAGATAGATGCACTATTTGATACGTATGAAATTGGCGCATATACCTTTATGTTGTTATCTTTGCTTTATCCAAATTTAAAATATAGTCAGAAAGGTTTCCATCAAGATCACTTACATCCACATACCGGTTTTGAAGAGAACAAGATTGCAAGTCTTCAGCTTGCTAATGGATTAGTAATTGATGATGATAGAAAAGATGATTGGAGACGTAGAAGAAATACATTAGCGAATCTTCAATTATTAGAAGGGCGCGAGAATGTTAGAAAAAATGCAACGCCCCTAGTAGACTGGATTAAGATTCTAGAGAATAGTGAGAATGCTAAATATATGCCGGATGATTCTTCTTATGAACTATCACAATTTGAAGAGTTTATGGAAAAACGACAAAAATTAATGGGTGATGCTTTGAAAGCAATTTTACTTTAAAATTATGACTTTTCCTTATACTGATGTTGCTAGGATAATATTGAAGGTTAATTTAAAAAAAAAGGATATGTTTCGAAAAGAATTTAAGATTAATATCATAGTAGTTGGTAAACTAGAGATGAAAATAATGATAATAGTTAGGGATGGCTAAAATGGACTTTGATAAAGAAGTAATTGATAACAATGACTATAAATTAATTATACAAAATATTAATGGACTAGTAGGTTTCGAACCAGTCTCAGAATTTGATACAAAAGAATGGAAACGTTTGGAGAATCTAAATACAAGTAAAAATCTGGCTGTATTTCAACAACTTCCTAATGTGTTAAAACAAGTAAGTGATTCCCAAAAATATGAAGGTGCGTACAAAGTTGTTTTTGATAAAGGATTAGGTCAGTTACAGAAATCTGCTAATAATGTCAATTTAGTCAGAGGAAATATTGTTGAATATGGCACAAATAATAAAGTTTTAGGACAAGCTGAATGGCAACATATCTCTCCATCACAAGTAATGGGAATTTCAAACATAATTTTATCTGTTTATAATGTCTGTTCAGTTGCAACTAATCAATATTTTTTAAGTCAAATAAATACAAGTCTAAAAAGCCTGTTAGAAAATATAAATGAAATTCAAAATTTTCTCGAGGCTGACAAAAGAAGTCTGGCTGAAGCTAACACTGAATTTATAACGGAAGTATACTCAAATTTAGAGTATTATATGACTAGTTCATTGTATACACAGGCAACACTTACAAATATTCAATCTATTCGGATTAAATCATTAGCGGATGTGAAATTTTATCATAGTCAGATAAAAGATTTAAGAAGTAAAATGTCGGATAAAGATAAAAAGAAACAGATTCAAGATAACAAACATAAATTTAAAAAGAACTATTATGCGTATAATTATGCTTTGAAATCTTATAATTTAGCTATTTTAATTGAAATACTTATGTCAGGGCAATCTGATGAGGTTTGGCTAACAAAATTATTAGATAACATAATAGATAGCACGATAGAATTTGCGGAAACATATGATTTGATTCCGGAATACTTCGAAGGTCTTAGAATTTTAAAAAGTAAAGATGGAGCATGGTATAATGTATTCCCAAAAATGTTAAAAGATACTGGAGGGATGAAAATAGAATTATTGGCAACATTTGCAGAATTGAGTGCAGATTGGATATTGAATAAAGAAAATAAAAAGAAAGAAGTCAGTAAGCAAGAAAACATTTCAGAGATGCAGCAATATATAGATGACTACTCAAATCCAAAAGATTTACTTGCGATACCTTTAGCTATTGAACAATACAGTAAAATTCAAAATCAAAAGGTAGAAATATTGTATCGTGAAGAAAAAATATATATAAAAGAGTAGCATGAATTTATTTATATCGAACTTCAATTCTTTTTTCACTAAAATAATAAGGTTTATGTTTTACCGCTAATTTAGGTCCATGATATCTAAAGGATATTTTGGAATTTTTCTATTTTAAAGGTTAGCGAGATAAATTTCGTAGATATTTTTTGTTTAAAAAAATGAAATTCACCAAAATCACGTACTTTATATTGAGGAATAAAATCCTATAAAATATATTGGAGGCGTTGATTATAGAAACAATGGAGCAAAATAAGTTACTGGTAAACCTAGATAAAAAATGCATTCTAGAGCCGGCAAAATTGATTCTGTCTGGTGAAAGCAATGTTATGGCTATTTCTTTTGTTCATCCGCGATTTGGGAATCCATTTCAATATGAATTGTTTCATTTGTTGATGGATGAATGGAAAGGTGACAGGATCGCCGTAGTGGAGGACTCAAAAAATGCAAAGGAATACCTCATTGAACAAGAAGGATATACGTATCACCGAAAATACAAACACAAAATAGAACGTAGAGTTCGCAAAGAAAATGGAATCCATCTGATTACGATTCCTCCTGCAGAAGCAAACAGAATACAAAAGAGATGGGAAAAATTTATGAATCAATACGTTCTTATTAATTATGATTCACATCTGTTCATGACCATTGATCAACGGCTGTTCAGGATGAAAAATAATTTGATGCCTTACTTTATTCTTGCCCAAGCGGAACAAAAAAGTGAATTCGAAGAAGGAAGCTGGGCCGGGAATCGTATTGGGGTCGAACGTATTGACACACCTACGTTTGATAGTCTGGATTATTTTGAGATGTTTCGAATGGTCGGCGATAAAACTGCTTGTAGATTAGGTGTAGAAGATTTTAAGCGTAGATATGGCCATTAGTTGGTAAATAACTTTGATTGATAAACTGTTTTCCTTTAGCTTCACACAGCTTTTACAAGATTCTCATAAAAAACAGTTTCGTTTTTAACTCAAATTTGTTAGAATAGACTATTGTAGTCGGTCGGATAAAATAGTATAGACTAATATAAGCTAAAAAGCAGGATTTTTCTGCTTTTTATTTTTGAGATAAACATTTACACCTATAACGAGAGGGTTTTTTAGATGAAAGAGAATTTTTGGAATAAGTTGCCGCGACCGTTTTTTATTTTGGCACCGATGGAAGATGTAACAGATGTTGCTTTTCGTCATGTCATCAGTGAAGCGGGAAGACCGGACGTCTTTTTTACAGAATTTACAAACACGGTTAGTTACTGTCATCCTGAAGGAAAAGACAGTGTGCGCGGTCGTTTAACGTTTACTGAAGATGAACAACCACTGGTAGCTCACATATGGGGAGATCAACCTGAACACTTCCGTCAAATGAGTATCGGGATGGCAGAGGAAGGCTTCAGCGGAATTGATATCAACATGGGTTGTCCAGTACCTAACGTAGCAGGTAAAGGCAAGGGGAGCGGTCTTATTCAACGTCCAGAAGTAGCTGCAGAATTAATCCAAGCCGCAAAAGCTGGAGGGTTGCCAGTCAGCGTCAAAACCAGACTTGGTTACACTCATGTCGATGAGTACCGTGATTGGTTGACACATGTTTTACAACAAGACATTGCTAACTTGTCGATTCATTTGCGTACCCGAAAAGAAATGAGTAAAGGGAATGCTCACTGGGACATGATTGCAGGCATCAAAAAATTGCGTGATGAAGTGGCTCCTGATACGCTACTGACTATCAATGGAGACATTCCTGACCGTGAAACAGGATTGAAGTTAGTGGAAGAGTACGGCGTTGATGGAATTATGATCGGCCGCGGTGTCTTTACCAATCCGTATGCTTTTGAAAAAGAACCGAAAGAGCATTCAGCTAAAGAGTTGTTGAGTTTGTTTAGACTTCATTTGGATCTTTTCGAGGAACATTTTGCCAATGAAGATCGCTCATTTAAACCATTGCGCCGCTTCTTCAAGATATATGTTCGCGGTATTCGTGGGGCAAGCGACTTAAGAACACAATTAATGGAGACGCAATCGATTGACGAGGCTCGTACTTTGTTGGATGCATTTGAAGAAGCCAATAAAGATTTTTTATAGAAAAACAGCACTAGTAAAGAAGCTAGAATATCCGTGACAAAACACATGGGGATTCTAACTTTTTTTGTGTTTACAGATAAAATATGTATTAATCTCATCAGATAAGTGATATAAGTAAGTTAGTATAAAAAGCTAATCAAAGTGGGGGCATAATCAGATGAATATTTATGATATTGAAGTAGCACTCGAAAACGGAGAAACTTATAAATTGGATAAATATAAAGGCAAAACACTGCTTATTGTCAATACAGCTACTAAATGTGGTTTGGCGCCACAGTTTGATGAGCTGCAAAAATTGTATGATAAATATAAGGATGATGATTTCATTGTTTTAGGCTTTCCGACCAATCAATTCAAACAAGAAATCGACTCAGCTAGTGATGCTGCAGAATCTTGCCGCATGACTTACGGAGTTACTTTTCCGATGCATGATATGGTAAAGGTCAATGGATCTGATGCTCATCCGCTTTTTAAATTATTAACGGAAGAGACAAAAGGCATCACTGGAAAAGCTGTGAAATGGAACTTTACAAAATTCTTAGTAGACAAAAAAGGGACTATCATCAAACGATTTGCGCCAACAACGACACCTCTTTCAATCGAAAAAGAGTTGACTCAATATAATTAAAGCTTTTAAGAACAAGGAAATAAATCTTTTCTATAACTAAAGACCACGTCAACATCCAGGTATGTTCGCCTAAATGTTGACGTGGTCTTTTAAGCAGTCTAAAAGTTTTTGGGAACACTCTGAATGACGTTTTTTTCGATTACAACAACTCGTTCACAAAGAATATTGTGACATCATGCATCGTACTTGTTTTCACTAAATGATCTTCTTCTTCATCCGTAAAGTAAATATTTGGCGTGTGCTTTTGCTCTTCCGCAAATTCAGCTACGTGATCATAAGGCACAATCTGGTCTTGCGTACCATGCCAAATGTACAACGGACGGCCTTGTAAGGTTTCAGGACGTAAAGATAAGTCATAATTCGGAATCCAACTCAGCAAGTCAAAATAATCCTCTGGCAAATGGCGCTTAAGCCGAGTTGCATGTTTGACAATGCGTTCTTGATAAGCCAGTAATTTAGGCGAACCCATCAGACAAGCTGCCGCTTTGATTTCAGGGTGATGTGTCAACAACGCACATGTCGTGATGCCGCCCATAGACGTTCCTCCAACACCAATCATATCATCGACAAACCCAATCTTGCGAAAATGATCAACGATAAAGCCGAATTCAAATAAATTCGAATGAATGCTTTGGAAAAAAGTGAGAGAAGGAATGTTGGAAATCGGTTGTTTTCTTTCTCCATGATTCACAGCGTCAGGCAATAATACTCGAAAACCTTCGCGTGCTAAATAACGAGCTTGTGTCAAATTCAGTTCTTTTACAGATTGCCAGCCGTGATAATAAATAATTAAAGGCAACTTTTCATTGCGTTGTTTTGTCGGGACAACTTCTAATAATGGGATGTTGCCTAACATTCTTTTTCGAATGGTCAATTTCACTTTATCCACCTCGCAACTATCATATCAAAATAGGGAAGCGAAAGGAATCGATAAAGCAGCATTAAAACGGATTTTAAAATCAGGTTTCAATTTAAGAAATGATGATAAACTTGAATAATTATGCATTGGAAAAGCTATCTCAATGTGTTTATTGCACCGTTTATAGTAATAGGAGAAAGACAGATCAATAATAATTGTAACAAAGTAGTCACTTTTTAGTTGTATTGAAAACGTATTTTTATTAGTTTTAAGTAAAATAATATAAAATTTGTCCGATTAATCCTACAGGGGAATCAAGAAGATAAAAATGATTTTAGGGATTTAAATGGTTAATACAGAAGAGGAAGGGCATCAAAAATGAAATTAAAGCAAAAATTACTAACAGGATTTTTTACGATCACGACATTATTGATTTTAATCAGCGGAATTACATATGTTCAATTAAAGGACGTAAACGATAAATATACTTCTGCAATAGCAGAAGGTACAAATAAAATTCGATTGACCTCATATACTTTATTTGAGACTTATCAAGAAGAAATAGAGTTGCAGACTTATTTAACAGCCGGGAATTCAGAGAATCTTGATGCGTTTTCTGTGAATCAAAAAGAATTTCAAGAAAATGTTGCTAATCTTACTTCACATACTAATTATGAAGAAGGATTAGAGTTAACAAACCAAATAATTTCAGCAGAAGCAGAATATGGAGAAATAGCGGAGGAAGCTATTTCTTATAAACAAGCAGGAAACACTGAAGCTTACACTGCCTTGATGAATGGTAGAGGAAATGAAATATTTAATCGAATACAGTCTATTGGGAAAGAACTACTGTTTTACCATCAAGATGCTTTTACAAAAGTAAGTGATGATTTGACAAATCAAATAAAAAAAATGCTAACCGTTATTATGATCATTAGCATCTTAGCGGTTGCTGCAGGAGTCATTATTGCTCTACGATTGAGTCGAATGATTTCCAGTCGTGTAAATCAAGTAGCAGAAGTAGCTGAAAAAATTGCTGATGGTGATTTAGCCATTGAAGAAATTACCATCACCAGCAAAGATGAAATCAGTCAATTAGGACATACATTCAATAGAATGATTATTAATTTGAGAAACATGATCCAACAAGTCAGCAATACATCGGAACAAGTAGCTTCTTCTTCACAAGAGTTTTTAGCGATCGCAGAAGAAACTACAGCGGTAACGAATCAAATAGCTACTTCTATTACAGATGTTGCAGATGGTGTTGAAACGCAAAGCAAGAGCACAGAAGAGAGTTCGCATGGGGTGAGTGAAATCGCTACAGGGATTCTGCAAATTACCAGCAACACAAATGTGGTGGCTCAAACGACGATTGAAACTAAAAAACAAGCAGATCAAGGAACTCAAAAAATCCAAAGTGTCGTTCAGCAAATGACGACTATTTATCAAGCAAATAAAGAAACCAATCAAGTGATGGAATCTTTAGAGAAGAGATCAATGGTAATTGGCAATATCATCAATGTCATTACAGATATTTCTAATCAAACGAACCTGCTAGCTCTCAATGCTGCCATTGAGTCAGCGCGTGCTGGTGAACATGGAAAAGGTTTTGCAGTCGTTGCTGATGAAGTCCGTAAATTAGCCGAACAATCTAGAGAATCTGCGAATCAAATTGCAGAATTGATCCAACACATCCAAGCTGATACTACAAAAGCTGTTGAAATGATGCAACATGGAAACGATGAAATTACTCAAGGTATGTCTATTGCAGAAGAAACTGGAAAAGCATTTGAACTGATTGTACATTCTATTGAAGATACCAATGTTCAAACTCAAGAATTGTCAGCGACTTCTGAACAAATATCAGCCAGTGTACAACAAGTTAATGCAGCGATTGAAGAAGTAGCGGAATTGGCGAAAGACTCTTCCGCTAAATCTGGAGAAATTGCAGCTGCTACTGAAGAACAATTAGCTGCTGCCGAAGAAGTGACATCTTCAGCGACGTTCTTAGCGCAGTTAGCAGAAGAACTAACAGGATTAGTGAGTGCGTTTAAACTTTAATAGATGCTCCTGCGATTTAGAGAAACAACAAACAATGTTTAGTGCATTGTTTTTGTTTCTTTTTTTTAGTGTTTCATTGCTTGATAAAATAGATAGGGAAAAGATTTATTTAAGACAAATATTCTTCCACTAAATAGTAAAAATGACTTAACATTTTTAGAATATCGAGTATAATAAAACTGAATAGATAAGAATGTGAAGTGTTGAGCTTTACGAGAAGCAAGAGGAGATTAATTCATGAAAAAAAAGGTTAGCGTTGAAATGATTTTATTTGTTTTTCTATCGTTATTGATTTTTACTGGTTGTTCAAGTCAGGCTAATGAGTCTCCAGAAAAAGAAGTGATGATCACAATCACTGATGCTAAAGGAGAAGTAGAGATTCCTAAAGATCCAAAAAAAATCGTCGATTTAAGTGGAAACAGTGATATTTTATCTATTTTAGGTTATAAAGTTGTTGGAACTGCAAATAGTGATGCCTATGATTACACTAAATTTCCTTCTTACTTAGAAGATATTTTAGAAGGAGCTGCTATATTAGGCTACAGTATGCAAGATACTTTTGATATCGAGGCTATTATGAATTTAGAACCGGATATGATCATTCTGTCTACCGTGCAAGAAAAAGTCTACGAGCAGTTAAAAGACATCGCACCTACTGTGATGATTCAATTGGAAGCCTTAAATTGGCAAGAAGATGTGAAAGCTGTGGGGACAGTATTTAACCAAGCAGACAAAGCTGAGAATTGGCTAGATGGGTATAATGAAAAAGCCTTAGCAATAGGAAATCGGATCAAAAGAGCTCATGGAGAGGATACTACTTATCTAGCCTTTTTAGCTAGCGGAGGACAATTTTTTGTATTTGATGGAGCCGGTTTTGGAAATATCCTTTATGAAGACATGGGGTTGCGGAAACCTAGCGGAATGCCGGAGCAAACGGATATTAGTTTACCGGTAGTGACGTATGAAGGGTTAGCTGCGATAGAAGCAGATGTTATCTTTGCGATCGCAACAGATGAAGATTTAGCCGTTCTTCAAGAAAATGCTATTTGGAACAATTTGCCTGCAGTAAAATCTGGTCATGTGATCACTTTAGATGCTTCACCATACTTCAATCAAGGCTACAGCCCTATAGGCAGAGAGTTGCTGCTAGATGAAATAGCGGTGATGATAGATGAAGCAAAATAAAACGGCTTTTTTTGTCAGTGGTTGCTTTGTGCTCCTGCTTGTAGGCGTTTATCTGAGTATCTGTCTGGGAAATATACCGATCAGTCTGTCAGAACTGGTTGACAGTATAGTGAGTCAGTCAAATGAGCTGGATCAATTACTGGCTAGAGACGTTCGAATCCCTCGAGTACTATCAGCTCTCTTTACTGGAGGCATTCTAGGAGCTACAGGAGCAATGGTACAGGGAGTTACGCGTAATCCTATAGCAGAACCTTCTTTGCTGGGAGTGAGCCAAGGAGCTACACTGATGATTGCTTTCTTTTATGCGGCCGATATCGCCATCAATACTCAAAATATCCTGTTGGCTTCTCTAATCGGCACATCTTTCAGTGCAGCATTGGTGATTTTTTTTCTCTACAAAGAAGTCAAAGGAAAGGGTGTCAGTAAATTATTATTAGCCGGTATTTCCATAAGCACATTTTTTATCTCGTTGACTACGACTATTGGAATTCTATCCAATAAATCTCAATTCATTGCTTTTTGGATTTCAGGCAGTTTCAGAAATGTTACGTGGACGGATGTTAAATTGGTAGCTAGTGTAGGTACCTTTGGCTTACTGTGTAGTCTGTTATTGGCTCAAAAAATCAATATTCTTAGTCTAGGTGACGAAGCCGCTGCAGGTTTAGGTGTGAACCCTGGTAAAACAAGGTTATTGACCTTTCTTATCTTGATCCCTATGTGCGCTGCAGCGGTAGCGGTTGGAAAGAATATTGGCTTTGTCGGTGTGATCATTCCGCAGATCAATCGGAGACTAGTGGGTGAAAATTATGCTAAAAATATTCCGCTATCCTTTTTACTTGGGGCTGTTTTGATGGTTTATTCCGACATGGGTGCTCGTTTAGTCTATGCTCCTTATGAAATGCCTGTCGGAATAATTACTGCTTTAATAGGGGTCCCTTTTTTCATCGCAGCAGCAAGAAAGGAGTCAGCTTGATATGAAAGAAATACGCATTCAGAAGATCCTGATTCTGCTGGTGGTATTTTTTATCCTTTCTGCAGCTGTCTACCTCAGCTGGGGAAGCTATCAAATCAGTATCACAGATATTTTTCTGACTTTTATCGGCCGAGGCAATGCCTTTCAAGAAACAGCTCTTTTGAATTTACGCTTGCCGCGTATGTTGGTGGCAATATGTATAGGCATAGCATTAGCGACATCTGGAGGAATCATCCAAACTATTACCAAAAATGAACTAGCTGATCCCGGGATCATTGGAATAAATGCCGGAGCAGCTGTTGCTGCTATTTTAGTTGTTTCTTTTCAAACAACCTATTATTACAACCAGCTTGGCTCTTTTTCTGTGTACTTATTGCCTTTTATGGCCATTATTGGAGCAGCAGTTTCGGCGACCATCATTTATGTTCTTTCGAGCGATAAAGGCATAAAACCTAAAAAAATGATTTTAGTAGGTCTGGGAATCAATGCAGGATTGAGTGCTTTTATGACGTTCTTTATTTTTAGAGGAGGAGTGGGAGAATACAACAGAGTACTCATTTGGACCTCTGGAAGTTTATGGGGGACAGGATGGGAGTATGCTAAGATCATTTTGCCATTAGTGAGCGTGTTTTTTGGTTTAGTGCTATGGAATGTTAAAAAATTGGATGTTCTACAATTCTCAGATGAACACATCACCGCTCTAGGGTTAAACCGAAACCATGAGCGTAAAAAATTATTGGCGTATGCAGTCATTTTAGCCGGAGGAGCAACTGCTTTTGCTGGGAATATTGGTTTTATAGGATTAATCTCTCCAAACATTGCCAGAAAGTTGGTAGGTTCTTCTCATAAATATGTCTTGATTGTATCTGCTTTGATTAGTGCTGTTATGATGTTAGTTGCAGATGCTGTTTCTAGAAACTTGTTTTCTCCCATAGAAATACCTGTCGGAATCATTATTTCTGTATTTGGAGTGCCTTATTTCATTTATTTAATTATAAAGGAGAACTAAATGGAAGCTATAATTGTAAAAGATCTATCGGTAGGGTACGAAGAGCAGCCTGTAATAGAACAATTAAATCTTTCCCTTCTGAAAGGAAAAATCAATGTGATCATTGGTGCAAATGGGTGTGGAAAGTCTACTCTGTTAAAAAGCGTTGCTAGAGTGATCAAACCACAATCTGGTAATATTTACATCAATGGAAAAGACATTATCGGGCAAAAAGAGAGAACATTAGCCAAACAAATCTCTTTCTTACCACAAGAACCAATTTGCCCAATTGGATTGACTGTTCGAGATCTGGTGTCCTATGGAAGATTTCCTTATCAAAAAAGTATTGGCGGATTATCCCAGCATGACAAAGAGATGATCGATTGGGCTATAGAAGAAACAGAGCTGCAAGAATTTACCCATCGTAAGTTAAACACGTTGTCTCAAGGACAACGACAACGAGTCTGGATCGCTATGACGATTGCCCAAGAGACAGATATTATCATGCTTGATGAGCCAACGACATATCTTGATTTGTCTTATCAGCAAGAAATACTGCAATTATTGAGCCGATTGAATCAAACAGTAGGACTTACTATAGTGATGGTCCTGCATGAATTGAATAATGCTTGCAAATACGGAGACAACATCATTGGAATGAAGAGCGGGAAACTGATTTGTCAAGGTCCGCCTTGCAAGTCAATTACTAAAGAAAGCTTGCATGAACTGTATGGGATCGAAGCTAAGCTGCAAATCAGTGAAGATGAGCGCTACCCCATTTGCTTGGATTATGAAGTGTCGAAAAAAGGGGAAATCCTTGTTTCGCAGCTTCGCTAGCATGTTAAATTATGTTATAGAGGGTAAATAAGCAGTATTCAAACAAAAAATTCATTATAAATCCAGCTGTCAAATCCAAGAATGCCAAAAGCTAAACTACCGCTTTTGGCATTTTTGAATTCAACTAATGATGCCATCTTATACTTACATCAAGGATAGAACTGCCTTGATGTTCAAAAGGTATTCTTCATCAAGAAGTTTTCTTCTATGATGTTCAAACGGTATTCTTCATCAAGGAGTTTTCTTCCATGATGTTCAACTGCCATTCTTCATCAAGGAGATTTCATCCCTCTAATATGGATAGAAAAGGAATCTATTTTATTATTTTCACGACTCCATTGGCGAGAACTTATAAGCATTGAAAAACGCAAAAAACAAGGAACGATACTGGACTGAACAAATACATAAAAAACTGGTTCGCATAAAAAAATTAACAAAGTTTTTTCGTATTTTTTATTTGTAACTCAGAAAAGTATGATAGGCTAGTAGAGATGCAAGTGTAAACGAACAATTTTTGGAGGATTATATGACAGCAATTTTAGAGACTTTAAAACACTATTATGGATATGACTCCTTTCGCCCAGGACAGGAGCAAATGATCGATGCTATTTTAAGAGGAGAAGACGTCTTAGGCGTTATGCCTACGGGTGGCGGGAAATCGTTATGCTACCAAATCCCTGCAATTTGTATGGATGGTGTAACGATTGTCATTTCGCCGTTGATCTCTTTAATGAAAGACCAAGTGGATGGTTTGCAAACGATGGGCGTAAAAGCGGCTTACATCAATAGCCAGTTGACTTTTAACGAGCAAGAAAATATTTTGTACAGTGCTCTTCAAGGGGAATTGGATTTGATTTATGTCTCCCCAGAAAGACTGCAAAACGAAGTCTTTATTTCTTATGCTCAGCAAATGAATATCAATTTAGTGGCTGTCGATGAAGCGCACTGTGTTTCTCAATGGGGACATGACTTCAGGCCAAGTTATCAAAACATCCCTCAATTGATGGATGTCTTAAAT
This sequence comes from Desemzia sp. FAM 23989, assembly GCF_045528345.1. Lineage (NCBI taxonomy): Bacteria > Bacillati > Bacillota > Bacilli > Lactobacillales > Carnobacteriaceae > Desemzia > Desemzia sp. FAM 23989. Next base: position 32,063 of record NZ_JBGQQT010000007.1, on the reverse strand, counting down.
ACGAGACCACCTTTTGCGGCCTTTACAGCTACTGCCACGACACCTGTGCGAGAAGACATGGTGAAGCAACTAAACTTGAACCAACCTTACCAATACATCTCCAGTTTTGATCGGCCGAATCTTTATTTTTCAGTGGTAAAACCCAAAAAGAAAGCCAATGAATTATTACGCATGGTAGACAATAAAGAGTCGAGTATTATTTATTGCAATACACGGAAAAATGTGGAAAAAGTTTATGAAACGTTGAATAAAAAAGGGTATCCGGTAACTCTTTATCATGCTGGAATCAGTAATCAAGAAAGAACGCGAAATCAAGAAGATTTTCTTTATGACCGTAAACCCATCATGGTAGCGACAAATGCATTTGGGATGGGGATCGATAAATCGAATGTCCGTCGAGTGATCCACTACAATATGCCGTTGGACATGGAAAGTTATTACCAAGAAGCTGGCCGTGCTGGGAGAGACGGGGCACCATCCGAAGCAATTTTATTTTATTCCGGTCAAGATATCATCACGAATACCTTTTTAATCGAACAAGGCAACAATCCCCATGCCAAAGCGAATCTCAATACGATGATCTCTTACTGTAAGACGGGAAGTTGTTTGCGAAAAACGATTTTGAATTATTTTGATGAAATACCGGAATGGACAGAATGCGATCATTGTTCAAATTGCGATGGTGAGATGGTTAAGACAGATGTCACTGTAGAATGTCAAAAAATCCTATCGTGTATTTTCCGAATGAATCAGGCATATGGGACAGGTTTGGTGACAGATGTATTGAGAGGGAAAGCCACGAGTCGAATCAAACAAATGCATTTTGATGACTTATCGACCTATGGAATAATGAAAGAATATACTGAGGGAGACATTAAAGATATCATCTCGATTATGATCAGTGAGGGATACTTGCATTTGGGCGGAGATCAATACCCTATTTTGCAGTTTACTCCTAAAACCAATGATTTATTAAAAGCAACAGTCCGGTTGACGATTACAAAATCATTGAAAGAAGAACCAAAAAACACGAAAAAATCTGTCGAAAACATTGAGAATTACGATACTGGACTATTTGAACTGCTTAGAGAATTGCGTCGAGGGATTGCACAAGAACTTGGGAAACCTCCTTTTGTTGTCTTTTCGGATAGAAGCTTGATCGATATGGCGGCTAAATTCCCAATATCAGATGAAGAATTTTTAGCTATTCACGGTGTAGGAGAGGCCAAATTAGAAGAGTATGGAGAAGCGTTTCTTACCATCATCCAAAATTATTCAACAGAACAGTCTTTGGATGTCGAACAATTGAGAAAAGAAAATCTATCCGTAAAAGAAGTAGTCGTAAAACCGGCTTCTCGTTCAAGCAATTCCTCAAAAAAAGGGGCTACTCATGAAGAAACATTAGTCTATTTCAACGAAGGAAAAGCAGTTGCTGAGATTGCAGCGATTCGCGAACTATCCCCAACGACTATCGTAAACCACTTGTGCGTCCTGATTCAAGAAGGGACGGAATTGGAGTTTTCGAGATTAGTTAGTGAGGAAGCAGCAGTTGAGATAAGAGCAGCAGCAGCTGAAGTGGGAATGATTCCATTAAAACCGATCAAAGAAGCTGTCTCGGAGTCTATTTCATACGATGAGATCAAGTTCGTACTGGCAAAATTAAAAGCAGAAGAAAGCACGGAATAAGCGATAAGATGATTTAAAAAAGCTAGACCAACTATTTAGTTGATCTAGCTTTTTTAAATGGATATTTGTTAATCACTTATTTCATCTGAGCTTTAATTTGGAGAAGACTTTTCGTCAGATTCAATACTGCTCTCACTTGATGATGACTCATTTTCAGAAGGTGTTTCCTCTTCATCTGGAGTCGGTGCTGGATCTTCTGGTTCAGGAGGCTCCACCTCTTCAACCGGTGCCTCTGACTCTGGAGGTTCAGTAGTTTCACTAGATTCCTCTTTTTCAGGTTCATCTTTAGATTTTTTAGGCTTTGTTGATGTTGGTTTTTTAGTGGTGGAGCTGCTTGAATTAGATGAATTCTTTATAGAGGAATTCGATTTTTTATTTGGCGTATAGGTCGAACTGCTTTCCGTATACACAAATGATTCCTCTTCCTCATCTTCTATGATATCTTCACTTTCTGCAAGTTCTTCTTCTATTTCTTCCTCAACGATCTCTTCTTCAACAACCCAAAGGCTGCTGGAAACACTAACTCCCATCTCTGCAGCTAGTTTACTTCCACGAACTTTTAGTCGCTCGATAGATTCTAATTGATCAAACTGGATAGGTTCTTTGGTATCCGATTTTGCTTTAACCGTTGTTTCAAGTTCGGATGTCTTTGCGGTAGAAGTATGTTTGCTAAACGGTTGCGTTTGATTGACTCCTATGTAAACAATTCCAAAAAATAAAAGCAGTAAAAATATAATGATTCCATATTTTTTCATGAGTTTCTCCTCTCAACGCCGTTGGTAATCCAATCATATAACAAGCGGTATTCGAAAACCAGTGTTTTTATTAGTGTTTGAAAAATCGTCACTAAATAATGAATTCTATTCGCAAATTTGTCTCGAATCCGTTAGAGTTAAGGAGAGTTAGAAATAAAAAATGTCAGGAGATTGGTTATGAAAATCACTATATTAGAAGGCTATACAACGAATCCTGGAGATCTAAGCTGGAAAGGATTGGAGGAGCTTGGGGAGTTGGAAGTTTATGATCGTACATCTCTAACCAATGAAGATGAAATTATAGATCGTATTAACCAAGCAGAAATCGTGTTGACAAATAAAGTCCCTATCACGAAAACCGTCATAGAAGCATGCCCCTCAATAAAATATATAGGAGTACTCGCAACAGGTTACAATGTAGTCGACGTGAGAGCTGCTCAAGAAAAAGACATCGTCGTCACGAATGTTCCAGATTACAGTACGCAATCCGTTGCTCAAATGACATTTGCGTTATTATTGGAAATCTGTCAACAAGTTGGGCACCATAATCAAGCTGTTAAGGAAGGCAAATGGGAAGAGCATCCAGACTGGACCTTCTTTGATTATCCTTTACTGGAATTAGCTGGAAAAACAATGGGGATCATTGGATTCGGCAGTATCGGACAAGCAACAGCAAAGATAGCTGAAGCTATGGGAATGAATGTTATAGCTTATAATCGCAGCCAAAGCGAAGAAGGAAAGAAACTAGCAACATATGTACCGCTGGATGAGTTATTAGAAAAGGCAGATGTTGTTTCTTTGCATATTCCTTTAGTAGAAGAAACACAAGCTTTGATCAATCAAGAGAGTATTTCCAAAATGAAAGAGGGAGTAATTTTGTTGAATACTGCTCGCGGAGGTTTGGTGGATGAAAGAGCTGTTGCTGAAGCCTTGAATAGCGGTAAAATTTATGCGGCAGGTGTAGATGTTGTCAGTACGGAGTCCATTGAAAATACGAATCCGTTACTAAAAGCGAAAAATGTATTTATTACACCGCATATCGCATGGGCTACTAAAGAAAGTCGTGCAAGATTGATAGATAGTGCAGTGGATAATGTGAAGCAATTTATAAATAGAAATCCTAAAAATGTAGTACATTAAGAGTGTTGTAGAAAAAGATTCAACAGGTGTATAGACTCATAAGAAGAGTTTTATATCAAATAGGCAACAATAAAGCTCACTAGTGGGAAGGAAAATAAATTTGAAACAAAACAATATTTTTTATGGGTGGTGGATCGTTTTAGGATCAGCAGTCATTTTGGCTGTTCTGGGACCGGCATCTGTAGCGGTAGCAAATATATTCCAAACGCCTGTTACAGCTGAATTTGGAATCAGCAATAGTCAATTTGCAATCAGCAATAGTCAATTTGCAATCAGTAATTCTCTAGTGCTGGGGGTAGAAATTTTTTTATCTCCTTATATTTCACAAAAGTTAGCTGGCAAAAACTTTAGATTGGTCTTTTTAATTGGTATTGACTTATTTAGCGATGATGTTTGCTGGTAATATTGTCTTAGCCTTTATGATGGCTGTTCTATTCGGAATGGGGAATGCAGTGGGTACGGTAGCACCACCATTGATTACTTCAGCCACTTATTCTTCCAAAAATTACCCTAAAGCTTATGGTTATATTCAAAGCGGAGTTCAGTTAAGTTTAACATTTGGCTCATTATTTGCAGCAGCCATTGCTGATTTTACCGGTTCGTATAATTTTGCTTGGGGAACGTTAAGTATCTTATCAGCTATACTTGCGGTGACTTGGATCGGAGCCTATCGTAATGCTCAAAAATATATCCAGAGACCAAAAAGATAAAAACGAAGAAAGACTTGTTTATGAAGAGAAAACTCTTAAGCAAGTCTTTTTTGCGTGTTTGCAACTTTTGATTTTGGTAAGTAAATGCGAACGATTTTTTTATTCTGATCCTTATATAGATTTCTGTAGCAATATGGGTTGGAGGTAACTAGGGTGATGAAGATTCATGAATTAACATCAAATAGCCAACCTAAATGATGAAAAGCCTTTTTTGCGAACAAGAAAAAGTTTTTTAGTTCAAGCCATTACTGATTTCCGTTATAATGAAAGACAATAGAGCGTAAGGGCGGAATGAAAGCATGCAGAAGATTATGATCATAGAAGACGACATGACTATTGCAAAAAGTTTGCAAGAAGAATTGACAAAATGGAATTATCAAGCCTTTTATACAATAGACTTTAATCAAGTGATGGAGTTGTTTACCGAAAGTGCACCGCAACTGGTGTTGATTGATATTAAATTGCCTTATTTCAACGGCTACTACTGGTGTACGGAAATCAGAAAAATTTCTCAGGTTCCCATTATTTTTATCTCTTCTCAAAATGAACGGATGGATATTGTGATGGCGATTCAAATGGGAGCAGATGATTTCATCAGTAAACCATTTGATTTAACAGTGGCTATAGCTAAGATCCAAGCCTTACTGAGACGTGCATACGATTTTAATGAGGGCGACTCTTTCCTGAATCATCAAAGCGTTTATTTGAAAGTAAATGAATTGAAATTGCAATATGAAGAAAACGAGATCGATTTGACCAAAACAGAATTGAAAATATTGGAACAGCTGTTTTTGCATAAGCATGAATTTGTTTCCAGAGAAGCTATTATGGTCAGTTTGTGGGAGAATGAATCCTTCATTGATGATAACACGCTGGCGGTAAACATTGCCCGTCTAAGAAAAAAAGTAGCGGGTATGGGCTTGGAAGATTTTATTTTGACAAAAAAGGGCTACGGCTATGGTTTAACGAAAGGGGAATAACATGACACGTCCACGACAACTTGGAAAGTTGGTCCAGGCTTTTTTATCAGTCAAGCGCTATGAAATCGGAATCTATTTAGGACTGATGCTGACTTTTGGAGCATTGTTTATTTTGGGAAGATTACCCTTGGAATTCTACTTTTATGGAGTATTGTTCACGGGTTTTTTCTTTTTAGGATTTTTGGTATTCCATTTCTTTGGGTACCAGGAACGATACCGATCGTTGACATACATTGAAAATCAGCCGCTAGATGTTTTGAGAGAACTTGAAACATCTATAGACCCAAGCGAAAAATATCTTCTTAGAGAAATCGAGTTTTTATTGGAACAATTGACTGAAGAGAAGCTGGTTCAACAAGAAAAAAATACGGAGCAAATGGATTACTTTACTCTGTGGCTGCATCAAATCAAAACGCCTATTGCAGCGATGAGTTTATTGATGCAGCAGAATCAAGAGAATCCGGTGTTGACAAAAAGTGTTAGACAAGAGCTCATAAGAGTCGAAGACTATACTCATATGGCGTTAAACTACTTAAAGTTGGAACAAACCGGTAAAGAGCTTGATTTAGGAGAAATAAATTTGGATCAATTAATCAAAAAAGCTCTTAAGAAGTTTTCCATTTTGTTCATTTATAATCAAATCTCTCTAGATTACCAGCCACTTCAACAAACCGTTCTTTCGGATGAAAAATGGTTGTTAGTCCTCATCGAACAAATTTTGTCCAATAGTTTAAAATACACTCCAGAACAAGGAACCATTAAAATCTATATGGACCCTAATGAAGAAAACCAATTGATTATCGAAGATTCAGGAATCGGTATACGTTCAGAGGATCTGCCTAAAATCTTTGAAAAAGGATATTCTGGGTGGAATGGAAAAATTCAAGAGAAATCTACAGGACTTGGATTGTTTCTCAGCAAGAAAATTTGCCAGCGATTGGGACATAAATTGTATATTCAATCGAAATTGGGCAAGGGAACTGTGGTAAGGATCGATTTGAACCAAGAAAAATTGGAAATCTTTTGATGAACGGCAATCTTACAAAAGTGTAAGGTTGCCCCTCATTTTGTAAGGATAGATAAAAGCACCAATTGTTCTAGTAGCATACAATAGGTTTAGTTAGAACAAGAGGAGGAAAACACAATGACTTTATTAGAAGTAAATCATTTAAAAAAAACATATGCAACACGATTCTCACAACAAGAGGTAGAAGCATTGAAAGATGTCAACTTTACAGTTGAAAAAGGAGAGTTCGTTTCTGTAATGGGTGAATCAGGTTCAGGGAAAACCACTTTATTGAATATTTTATCCACGTTGGATAAAGCAACTTCTGGAGAAGTGTTATTAGAAGGGAAAAATTTAGCAGATATCAAAGACAGCAGAGTCTCTGATTTTAGAAGAAAAGATTTAGGATTCGTTTTCCAAGATTTTAATTTATTGGATAATTTTTCGATCAAAGATAATATCTTGTTGCCGTTAGTATTATCGAACACACCAGTCAAAGAAATGGAAGCTCGCTTATTGCCGATCGTAGAAAAATTAGGTATCGCCAACTTGATCGGACATTACCCTTATGAAGTATCTGGTGGACAAAAACAACGTGCCGCAGTGGCAAGAGCCTTGATTACGCAACCAAAATTGATTTTAGCTGATGAGCCGACTGGTGCATTGGACTCAAAGGCATCTCAAAGCCTGCTGGAGACGTTTGAAGCTATCAATGAAGCTGGACAGACCATTATGATGGTAACGCACAGTACGCGTGCTGCAGCTCATTCAAATCGTGTTTTGTTTATCCAAGATGGAGTAGTGTTCAATGAGATATATCGTGGAGACCAAACTGTTGACCAGTTCATGGAAAAAATCAGTCAAACTCTAATGGTTCTAGTTAATCGAGGTGAGCAACATGACTAAGCAGTTATTTGCTAAGTTGGCAGTAAAAAATATTCATTCCAATAAACAAATTTATGTTCCTTATATTGTTTCTTCAGTTGCAACGGTAGCGATGTTTTACTTGATGTATTCATTGGTCGAGAATGATTACCTTAAACAACGTTCGGAAACTTTGCCGCTATTATTTACACTAGGTTCAGTGGTTATCGGAGTTTTTTCTTTTATCTTTATTTTATATACGAATAGTTTTTTGATTAAACGACGAAAAAAAGAAATTGGGCTGTATGCTATATTAGGAATGAAGAAAAAACATGTGGCTTTTGTTCTCATGATCGAGTCTTTGATTACTAGTCTGGGAAGTATCGCTTTAGGTATTATTAGTGGCCAAATCATCGGACGCTTCGTATTTTTAGGATTGAATTATATCTTAGATTTTCCAGTGAGTATGGAATACCCATTTTCTCTCACTGCAATAGTCATTACACTTGCTGGATTTACCGCTGTTTTCTCAATAGCCTTATTATACAATATCAGCCAAGTCACATTTTCAAATCCAATCGAGTTGGTCAAAGGCAAGCAATCAGGAGAGAAAGAACCTAAGAGTTCGATTCTGTTATTTATTCTTTCCTTGGTAGCATTAGGTGCTGGTTATGGGATTTCACTTTCCATTAAAGATCCGATATCTGCCATGATATACTTTTTCCTTGCTGTATTGTTGGTTATTATCGGCACATACCTATTGTTTATTTCAGGGTCTATTTTTATTTTGAAAGCGATGAAGAAAAATAAGAAAATTTATTATAAGCCAAATGCGTTCATTTCTATTTCAGGCATGTTGTACCGTATGAAACAAAATGCGGCTGGATTAGCCAATATCTGTATTTTAGCGACGATGGTCATCATCACTATTTCAACGACAGCAGCCATTTTTGTAGGTTCCGAACAGGCAATGGACAGACAGTTTCCTTTTGAAAATCATCTCACCGTTTTTGAAGCAGAACCTAAAGACTTAACGGATCTTCAAGAGATCATTACGACTGAAACAGAGAGTAGAGGTTTGGCGGTAGAGAATTTTCAAGCTTACCGTTCTCAGACACTCACGGGTACTTTAGAACAAAATGAATTTGTGATGAAATCAACGTTGGAGGGAAATATTGTTGTAACAGAAATGGTATTGGTTCCTAAAGAGGATTTTGAACAATTAGCTGGTACTACGATTCCCTTAGAAAAAGATGAAGTAGTTGTGTTCAATACCGAAGCAGATTATACAGAACCTACTCTGAAAATGGATGTTCGCAACTACCAAGTCCATCAATTTGAAGATGAAGAAACAGTAGATAAAGTTGAAGCGAAAGTAGACGACTTGATAGGAGAAAGTTTATTTGAAACGACACTAGTTTTGATGAATGAAGAGGATCTTCAGTCTTTGATAAATATGTATAAAGAACTTTATCCAGATCTTTACTTTGATTCTTTTTCTTCAGTAGATTGGAATACGAATGGAACAAGTGAAGAGAAAATGGTATATGCGGAAGAAATGACAGATGTTCTGTATGATACAGATTATTCTGTTGGGTATAGAGCCAAAGAAATCGAGCAAGAAGCTTGGTATCAAATGAATGGCGGATTATTATTTATAGGAATCTTTTTAGGATTCTTGTTTACATTCGGAGCAGCCTTAATCACCTACTTTAAACAAGTATCAGAAGGTTATGATGACAGATCCAAGTTCCAAATTATGCAAAAAGTAGGACTAGACGATAAAACGATTCAGAAGTCTACTCGTTCTCAAATTTTATGGATGTTTTTCTTACCTTTAGGAGTAGCTGTTATGCATACTGCATTTGCATTTCCAATCGTTCAAAAATTATTGATGATATTTGGAGTTGCTGATACAAGCCTGATCATCTGGTCTATTTTAGGAGTAGTGGTAAGTTTCAGTCTCTTATACTGGATCATTTATCGTATCACTTCAAAAGTATATTTCTCTATCGTAAAATAGAATAGAAGAACCTAAAGTGGCTGGGATAAAAAGCCTCTAGAAAAAATGTATTCCCGCTATTGGAATTTTCATCCAATAGCGGGAATGCTTTTTACTTTTTATTTCATTCATATTAAAGAAGTGGGATACTTTCGTTTTTTGGATTGACAGTACAAAGATGCTATCTGAAGGGCTTGAGGATCAGGCTAGGACTAGGGGTTATGAATGTTAGATGTTAGGTAGCGCGGCTTACTTTCAAACAGAGAGATACGGTACTAAGAAGGTGTTCAAGTACCATATGTTGCTTTCAAACAGAGAGATATGGTACTAAAAGGTGTTCAAGTACCCTATAGTGTTTTCAAACAGTGAGATATGGTGCTAAGGAAGTGTTCAACTACCATATAGTGCTTTTGAACAGTGAGGTATAGTACTAAGGAAGTGTTCATGTACCATAGAGTGCTTAACAAAAAGGGCGGTAAGTCAGTGTTAGAACGTGAAGTAGTCTATCCGTTTCACTTAATCTTCAGTTAGAGGAAAACAACGTCTTAAAGAAATCCATTTGTTCTTCATGGGCAATATTTTAAATAATACAATCTCGACCAAAAAAGGATCAACTCCTTAAGCCTTAAGCCAAAGAGTTGATCCTTTTAGTGTATATTATTATTCTGCTGTTACGCCTTCTGTCCATTCAGCAACTTTGTCTTGATTTTCTTCAACCCAAGTTGCAGCTGCGTCTTCCGGATCTGTTCCTTCTTGAATGTCTAACATAATAGCTTCCATATCTGCTGTTGTCCATTCAAATTGGTCCAACACTTGGTAAGCTTCAGGCATATCTTCTTCTAAGCCGTCACGAGCCATTGTGTTGATTGTTTCAGCTTCACCAAATGTACCTTGTGGATCTTCCAAGTATTTCAAGTCATAACTTTGGAATTTCCAGTGAGGAGACCAACCAGTAACAACAATGTCTTCTTCATTTTCATATGCTTGACCTAACGTAGTTGTCATAGCACCAGAAGAAGAAGTTTGAACTGTCCAACCTTCTAAGTTGTCGTAGTCTTCAACAGCTTGTTGAGCAGCGGCTACAACACCAGCACCAGGTTCGATTCCTGTAATTGTCATATCAGCTTCATCTGTTAAATCAGCAATAGAATCAACATCCATATAGGATGGAACAACTAAACCAATAGCCGCGCCTTCTAAGTTAGGGCCTAAATCAACCATTTGGTCACCGTACTCTTCAAATTGTGCACCATGAGTTCCTGGTAACCAAGCTGCTACCATTGCGTCAGCTTCTCCGCTGGCCACTGATTCCCACATAATAGCATTGTCTAATTGAGTTAATTCAACGTCATACCCTAAGTCTTCTAATACTTTACCAATAACATTTGTTGAAGCAATTTCAGTATCCCATGCAACATAAGATAATTCGATTTCTTCACCTTTACCAACAGTATCTTCTTGAGCTGTTTCATCACCTGAAGAACAAGCTGCTAATAGTAACGTTGTTCCTAATGTAGCTGTCAATCCTAGACGTTTCCAATTCATTTTTTTCAAATTAAAACTCTCCTTTTTGTACTTTTTATCCGCTATGCGGGTTGTTCGTTTGAATAATAGGGTAGTGCTTTTAGTTTGCTCTTTTAAACGCGTTGCACAAGGCAGACTCTCTAAGATTTCACTTTCTCTTTTATTTGGGAAAAGCACCCAATTAAAAGAGAAAGATGAACTCTACGAGAGTCTAAGCGCCTTGTTCCACGCTCTGTTTTATTTAGTTAACTTTTGTGTCAATCGGTCAATGATGATGGCGAGGATTACTAAGGCTAGTCCGGATACGAATCCTGATCCTACTTGGGCTCTTTGTAGAGAAGAAAGGACTTCAGAACCTAATCCTGGGGCACCGATCATTGAAGCTATAACCACCATAGATAGAGCTAACATAACGGTTTGATTAATACCTGCCATGATAGTTGATTTAGCTAGCGGCAATTCTACTTTAAATAATTTTTGTGAACCCGTGCTACCAAATGAATCCGCAGCTTCCACTAATTCTTCCGAAACTTGGCGAATACCTAAATTTGTAAAACGTACGGTAGGTGGAAGAGCGAAGATAACAGAAGCGAAAACCCCTGGTACCATACCAATCCCAAAGAAAGCTACAGCCGGAATCAAATACACAAAAGCCGGCATAGTTTGCATAAAGTCTAAAATAGGGGTAACGATCGTGCTGGCCCATTTGCTTTTAGCCATTAAGATTCCCAGTGGTACACCGATAATAACGGATATCAGACTAGAAATAATGACCAAAGTAATAGTGTTCATCAAGTCTTCCCATAGTCCTTGGTTTTGAACATACAGTAAACCGACGATTGAAAAAGCAGCCAATCCAAATTTCTTGCCAGCTGCAAAGAAACAAATAGCGGCAATCACAATAATAAATAGAAGTGGGGGAACAAGTAGTAATAAATCTGTTAAACCCTCCATAATGACTTCACTGAAAGACTGTATGAAATTAAATACTGGTTTTAAAACGGCTGTCAGCCAATCCATAAACATCTCAACATGTTCTGCAACCGGTAATTCTGGGATGTTATCTAATATACTGTTTTCCATCTTATAAAGACACCTCACTATCTTTTGCTAATGCAGCAATGACTTGACTACGAACAATGATTCCTAACAATTTACCGTCTTCTACAACAGCAACTGGAGTCGAAGCGTCATGAATAACTTCAAATATATCACTGATCAGTGTAGTGCGTTCTACAGTAGGAACATCGGTTCTTAAGACTTTATCCAATGTTTTTTCTTGTCTTTTAACAGCAACCGCAGCACCTTCGTCTGTAACGTATCCGTGTAATTTACGACTGTCGTCGATCACCAATATGTTGGAGATCCCTTCTTGTTCCATACGACGTAATGCAACGTTTGGTCCGTCTTGTCCGAGTTTTAATACAGTCGGGCGAGCCATGATATTTTCAGCAGTCAATACTCGAGCGCGATCGACATCTTCAACAAATTTTTCTACATAATCATTTGCTGGACTGGTAAGAATATCTTCTCCAGTGCCGATTTGAACAATTTCTCCATCTTTCATTAAGGCGATACGATCACCAATACGTAAAGCTTCATTCAAATCATGCGTAATAAAAATAATGGTTTTGTTCATTTTATCTTGCATTTCAACCAATTCATCTTGCATTTCCCGACGAATCAAAGGATCTAATGCTGAAAAGGCCTCATCCATTAACAAGATTTCAGGATCGTTAGCTAAAGCACGCGCTAACCCAACACGTTGTTGCATTCCTCCTGAAAGCTGACTAGGAAGCTGATCTTTATAGGCAAGTAGTCCAGCATTGTCTAATGCTTTTTCTGCACGTTGACGACGTTCAGCTTTATCCATACCTTGGATTTCCAATCCGTATTCCGTATTTTCTAATATCGTACGTTGTGGGAATAGTCCGAAGTTTTGGAAAACCATACTCATTTCTTTTCTTCTGACGTTACGTAAATCATCTTTTCCCATTTGTGAAATATTGTTTCCATCAATAAAGACATCACCTTTAGAAGGTTCAATCAGACGGTTCAGCAAACGAACGAGTGTCGATTTTCCACTTCCGGAAAGACCCATGATCACAAATATTTCTCCTTGTTCAACAGAAAAACTAGCATTATTTACACCAAGAGTGGCACCAGTTTCTTTAAGAATTTCAGCTTTTGTTTTACCTTGGCTGGCTAACTTTAAAGCTTGTTCTTCTTTTTTTCCAAAAACTTTTGATAAATTTTCAACAGTTACTTTAGGCAAAAAGGTTCAACTCCTTTGTTTATTTTAAAAACTAATGGAATCAGTTTGACGTGAAAAGCGTGCAAAAGATCGATTCCATCGTCTTTTTAAACAGTTTTTGTTTTTTTCCCGCGTCTTGAACACAATAATAACCGTAACATACATGAAACTTGTATGTAAAATAACACAAGGACGTAAATCAGAATGTTATCGTTTACTAAATGCGATATGACAGAACTCTAAGAATTTAGTGAGAAAATATGGAAGGAGCTGAATTTTCGTGCACTAAAAATTAGTCATTGCTAAACTAAAGAGAGCGAACTTGGAAAAAGACATAGTACGAAAATGCTGTATTTTATGATAAAAAGATAAAAAAAGAAAGAAAAACTCATTGACAAGCAAACGCTTTCATGTTATATTCTATGTGTAAAGAGGGACATGCCAGAAACATTAGATAAGAAAAGAAAGAGCATGCCGCTCTTTAGAAGAACCTTTTTATAAGGTTCTTAGGTTAACGGTTTAAGTAGAGCTGTTGACCCAAAGTATCTTAGTTGATGTACTTCGTAGATTTATAATATTATTGAAGACATCAAACTAGGATCTACTATCATAGCAGCACGGAGTATCTCACAGCTAGATTTTTAGAAACACTATTCAAAGAACACTCTTCTAAGAATAAAGATTCAAAGAACCAAGATGTAAAAAGTTTAGTTCAGAAAATCTTTAGTGACATCTATCTAGTTGTAGTAAGACCATTTATGAGAAGTGGCATCGAAAATAAAAATGTGAGTACACGTGTTGCACATATGAGAGGAAGGAGCCTAACAGAGGTTCCTTCCTTTTTTAATCCATCCACTTATTTTTAAAATGAACCTGTCTATTTCCAGCTACCTGTCCTCAATGAGTATCGAAACCGCCTATATCAATAGAAGAAAGTTGTTTTGCAGAAAGGAGTTCCATGTGATGAAAATAATACTGTTATTCCTACTGTTTTCTCTCCCCTTACTCGTATCATGCGAATCCTCAACAGATGAAGAAATGACCTCAAGCAGTCAAGTTGAATCTTCAAACGAATCTGCTGAAAAAACCTCAGAATCTCAAATACAATCAGATGCTGTCTCTGAAGAGTTTGAACCTGCAACCTATGAAATAAGAGAGGCCTATGTAAATCTAACTTTTGAACAACCGCTCTTTTTTACTGCAGCAAGTGACCAATCGAATACTGTTTTTGTGGTTGAGCGAACTGGTAAAATTTATGCGTTTGAAAACTTACCGGATGCGGCTGAAAAAGAACTTTTTATCGATCTAAGCAATAAGATCAGTTTAGCGGGAAATGAAATGGGACTATTGGGGTTGGCATTTCATCCAGAATTTAGTGAAAATGGGTATTTTTATGTGAATTACACAAATGCACAAGGAACCAAGTTGTCTCGTTTTGAAGCTGACCCATTGACTTACGAAACAGCGCTGGACAGTGAAATGACTCTGATGGAATTTCCACAACCTTATACAAATCATAATGGGGGACATATTGCTTTTGGACCAGATGGCTACTTGTATGTTGGAACCGGAGATGGAGGGGGAAGCGGAGATCCTCAAGACAATGCACAATCACTAGATGAAATTTATGGCAAATTGCTGCGGATTGATGTAGATAATTCAACAAACGGATTGCCTTACGGGATTCCTGAAGATAATCCATTTGCTGGAAACGATCAAGGTTATCGAGAAGAAATTTTTGCTTATGGACTGCGTAACCCTTGGAAGTTTAGTTTTGATGCACAACGGGAATGGATCTGGTTGGCAGATGTCGGGCAGAATGCTATGGAAGAAATCAATCTAATAGAAACAGGCAAAAATTATGGTTGGCGTTTGATGGAAGGCACAATGGAATATGCACCTGAAGATTCAATGGAAGAACTTGATCTGGAGGAACCTATTTGGGAATACGATCATTCTGAAGGGCAATCTATTACAGGAGGATATGTTTATAATGGTGAAGACAATAGCAGCCTAAAAGGTACGTATATATACGGAGATTTTGTGTCCGGAAAACTATGGGCACTTTGGATGACGGATAAGGAATCTGTAGACAATGCGGAGATCGCTGATACAGACCTGATGATTTCTTCATTTGGCTTAGATGAAAAGGGAGAATTGATTATTGTAGACTTCAACGGCAAACTGTATCGCCTTCAAGAAACGAATTAATTTGTGCTGTTATATAGTCTGTTGTGATGTATATGGATGCAAAAATAAAGTATAATAAAGGTGAAAAAAGATGAACCAATAATGAGCTGTAGGAGGAATGTCCATGATAAAAAAGCTATCCTTCCTTTTGTCGTCTGTTTATTCCACACCCGCATGCTAAGGCTTGAATGAGAAAGAATAGGTGATAGAGATGATAAAAAAAATTCAACTAGTGAAAGTAATTGCAGCACTAGTTGCCTCCTTGCTGGTGATGTTTTCTTTAGCAGTGCCGGTCTTTGCAGCACCCTCTCAAGCTGTTTATCGAGTAAATACTACCACTAAAGTCGTTTCTTTCACATTTGATGACGGAAGTGATGGCGGACATATCAACGAAATCTTGGCTATTTTAGTTAAAAACAATATTAAAGCAACTTTCTTCCTTACTGGAGCCGCCACTCAACAACACCCTCATTTGATTCGCAATATTGTCAATCAAGGCCACGAGATTGGAAACCATTCCTTCAACCATCCTGATTTTACTAAAATTTCAACCACTCAAGTGAAAGACCAATTGAATAGAACCGAGACCATGGTCAAAAATGCTACCGGGAAAACAACTAAGCCGCTCTTTAGACCGCCGTTTGGTGCGTCCAGTACTACCGTTTTGAATACGGTAGGAGAAATGGGATATACCAAAACGATCATGTGGACAATTGATACGGTTGATTGGCGAGGAGACTCTGCCGCAACGATGACTAATAAAGTGATTAATAACATCGTACCAGGTGCTATTGTGTTGATGCATGCAGGACAAGATACGTTTACTCCTGAAGCTTTACCCGGAATGATCAGTAAATTAAAAGCTTTGGGATATAAATTTGTGACTGTTTCTCAACTATTAACGTATCAAAGTTCTTCTACAAGTGGGAGAACACATATTGTTAAAGCAGGAGAAACATTGTACAGCATTGCGTTACGTTATGGAGTGACCGTTCAACAACTGGCAACAACCAATCGCTTGGCTAATCCGAATTTGATTCGAGTCGGGCAAGTATTGACGATTCCAGGATCTGGCGGGACAACACCTCCTCCTACTAGTCTAAGACATACTGTTCGAGCTGGAGACACACTTTATGCGATTGCACTAAGATATGGTGTAACGGTACAACAAATCGTTGCAGCAAATAAAATCACCAACCCAAGTTTGATTCGAGTCGGCCAAATATTGACGATTCCAACACGCTCTCAAACCACACCACCGCCTACGACCCCTGTCAAATATACAGTTAAAGCTGGAGATACGTTATATCGAATCGCACAAAGATACAACACGACAGCCTTAGAGATCGCGAAAGCCAATAATATGGCTAATCTCAATCTGATTCGAATCGGACAGGTATTGACAATCCCAAATTAAGCGTATCGAAATAAAAGAAAAATCCAAGAATGAGATTCTTGGATTTTTCTTTTATTTTTCGTGTACTATTTTAAAGAAAAACAGTACACTTAAAGAGATAAAAAGCGATTACAACATTTCTGTAAGAATGAAAGGAATAAATTAAATGACGTTGATTTTGGTGATTGTGTATGTGTCCTTTATCAGTTTAGGACTGCCAGATTCATTGCTGGGCTCTGCTTGGCCAGCTATGTATCAGGGGTTAGGGGTTTCGATTTCTTCAGTCAGCTGGATTTCGGTTATTACGACTGTAGGAACAGTGGTGTCCAGCTTACTAAGTGGGAGAATGTTGAAACGATTCGGTACAGGAAAAGTGACACTGGTCAGTATCTTCCTTACAGCGGTTGCTTTACTCGGTTTTGCTTTTTTACCTGCGTTTTGGTGGTTATGTGTCTTAGCGATTCCCTTAGGATTGGGAGCAGGATCGGTGGATGCGGCATTAAACAACTTTGTGGCATTATAGTTCAAAGCCAGCCATATGAGTTGGTTACATAGTTTTTGGGGATTGGGAGCAACGCTCGGGCCACTGATTTTGTCTTTTTTCATTGCGCGCGGCAGTTGGGAAAACGGATATTTAACGATTGGTATTCTACAGCTGGCCTTAGTAGTGATTATAGCTACTGCATTACCTAGATGGAAGAAAATAGAGCAAGCTGACACTCGGATGGCTGCAGAAGACGAAGAGAAACAGCAATCTAAAAAAAGTGTTATCCAACAATCGAGTGTTAAATTATCGGTATTGTCTTTCTTTTTGTACAGCGCCATAGAAACGACTACTGGATTATGGAGCAGTACTTATCTCGTAGAATACAAAGGCTTACCACCTGAACTGGCAGCTCGGTGGACGTCGCTGTTTTTCTTAGGCATAACGGTAGGAAGACTGGTTTCCGGCTTTTTAACCTATACGATCAACAATAAAAACTTGATTCGTATCGGACAAGTGATTTGTGCGGCTGGTAGTGTGGTATTGATTTTGCCGTTGCCTGACTTCTTTTCAATGATTGGACTGTTGTTGGTCGGTTTAGGATGTGCGCCTATGTATCCCAGCATGATGCATGATACGCCAAATCGATTTGGCAGAAGTGCATCTCAGTCAGTCATGGGGCTGCAAGTGGCATTTGCCTATATTGGGAGTTCTATTATGCCGATTGTTTTCAGCGGATTAGTTTCAATGAATACCATTGCGCTTTTTCCCTATTATATTTTATTCAGTATCATTCTCATGACGTGGAGTTCAGAAAAAATGAACCATTATTTATTCACCAAAACCAATGATCTTTTGGGCAAATGAAGGATAAAAGAATGAAGAACGATGCATAATTAATTAAGCAGGCAGCTTTCTCTGATCAGGGAAAAGCTGCCTCTTTATTTTAATGATCAACAATTGACAAAGACAGGACTGTGTATATAGAAGGTGTATAAACCGTTTTCTTCGTAAATATGCCGCTAAGAATTTATAATAAATACAAAGCTACACTAAAACGGAGGTGGGAGAATGTTAAAGGACTTTTCATTTAAAGAAACTGCTAATCTGTATACCAATTTTAAACGCAAAGAATTAGGGGAGCGGTTAGCAAGAGCACAACGCCTAGTGAAAAATTTGGACATTCCTGTGCTGATCATTGTTGACGGCTGGGAGTCTTCTGGAAAGGGATATGTCATCAAAGACTTAGTCCGTGAATTAAATCCGAAATCTTATAAAGTGAGTGTTTTTGAAACACCAACAGAAGAAGAAAATGCGCGACCATTTTTGTGGCGTTTTTGGGAAAAAATCCCTAAAAAAGGGGATGTTGCTATTTTTGACCGCAGTTTTTATTTCAAATTATTAACGGATTTGTCGATCAATAAAGAGGAATTGGAGCAAGGAATTCAAGACATTAGTCTCATTGAAAAAGAACTGTTGGATGATAAAGCGATCATCTTGAAGTTCTTCTTGCATCAAAAAGAAAAGACGCAACAAAAAAGGATCGATGAATTGAAAAAAGATCCTTATAGAGAATTTATGATCAGTGAGCGGGATGAAGAACAGTATCAGCATTATAAAGATTATTTGGAACACTTTGAACAGGTTCTGGAAAAATCTGATTTTCCTTTCAGTCGTTGGCATATCATTTCTACGGAAGATAAAAAAGCAGCTTCTGAACAAGTATTAGGCATGTCAATAGATTTAATTCATCAAGGAATCGACCGTATCATGGGGATGAAAAATGGAGGCGTTCAGCATTTTCGGGAATACTCTGAGGTAGAAAGACCGTTAGAAAAAGTCGATTTGACTCTTAGTTTATCAGATCAGGAATACGACGAACGAAAAGATGCCCTTCAACTAGAAGCGCAACAACTGGCTTTCCAGCTCTATACTAGAAGAATACCGACTATTCTTGTTTTTGAAGGAGTGGACGCGGCTGGAAAAGGCGGTGCTATTGAACGACTGACTCGAGAAATGGACCCTCGAGGCTATGAAGTGATCACTACATCTGCGCCCAATAAGTTAGAAGAACAATACCATTATCTATGGAGATTTTATCAGAATTTTCCTAAAAGAGGAGATATCAAGATCTTTGACCGCAGCTGGTATGGTCGTGTAATGGTCGAAAGAGTGGAGGGATTTGCATCGGTTGAAGAATGGGACCGGGCATACGAAGAAATCAATCAAATGGAAGCTCAGTTGACTAATTTTGGTACGCTTGTCGTCAAGTTCTTTCTGTACATTGATAAAGAGGAACAATTACAACGCTTCAAAGATCGTGAAAACGAGCCAGATAAAGTGTACAAACTAACCGATGAAGACTGGCGAAATCGTAAAAAATGGGATGAATACATTGATTCAATGAATGAAATGCTGGTACGTACGAGTACATCAACAGCACCATGGACAATCGTAGCAGGAAAAGATAAAAAATACGCTCGTATCCAAGTGCTCGAAACGTTTATTAATCAAGCAAAAAAGATTATTGCTGAACATCAAGAATCGAATTAGGAGGAACTAAAGTGTCTAAAAACACCTATTTAGAATATCCAGAAAAATTGTATGACAAACTGATTGCCTTACGAGAAGAGGTTGTTGAAGAAGGCAATAAATTATATGACAAATGGCAACCGTTTTTAAAAAAAGAGCATAAGGAGTTAAGTGCTCGTAATTTGGCTTATTATCTAGTACTGCGGAATCATGACATCCGTAAAATCCAAGAAGGTTTAACACCGTGGGGACTATCCTCACTTGGAAGACTGGAATCCAGAGTGTTGGACAATCTAAATGCTGTTATTTTGAGCTTAGGAAAGATATTGGAAAAGGATATAGGCTCGGAACAACTGGAATATCCGTCTATCGAGTCCTACATTTCTGGAAATGAAGAATTGGAAAAGAATACAGCCACGATATTTGGAAAGAAACCAAAAGAACGATTTACCCGTATCATGGTGACACTACCCAGCGAAGCGGCAAAAGACAGCTCTCTGATAGAGAAATTAATGAAAGCAGGAATGAATGTAGGCCGCATCAATTGTGCCCATGATGACCTTAAAACATGGTCAGCCATGATTAAAACGATCCGCAAATGTGAGAAGAAATTGGGGCAAGAGTGTCAGGTACTGATGGATATTGCCGGGCCTAAAGCTCGAGTTAGCTGGACTTTTACTACATTAAAGAAACCAAAAGTAAAAGTGGGGCATAAGTTTTTATTAACGGGTGCTGAAATACCAGAAAAAGTAAATGGTATTGATTTGGTATTAGGCTGCAGTGTACCTGAAATTTTAGATGATTTAAAAAAGGGCGACCCTATAAAAATAGATGATGGAATTGTAGAAGGGATAGTGAAAGAAGTCATTGATGAGGGAGTCATGATCGAGGTCAAGAAAGTGGACTCTAAAAAAGGGGTTCGTTTAAAAGCAGAGAAAGGACTGAATTTTCCAGAATCGGAATTAAAAATGGAATTCCTTACTGACAAAGATAAACAAGATTTGGATTTTGTCTGCAAACATGCAGACATTATAGGTTTTTCATTTGTAAAAAATGCAGAAGATGTGCAGCACATTCAGGAAGAATTGCAAAAACGAATGACGGAGGAAAAGGCTCTTTCTGTTCCTTTGATGGCTAAAATAGAGACCGTTGAAGGTGTGCTGAAGTTGCCTGAAATCATAGTAGCAGCAGCCGGACAAAATCCTTTTTCCGTCATGATCGCTCGTGGGGACTTGGCAGTTGAAGCTGGTTTCTTGAGATTAGCTGAATTGCAGCAAGAGATTCTCTGGATTTGTGAAGCGGCAGACGTGCCGGTAGTATGGGGAACGCAAGTATTGGAAAATATGGTTGCCAGCGGAATCCCCACTAGAGCAGAAGTGACGGATGCAGCCCAAGGTAGTCGTTCAGAATGTGTGATGTTGAATAAAGGAGAATATTTAGTAGAAAGCGTAGACTTCTTAGCCGAAATCATTAAACAAATGCACGAGCACGAATACAAAAAGACCCCTAAATTAAGAGCATTGAGCATTGCAAAACGCGAAGTTGAAAAAGATAACTAAACCAAAAGAGGCAATCGAGGTGGACTCAATGGCAATAGTTGGAATGGAATTAATGTTTCGGATCGATGATTCATTTTCTCTAAAAGATAAACGAAGCGTAGTCAAAAGCATGATTCATAAAATGCATGGCAAATTCAATATCAGTATAGCGGAGATTGACAAGCAGGATATGCTGAATCAGGGTGTTATTGGCATAAGTGTAGTTGGAAATGAATATCAACAATGCCATACAGTTTTAGACAGAGTGCTGGACGAAATCGAAAAAACATATGCAATAGAAGTGTATAAAATTGAACGATTTGAAGCGTGAATGAGAGATCTGCGCAACTTTTTTAAGAAAAGAGCAAAGGAACAGCGTGTAGTTCATGCGTAGCTGATTGGCTGGTTTGAGTTCGAGATTCTATTGGACTTATGCCAGCCAATTTTAGTTTTAGTCATGTTTATGAATGCTTCTGGAGAGAAAAGGGCACGCATTCGAATAGAAAACGTGGATTATTAGTCAACTGAGTATTATATGACTGCTCACTTGATTAATAAAGTACGTTTACTCTTCAAGCCGCAACCAATTAAACTATCACTTGACTAATAAAGTAGATTTATTCCTCAAGTGAACATAAGATAAAGCCCTACTTGAGGAATAAACATAACATAACCGTCATGCTGGCTATCCTAAGCACATGTTTCTCTCCATTTAATCACCGTATCAAAAAAAGAGCTGGATTCAGGATAGGAATTCCTATCCTGAATCCAGCTCTTTAAAATGAAGATTATTTACCCATTTCCCCTTTTAGACGAGCTAGCTCGTCTTCAACTGCAGCAGATCCTTGAGAAGAGTATTTTTCTTCCAATGATTTTGCTGGATCTTCGGGTTCTTGGTTTAATTCAGACATGGCATTGGCTTCATCCAATCTACGAGATGCTTTTTCTTCCATCCGTTGGAAAGCACTCATAGCACCTTCTGTTTTTCCAATAGAGTCACTGACATTATTAAGTTTTTCTTGTGTATCTGCCACAGACATTTGTGCTTTGATCATTGAACGGCGGCCTCTAAGTTTTTCAATATCCGAAGCCAATTTGTCATGCATTTGACGCATCTTTGAGGCATTTTCATGTGCGGAAGCGTATGATTTCGCCAACCCAGTCCCGATATCTTCCAATTCTTGTTTTTTAGCTAGGAAAACACGAGCATCATCATCATTACCAGCTTCAACAGCTTTTTTGGCAAAGTTTGTATATTTCATAACTTCTGCTTCATTCTCATCTACTAAGCGTTTTGATTTGGTTTCTTCAGCCATAACACCAGCGGTATTTTGTTTCACTTCTGCTAAGTCTTCCATCATGTCGCGCAGGTACTGGTCAATCATTTTTTCCGGATCTTCCATTTTGTCGATGATTGCGTTGATATTTGCACTAATGATATCTTGGAACCGATTTAAAATTGCCATGTTGCATTCCTCCTAAAAGTGGGTTTATTTTTTATTGTCGTTCTCATATTTTTTTGCCAAATCTTCTGCTGCAGAATCACCAAAAGTATCTAGAGGTTTACTCAACATTTCTTCTGTACGTTTAGCTTCTAAGTTCTTTTGTTGTTGTTTTCGTTTCCACCAAGTGTAAAGCAAGAAAATCAATATTACGATACCTAAAATGATAAAGACGGTGATCCATGGAGAGCGGGTTACTTCCATCATTCTATCTGCTGCATCACGAAACGAGTTACTGAAAAATTCTTCTTCAGTTAGACTCTCATCGTAATAATTCCTATCCAGATAGTCCAACAAAATGTCTCCGGCTTCAGTATCGATCACACTTTTTGCCTGCGTTCCAGTCACATAGTAATCCATGTAATTGCCGTAGTCAGCTTCACTTCTTTGGAAGAATACCAATAATAAATGAGCTTCATCGGTAAATAATTCATCATATAAATTTCGCGAGAATTCCTCTAGTTCAGCGCTGGTAGGTGATGTAGAACCGTTTATGTTATCTGCGATATAGACATGCGGCTGAACTCCAGTTTCATTATAGAAATGGCGTAGTCCGTCTGTCATAACGGTTTGATTACCAATCCAACCTGCTTGATCAGTGTAGTAATCAGTTTCATTTACAGAACCTTCAGGTAGTGCTTCTCGTTCTATAGTGGAACGGGTGATATCACTGCTGCCGCTGGTACCGATTGAACTGGAACCAAAGAAATACAGAATAGCTCCGATAACCAGTAAAACGATAATTAAGGTGCTGCAACCAGAGCTGCCGCAACCTCCTCCGCCGCCACCAGTACCATAATAACGTCCACTGCGGGGTCTTGAGCCATAGAAGGGACGAGTTGGAATAAAGATTGGTCTTGAAGGGCGGTTGTAACCACCTCTGTTTCTCGAAGAACCTCCAAAGCCCCCAAAACCGCCACTGCTTCCTCTGCCACTCCCGAAGCCGCCTCCGCTTCGGCCGGCTCCACCACGACTGCCCCCGAAAGATCCTCCTCCTCCGCGACTACCGCCGCCTCTACTGCCGCCACCTCTACCCATATGTGTGTCACTCCCTTAATGCAACCTAATGCTAGTATCCTAAATCTAGCACAGTGTGTTAAACGCTGTCAATTTATATGATATTGCGAAGTAACGGAAAACTCTATACCCAGTAATAATATAAGCAGTATTCACGAATATAAAAATGTACAACGTAACTTTCGCGCTATCAAACAAAAAGCAGTATAATGTAAGCAAATAACAGAGCGCCCTAAAATAGCGACTTTTTTGAAAAGCAGCAGTGCTTACTTAGGTAACTCAGGATAATGAAGAAGAGAGGTGAAAACAGATGGAAGTAAAAGCCAGTCAGCTATTTGTTAATTTACCAGTGGAAGATCTAAAAGCGTCAAAAACATTTTTCGCGCAACTAGGTTTTGGGTTTGATGAGCGTTTTTCGGATGAGAATGCAGCTTGTTTAGTTTTGGGACCTAATATGTATGTTATGTTATTGATGGAAGAATTCTTCAGCAGTTTCACCCATAAAGGCATAACAGATACCACTAAAGAAAACGAAAATATCCTAGCCATTAATCTTTCTTCTAAAGAAGAAGTAGACGAAGTATTCAATAAAGCTCTTGAAGCAGGAGGAAAAGACAAATCAAATCCTGGAGAAGAAGAAATGATGTATTTTAAACGCATCAGTGATTTAGATGGTCATTTGTGGGAAATTAGTTTTATGGATTTCAATCAATTCGATAATACAGAATATACAACCTATGGATAACTAAATAGGACAATGTGAGGAGGGGGAGACTGTTGTTGAGCCCTCTTTTTTGACGCTTATTTTACGAAAAGGCGAATTTGTTGTAAAATGAGAGTATTATGTATAGAAAGTCGGGGTTAGTATGGAATCTGCAATAGATTTATGGGTCATTAAGGGAATGCCTAAGGAAACTTTAACAGATCACTTAATGAGTTACAAAAAAGATAATTTGTTCCAATTAGCTGTACAGCATCAAGTAGAGGTAAGAAAAAGTTATACTAAGGCAAAAATCACCGAGTTATTGATTCCAGTAATCAAAGAACATTTTTCAACTGAATGGAGCCACTTTTCTTCAACCGAAAAAGAAGCGTTTCTGCAACTGCAGAATGCTGAAGAAGCAGAGTTTAGACAACTGCAAAAATGGATTGAAAAAGGTTATTTATTTGTATATGTAGACAGTGAACAAATAAAAATGAAAATGCCGAACGAGTGGACTGAACAAATAAGCCAAGACTCAACTGTATCAACTAGCAATGAGACAGGTAATTTTGGTTCTTTTTATCGTAACGCCGCAACTTTTAAGCAAATATTCGGCTACATAAATGTCCATTACTTAGTAACGGTTTGGAATCGGTATTATGAAACAAAATTAGAAATAGAAGAAGCTGGCAAAATGCTGAAAGAGAAGAATATCTTATCTTAATGAAAAAATCATTTGAAAAAGCATTATTTTTCTAAAAAAGGTTGCTATTACAGCAAATAATAAGATAGACTAATGAAAGATATAAAAAGGTCAGGAGTAATATTCATGAATGGTAAAGAAACAACAGCCAGCACTTCAACTAATGGGCTGGTAACATTGCTGCAATCAAACACAAAAGACGTGATGATGAATATTGCAGACAAGCACACTATAAAAGTTTACAAAAGTCATACAAAAACTAAAATGGCTGAAAGTATGAAAGAAAAGATGCTGGAAAACCTTCCTCATCTATTAAGCTCTATGGATAACAACAGTCAAGGAACGCTTAGAAAGGTTCTTTCGTTTAAAGAAAATGAAACGATTTTTGATGTCCTAGATGCTAAACCCTTAGCTGCCTTAGCTGAGTATGGATACTTATATGTGGAAGAAGAAGATGGTGAATTTCAACCTTTCTTAGCAGATGAAGTAAAAGAAATAATCGAGAGCTTAGAGGATAACGAAGAATATACAGTAAAAGCTGCTAAATACCAAGAGTTTTCAATGTATGTGACGGCATTGCTCCATTTATACGGCATGTACACAGTAGAACAATTTGTGAAGGTGTGGAATGAGCACCATAGTGAAGCCATCACTGAAGAAAATGCCAGTGAGTCTATTACTCACTTAGCGGATTGGGATATTCATTTCATCTTCAATGAGAATCTTATCACTTCGGTATTATTTGATGCAGAGGGGATTGAACAAGAAAGTCTGAAACGTATCCTTCACATAGCTTACTTCATGCCGACTATAGAAGATATTCAGTATTATGAAGACCATTGGATAAATGCGGATTTATTGCAATACTTGAACATGAAAAACTTCCTTGCTCGTAAGGAGTTTGGTGAAGATACGAAGAATATCGCTTTGTATACGATTGTTGAAGGAGCTGTTATTGGCAAATCTGGAGAAAAACTGTACCAAGATTTGACTAAGCGTGGATTCTCATTCGACAGCAAAGAAGAAGTTATGGAATTTGTGGAATTGTTTAAAGAGCTGAGAGAACATTCAAGAACTTGGCACAATCACGGTTTTACGATTCAAGAATTAGCCTCAAGCAAAATGGTTCAATCTGCTAATTTAAAACCGGTGAAACAACCTGTAACGGTGCACAAAGTTGGACGTAATGATCCATGTCCATGCGGCAGCGGTAAAAAATACAAAAAGTGTCATGGAAAATAAACAAATAGAATAGAGTTACCGAAAGGGACTGTTTCAAAATCGAGCATCCATACTCGATTTTGAAACAGTCCCTTTCTATTTTTAACACTATCCATTAAAATGAAATCAACAGATACATCCATAAAGATAAGGTGGGATGAAGATTGTGGCAAAACTTAAAACAAAAGAAACAGATCATAATGTGGATGCATTCGTAGATTCTATTGAAAATGAACAGCAGAGACAAGAAACAAAAGAATTGATCTGGATATTTAGAGAAGCGACTGGTTTTGATGCTAAGCTGTGGGGAGAAAGCATCATTGGTTTCGGTAGTTACCATTATAAATATCCTTCTGGACATGAAGGTGACAGTGCTCTAGCAAGTTTTGCTCCCCGAAAAGGAAAGTTTTCGCTTTATTTGTGGTTGAATGAAGAGAGAAAAGTTGTACTATTGAATGAGTTGGGCAAGTACACTAAAGGAAAAGGTTGCGTGTATGTCAAACGTCTATCAGATATCCACATAGATGCTTTAACGCGTTTGATCAATGAGTCTGTAGACTATTTGCAGAAAGAGCATGGCATGAACTAAAAGAAATGCGAAAGAAACGGTTGGTGGTAAACCAATCTTTGAAGGAGAAGAGAATGACAAGATTGATGATAGATTCCGACTGCGATCAAAATGAAATGATGCAAGCCAATTATGACTATGAAGTGGTGCCTTTGAGCATCACGATTGCAGAAAAATCGTATTTAGATGGTGAAGAGATCGCATTAGATACAGTCTATGATTATATGCGACAAGGAATAGTTCCCAAGACCTCGCAAATTTCAGCTGAGTCTATGATGAAAGCATTGGATAAATACGTTGCAGAAAAAGAAGATGTGATTTATTTAGCTCTATCATCGGAACTTTCAGGAACGTATAACTTAGGGTATCAAATCATGCAAAGTTATAAAGAAAAATACCCAGATTTAAAGTTTACTGCTGTAGATTCTAAAGGTGGAGCTGGTGGTAGTGCTTTGATTGCACTGCAACTGTTGCAAATGATTGAAAAAGGCTGTGCTTATGAAGAAATCGTAGACTTTGCCATATGGAGTGCGGATCATATGGAATACCACTTTACAGTGTCCAATTTAGAATGGTTGGTTAAGGGTGGACGTTTACCAAAAGTAGCAGGCCAAGTTGGAACAGCATTAAATATCAGACCTTACTTGAAGTTAGAAGAGGGCAGGATAAAAATTCAAAAATTGATTCGCGGAGAAAAAAGAGTGTTTAAACGCATTCTTAAAGATGTCCAAAATGGGGTGGGAGAGTTTACGCAGCAAACAATTGGAATTAGTCATGCAGATGATGAGGAAATCGCAAAAATAATTGGTGAAAAAATTAAAGAGATCATTC
Organism: Desemzia sp. FAM 23989; assembly: GCF_045528345.1. Taxonomy (NCBI): domain Bacteria; kingdom Bacillati; phylum Bacillota; class Bacilli; order Lactobacillales; family Carnobacteriaceae; genus Desemzia; species Desemzia sp. FAM 23989. Next base: position 4,457 of record NZ_JBGQQT010000007.1, on the reverse strand, counting down.
CAGAAGCCAACATAGAACTGTTCAAAATAGGAGCAGTACTCGGGCCACACATAGGGATCGGCGGAGTAGGCGTTTTCTACTATAATGAAAAATCAGAGCGCTAATCAAGGCGTTTAGCTGCCTTGATTAGCGCGTTTAAACCAGAGCGTGGAGCAAAATGTTAAGACTTACGAGAGAGTAAATTTTGGTCTGCGCAACGCATCTAAGCAGACTGGAGATAACCTCTACAGATTGTAAGATTACGAGTTATAGGCGATTTAGTTAACATTTGCTCACAAAAAAAGAGCCATTAGGAGTTGAAAACCTAATGACTCTTTTTTTGTGAGCATTTTGCAATTTAGAAACGGTCTTTTTTAAACTGATTTCTAAAGAAGTAAGCCGTAATCCCAAAAGCCAATAATTCAGCGGTCGGTACTGCAAAATAGACTCCATATAAACCAAAGAGATGAGAGAATAAAAGAATTAATGGAATGAGCACAATAATTTGCCGCATCAAATTCAAGAAACTAGCTAGACGAACCTCACCAATAGCTTGGAAATAATTGGCCCAGACAATTTGAATCCCAACTAAAGGAAATGCCAGTACCCAGATACGAATAGCAGGTACTCCTAGTTCAATGACTGCTGGTTCTTGATTAAACATCATCACTACAAATTCTGGGAAGATCTGAATCGCTAAAAAACCAAGGGTGGTAATGGCTCCACCAATAATAGATCCCATTTTCAATACTTCTTTGACACGGTCACCTTTCCTAGCTCCATAATTGTAGCTTGTGATCGGCTGCATCCCTTGTATCAATCCGGAAACAAACATGATAATCAAAGTAACAGCACTGGTAATAATACCGGCCACAGAAACGGCTACATCTCCACCATAATTTACTAAGGTATTATTTAGAACAATGTTTAATACGCTATTAGCGATTTGGAGCATAAAAGCGGGGATCCCTATAGAAAGAATAGAGATGATGTAGAATTTTTTTAAAGCCATGTTTTTGATCTTTAATTTAACATTGCTTCTAGCACTCAAAAAGTAAAACAACTGCCAAATCATAGAAAGAAACTGACCACCAATTGTGGCATAAGCAGCTCCCGCCATGCCCCAACCCAGTTGGACGATAAAGATATAGTCAAAAATAATATTGAAACCTGCCCCGATGAGCATACTAATCATAGAAACTCTAGGACTACCATCTGCCCGAGCAAAGTTATTCAGTGTCATAGCAATAGCTTGGAAGATAGCTCCATATAAAATAATACTTAAATATTCCTCTGCGTACGGTAGTACATCAGCACTAGCCCCCAAGAAAACCAAAATCGGCTCAATAAATATATTTCCGAAGATCATAAATAGAGCCCCTAAAAGAATAGCCAAGGTCAGTGCATTTCCTAAATAATGCTGCGCTTTATCGGTTTCTTTTTTACCTAAGCTAATGGAGAAAATAGTAGCTCCACCAACAGCAACCATTAACGCAAAGGCTAATAACACCAATGTTACCGGATAGGTAATCGACACAGCTGCTAAACCTAGCGAACCTAGACCAGGGGCGTTTCCAATAAATATTCTGTCTACAATATTGTAAATCCCGTTTACCATCATTCCAATAATAGCCGGAATAGCAAATTCCATTAACAATTTCGGAATTTTTTCTGTACCTAAACGGTTTTCTTCGTTCATTTAATGACCTCTTTTTCTAAAAAATAATAATACTATAAAAGTATCAATACACAGGAGCGTTGTCAATACAGAAAATGAATAGTTGAAAAAGAAAAGCATAAAGCATATTATTTTAATCTTTTGCAAAGATAGTCTATACTCAAATGTGTACAAAATATTACAAAAAATAAAGGAGAGAGATGAAATGGATAATATATCGAATACTATCAGTTCAGGTTTCAACTCATTCGTTAACTTTCTGCCCACTCTATTAGGTGCGATTGCCCTATTTCTAATTGCTTGGCTGATCGCAGTATTATTAAGAAAAGGGATCCAAAAAGGCCTGCGTAAAATAGGCTTTAACAGACGTTTAGTGAAATGGGGGGTAGTACAAACCGAAGAACAAGCTAACACAACCATTGATTCAATTGGAAATGTTGTCTACTATCTTGTATGGTTATTATTCTTACCAGCAATCCTTGGTATGTTAGGTTTAACTGCGGTAGCTCAACCAATCTCTAACATGTTTGACACAGCATTGAACTTTATCCCGACGTTAATCGGTGCGGCGTTTATACTAGTTTTAGGGTACTTTGTAGCAAAATTTGTCAAGAACCTGGTTTACAACTTAGCTTTATCGCTTAACTTAGATAAATGGATGTCTAAATTAAGTGGTTCAGGAGAAACACCTGATTCAGCTCCATCACAATCGCAAAAAGGGACAATTGCTAAAGTTTTAGCTAACTTAGTTTTCGTAGTCATTTTAATTCCAATTGCTACTGCGGCTCTTGAAATTTTAGGAATTGAAAGTATTTCTAGACCAGTAGTGGGCGTATTGAACTCAATCTTAGCAGCCATTCCAAATGTTTTAGTAGCTGTTATTCTTTTAGGACTTGGGATCTTTATCGCTAAATTTGTAGGACAATTACTTGCTGATTTATTACGTGGAACAGGTATCAACAGCTTAACGAAATACTTGAATACAAACGGTAAAATGAATATTGACTTAGCTAAATTAGCTGGCCAAATCGTTTCTGTAGTGATTGGAATTTTCTTCTTAGTTGAAGCATTGAATGTATTAAACTTAGAAGTTCTAAACACTATTGGAGCAGCGATCATTTCTTACTTGCCACTAGTTATTAGTGCATTAGTTATTTTAGGCCTTGGTATCGTGGGAGGAACATTATTAGGAAACTTCATTTCTAGTTCTACGAAGAGCGAATTCTTTGGAGAAGCTGTGAAGTACATCTTGATTATCTTCTCAATCTTTATGGCATTAGATCAATTGCAATTTGCAACAAGCATTGTTAATACAGCCTTTATCTTCATTATGGGTGGTATTGCTGTAGCCTTCGCTATTGCCTTTGGTATTGGTGGACGTGACGTTGCCAAACGTACACTTGAAAAAGCTAATCAAAAAGCAGAAAAAGAAGCTGATAAGACAACTGACTCATCTTCAAATTCAGATTCAACTATCTAAGAATACAACAATATAAGTTGCATAAAAACTGACTCTTTTTACTGAGTCAGTTTTTACTGCGTTTAAAGGAATAGCTGATTTTAAAAGCAAGTGCGTACACGATTTTTCAGTCATGTATTTTTAATCTATGGTACAATAATAAGTGTTTATTTTTTAAGTAACAATTAAATAGGAAAGGAAGTGGATTTTATTTGAACCCATTAACAGAAAAACTTAAGGAGGTTCTAGTCTCTGTATTCCCAATCGTTGCAATAGTTTTAGTATTAAATTTCACTATTGTTCCTTTAGAAACAACTGTCGTGTTGCGATTCTTATTAGGAGCAACATTCATTATTATTGGATTAGCTGTTTTTTTATTAGGGACCGATATTGGTATAACACCTATTGGTAATTACCTGGGAAAAGGAGTTACAAAAAGCAATAAAGTTTGGGTAGTTGTGATTGCTGGATTATTTCTAGGATTTTTTATTTCAATTGCTGAACCTGATTTGCACATCTTAGCTAATCAGATCAATACTGTCACTGGAGGGCTGGTTCCAAGTTCTACTATCTTGGTGTCGGTTTCCATAGGAATAGCGGTCATGATGACCGTTGGAATATTGCGTATTGTGTTCAGTATTCCTTTATTTAAAATCTTAACAGGTGTTTATCTCTTCATTTTTATCCTCTCACTTTTTACTTCTAGTGAATTTTTAGCGATTTCCTTTGATGCTTCAGGTGCCACAACAGGGGCTCTTACAGTACCTTTTATGTTGTCTTTGTCATCTGGTATTTCTTCTATGAAAAAAAATGGAAAAGCTTCAGAAAAAGACAGTTTTGGATTAGTGGCTATTTCTTCTTCTGGTGCGATTATGGCAGTGATGTTTTTAAATATCATTACTGGCCAAAATGAATTAACTGGTGAATTACCTGTTGATTTAAATCCATCTGGAACCGTGTGGGAACCATTCTTGCATGAAATACCTATCATTTCTCAAGAAATTTTTATTGCTTTGGTACCAATTGTGGTAACTTTCTTAGGATACAACTTTTTGTCTTTAAAATTGCACAAACGTCCTTTGGCAAGAGTATTGAAAGGAATTGTTTATGTATTTCTAGGATTGATTATTTTCTTAGTTGGTGTGAATGCTGGATTCATGAACGTTGGGAGTTTAATTGGATACAATCTTGCTGGTATGGATGCATCTGTTTATTGTCAAGCGAAAGTTAAAATGTCCTAAAACCAAGGCTCACATTAATGCAAGCTTTTACTTCGCAAAAGCTTGCATTAATGTGACCGAATTTGTTAAAATTAGTCTTAAGCTGTTTGTTCAGCTTCGT